>PLRT01000258.1 GCA_003164915.1 Hyphomicrobiales bacterium | reverse complement strand
GCGGCGGCGAGGCGGCCGGCGATCAGGCCGACCGCGGCGCTCTCGACATAACCTTCGCAGCCGGTGATCTGACCGGCGAAACGCAGCCGCGGCGCCGCCTTGAGCCTCAAGGTCGCGTCGAGCAGGCGCGGCGAGTCGAGGAAAGTGTTGCGATGCAGCCCGCCGAGCCGCGCGAATTCCGCCTTCTCCAGTCCGGGGATGAGGCGGAAGACGCGCGTCTGCTCGCCATATTTGAGCTTGGTCTGGAATCCGACCATGTTGAACAACGTACCGAGCGCATTGTCCTGGCGAAGCTGGACAACGGCGTAGGGCTTGATCGTCGGCGCGTGCGCGTTGGTCAGGCCGACTGGCTTCATCGGCCCATACCGCAGGGTCTCGCGGCCGCGATCGGCCATCACTTCGATCGGCAGACAGCCATCGAAATAGGGCGTGCCTTCGAATTCGCGGAACTCGGTCTTGTCGGCCGCGATGAGCGCGTCGACAAAGGCCTCGTACTGGGTGCGGTTCATCGGGCAGTTGAGATAGTCGGCGCCTGAGCCGCCGGGGCCCGCCTTGTCGTAGCGCGACTGCGGCCAGACGACATTCATGTCGATGGAATCGCGATGGACGATCGGCGCGATCGCGTCGAAAAAGGCGAGCGAATCCTCGCCGGTCAGAGCGCGGATCGCCGCGGCGAGCCCGGGAGAGGTCAGCGGGCCGGTGGCGACGACGACGCTGTCCCAGTCGTGAGGCGGCAGGCCGGCGATCTCTCCCCGCTCAATGCGAATCAGCGGCTCGGCGGCGATCGTCGCTTCGACGGCGGCGGAGAAGCCGTCGCGATCGACCGCCAACGCCCCGCCGGCGGGCACCTGATGCGCGTCGGCCGAACGCATGATCAGCGAACCGAGCGCGCGCATCTCGCGGTGGACGACGCCGATGGCGTTGGTTTCGGCGTCGTCCGAGCGGAAGGAGTTGGAGCACACGAGTTCGGCGAGACTCGCCGTGCGGTGGGCCTCGGTCGTCCGCTCGGGGCGCATTTCGTGCAGGACGGCGGGGACGCCGGCGCGGGCGATCTGCCAGGCCGCCTCGCAGCCCGCCAGGCCGCCGCCGATCACGTGAATGGGCTGCATCGCCGGCTTGTCGCAACGCCGCGCCGGCCCGTCAAGCCGGGGCCCTGACGCGCGAACGCCCGCCGGGGGGAGGAGCCGGCGGGCGTTGCAATGCGTCGGGGGAGGACCGACGCCGCGGATCGTCCGGAGGGAGGGAGCCGGACGCCCCGTTACTCGATTAAGAAGCGAGCGCGTTCGAGACGACGAAATGGATGTCGCCGCGGCGGATGCCGATGTCGGCGAGGTCGCGGTCGCTGAGCGCAGAGAGTTCCCGCACCGCGTCACGGTAGCGCCGCCAGGCGGCGAACTTGTCGGAAATGGTCTTGAGCGAGGTCATTTGACCCTCCTGCTTGAAATTCTTTCTGGAAGCGCTGTCCGAGGACCCTCGCTTCCGTCTTCGCAATGCAACATAGTCGCGACATGCGAGTCGGAAAAGCGCTGATCAGGTCTGCCAGATATGCTCAGAACGCATAGCTAGGGGACCTCAGTGAGCGTTGTCCGATGTTCAACGAATATGCCGAATTGCAACATGAAATGACATACTAGCGCAAAATTGCGGCGCCAGTCGGCGCGGGCGGAGGCGCATTCACGGCTTGTTCAGCATTGTGGAATTTTCATGACTTCGGATCGCAACCGCAGCGATCGGCTCGTCGGCGGACCCTGGCGCGGGTCCGCGGACGAAGGCCGCCGGGATCCGCGGCCGCGGGCCGCACGGTCTTCGCCCATTTGCCAATTCGCTATGACTGCGGTGGCGCGTATGTTGCGACTGGCGCTTGATTTTGTCGCGCCGCGCGGCGACACCCGGCCTGCAGAGCGCCGAACGGCGCGACGTCTCGAAGGGAGCCCGAAATGGAAACCTTGATCGCCCGCGTCGCGGCGGCCACCGACGCGACCCCCGACGCTGCGCGCAAAGCTGTCGCGCTGGTGCTCGATTTCATCACCCGCGAGGCCCCGGACGACGCCGTCGATCAGCTGTTCGCCAAGGCGCCGGCGTTGAAGGCGATTGTCGCCTCCGGAACGACGACCGGCGGCGAGGGAATGGGACGCACGGTCCGCGGCCTGATGGGGACGGGCGCCGGCGCGATGGGCGGCGGCGGCCTGCTGGCGCTGGGCGCCGACCTCATGGCGCTGGGTTTCGACATGAGCCAGATCCAGGCGATCGGCAAGGAAGTGCTCGAATACGCCCGAGAGCAGGCGGGCGACGACGTGATCGGCGAGATCGCCGAAGCCATCCCGGGCCTCGCCCAGTACCTCTGATCTGGGGGCGCGGGTGGTCGAGGCGGCGGCGCGGTTCGCGTCCTACGGCGAGGCGGATTGGCGGCGCGCCGCCGAAGCGGCGCTCAAGGGCGGCGGGTTCGCGACGCTGATTTCGCGCGCCACCGACGGCGTCGAACTGCAGCCCATTTATACGCGCCGCGAGGGTCCGCGCGCCGCAAACGGCGGCGGCGCCTGGCGGGCGCTGGCGCGCCTCGACCATCCCGAACCCGCCGCCGCCAACGATCAGGCGCTGGAGGATCTCGGCGCCGGAGCGGACGGACTCCAGGTCGTCTTCGCCGGCGCCGCGGGCGCCTACGGCTTCGGCCTCGCCAGGGCCGATTCGGCGAGCCTGCATCGCGCCTTCGAAGGCGTGAGGTTCGACGATTCGCGGCGCTTCGAGCTCGATCTCGGACCTGGCGGCGAGGCCGAAGCGACCGGCTTCGCGGCGCTCGTGGGCCGCAGCGGCGTCGCGGCGAACGCGGTCGACGTCGCCTTCGGCCTCGATCCGATCGGCGCGCTGGCGCGCAGCGGCCGCGCGCCGCGCTCCTGGGGCGCCGAGGCCGCGGCGCTCGCCAAGGTCGNNGCGTTCACGCCGCCGGCGGCACGCCGGCGCAGGAACTCGGCTTCGCGCTCGCTTCGGCGGCGGCCTATCTGCGCGCGCTGGCCGACGGCGGCTTTCCGCTTCCCGCCGCCGCCGCGGCGATCGGCTTCCGCCTTGCCGCCGACGCGGACGAATTCTTCAGCCTCGCCAAGTTCCGCGCGCTGCGGCTGATGTGGGGCCGCGCTCGCGAGGCCTGCGGCCTCGAGCCCGCGCCGGCCCGCATCCACGCCGAGAGCGCGTGGCGGACGATGAGCGTGCGCGACCCCTACGTGAACCTGATGCGCGGCGCGCTCGCCGCATTCTCGGCCGGGCTCGGCGGCGCCGACAGCGTCAGCATGCTGCCGCACACCCAGGCGCTCGGCCTGCCCGACGGGCTGGCGCGCCGGCTTGCGCGCAACGCGCAACGCATCCTGCTCGACGAAGCGCATCTCGGCCTCGTCGCCGATCCCGCCGCCGGCGCGGGGGTGTTCGAGGCGTTGACCGCGACGCTTTGCGAGAAGGGCTGGGCGATCTTTCAGGCGATCGAGCGCGCCGGCGGCGCGCCGGCGGCGCTGCGCGCGGGCGTCTTCCAGGGCGAAGTCGCCGAGGCGGCGGCGCGCCTCGCCAACGACGCGACGCGGCTGAAGGCGCTGATCACCGGCGTCAGCGCCCATCCCGCTCTCGACGAAGCGCTGGCGGAGGTTGCTCCGGCGCCGCCGCCCGCCTTCGCCTACGCTGGCGAGGCGGTCGCCGCGCCGCTCGTCGCATTGCGCCTCGCCGAGCCGTTCGAGCGCCTGCGCGAGACGTCCGACGCCGCGACGAGACGCGTGGGCGCGCGGCCGACGGCGTTTCTCGCCGCGATCGGCCCGCGGTCGGCGCACGCCGGGCGGCTCGGCTTCGCCCGCGACCTGGTCGAAGCCGTCGGCCTCGAAGCGGTCGCCGATTCCGGCGGCGACGATTGTCAGGCCGCGGCGGAGCGCTTTCGGGCGAGCGGCGCGGCGGTCGCCTGTCTTTGCGGCGACGAAGCGGGCTATGCGGCCCACGGCCACGATTTCGCGCGCGCGCTGAAGGCGGCGGGCGCGGGTTGGCTGGCGCTCGCCGGATGGCCGGGAGACGCCGCCGCCTGGCATGAGGCGGGCGTCGACGACTTCCTGTTTGTCGGCGCGGACGCCGTCGCCGCGTTGCGGCGCGCCTGGGCGAAGATTCCGGCGGCGGCGTAGCGCGGCCGAATCCGCCCCAGTTGAAGGATCGATCGATGGCGGCGATTCCCGATTTTGCGTCAGTTCCGTTCGCGCCGCCGCCCGCGCCGCCGAGCGCGGCGGCGCGCCAGTGGACGAGCCCGGAGGGGATCGCGATCAAGTCGATCTACGACGCGCGCGATCTCGTCGGGCTCGACTTCCTCGACACCTGGCCGGGCTTGCCGCCCTATCTGCGCGGCCCCTACGCGACGATGTACGTCAAGCAGCCGTGGACGGTGCGCCAGTACGCGGGCTTTTCGACCGCGGAGGAATCGAACGCGTTCTATCGCGCCAATCTCGCCGCCGGGCAGAAGGGTCTGTCGGTCGCCTTCGATCTCGCCACCCATCGCGGCTACGATTCCGATCATCCGCGGGTCGCCGGCGACGTCGGCATGGCGGGCGTGGCGATCGATTCGATCTACGACATGCGCACCTTGTTCTCGGGCATCCCGCTCGAATCGATGAGCGTGTCGATGACGATGAACGGCGCGGTTCTGCCGGTGCTGGCGCTGTTCATCGTCGCCGCGGAGGAGCAGGGCGTCCCGGCCGAGGCGCTGTCGGGCACCATCCAGAACGACATCCTCAAAGAATTCATGGTGCGCAACACCTACATCTATCCGCCTGCGGCCTCGATGCGCATCGTCGCCGACATCTTCGCCTACACGGCGAAACACATGCCGAAATTCAATTCGATCTCGATCTCCGGCTACCACATGCAGGAGGCCGGCGCGACGCAGGATCTCGAGCTCGCCTACACGCTCGCCGACGGNNATCGGCATGAACTTCTTCATGGAGGTCGCCAAACTGCGCGCGGCGCGGTTGATGTGGGCGGAGATCGTCGCCGGCTTCGGCGCGAAGTCGGAGAAATCGCTGCCGCTGCGCGCGCATTGCCAGACGTCCGGCTGGTCGCTGACCGCGCAGGATCCGTTCAACAACATCGTCCGCACCCAGATCGAGGCGATGGCGGCGACCCAGGGGCACACCCAGTCGCTGCACACCAACGCGCTCGACGAGGCGCTGGCCCTGCCGACGCCGTTCTCGGCCCGCATCGCCCGCAACACCCAGCTCTTTCTGATCGAGGAGAGCGGCGCGACGCGCGTCATCGATCCATGGGGCGGCTCCTATTACGTCGAGCGGCTGACCGCCGATCTCATCGAGCGCGCGCGCGCCCATATCGACGAGGTCGAGGCGCTCGGCGGCATGGCCAAGGCGATCGAGCTCGGCCTGCCGAAACGGCGCATCGAGGAAGCGGCGGCGCGCACCCAGGCGCGCATCGATTCCGGCCGGCAGACGGTGATCGGGCTCAACAAACATCCCCCGCAGGTCGAGCGCGCCATCGCGGTGCTGAAGGTCGACGCGGCGGCGGTGCGCGCGCAGCAGATCGACAAGCTCGAGCGCCTGCGCGCCGAGCGCGCCGAGAAGGCGACGCAGGCCGCGCTCGCTGCGCTGACCGAAGGCGCGCGCGGGACCGCCAATCTGCTCGCGCTCAGCGTCGAGGCGGCGCGCGCCAAGGCGACGGTCGGCGAGATCTCGCTGGCGATCGAGAAGGCGTTCGGCCGCCACGTCGCCGAGGCGACGACGATCTCCGGCGTCTATCTCGCCGAAGCGGGCGCGGAAGCCGACGCCAACCGGCGCGTCATCGCCATGACCCGCGCCTTCGCCGAGAACGAAGGTCGACCGCCGCGCATCCTGGTGGCGAAGATGGGCCAGGACGGGCACGACCGCGGGCAGAAGATCGTCGCCTCGGCTTTCGCCGATCTCGGCTTCGAGGTCGAGATCGGCCCGCTGTTCGCCACGCCCGAAGAGGTCGCGGCGCTGGCGGCGGAGAAGCGCGTCCATATCGTCGGCGTCTCGTCGCTCGCCGCCGGACATCTGGCGCTCGCGCCGGCGCTGAAGGCGGCGCTGAGAGGCGTCGGTCTCGGCGAGGCGCTGCTGGTCGTCGGCGGGGTCGTGCCCGAACAGGATTTTGCGGCTCTGCGGGCCGCCGGGGTCGACGCGATCTTCCCTCCTGGCGTCGCCATCGCCGCATCGGCGCAGAGCCTGATCGAGCGGCTCAACGAGCGCATGGGCTATGTCCAGCGCGGCGCGGCTTGAGCGTCGGCGCTCGGGCGCCGCCACAGCGACCACCCGGGCGCCGGCGCCTCAGTTGAGTGTGACGACCGCTCTCGAGGCAACGTCGACAGAGCTGCGCGTGGCGACGACGGCGTATTCGTCTCTCGCCTGCGCGCCGGCGAGTTCGACGAAATAGCGCAGCATGTCGGAACCGTCGCGGGCGGCCATGCCGCTTAGAGCATGCAGCATGTCGAGAATATGCGCGAGCCGTTCGCGCCTTTCATAAGCGGCGGTACTCGTTCCCATTACGACGCTCCCCCCGTGCGATCGGCGCGGCCGAATCGCCAGGGCCCACAAGCCGCCACAGCGACGAAATCATTCCGATCGAGAACTGGACAATCTCCGCGAGTCAAAAGTATGGAGACGTGGTGAAAATGGTCAACACTTGAACCTTAAAATTTTCCGTGAGCGTCAAATTGTTCATTCACAGCCATTCGACAGCGCTCTTGCCTGTAACGGCTGCACAAATTCTAAGCAACGTGTTTGGCATAGCCGTGCGGCCGCAACGGAAGATGGACCGCATTTCTCCTAAGAAGGGAAAACGCACGTGTCGCGAATCGCAGGACCGGCGTCCCATATTCGTACAATAGGCGCCTTACGTAATCGGCCCCGGCGTTGCGCCTGACATCGCGAGTTTCCTTCGCGAGAGGCTGCGGTGACCGACAAGATCGAGACGATCGTCGACCGGACGATCGAACATACAGGCGAACTGCTTCGCGCCGACGAAATCGACTGGGCTGTCGCGCGCGCGGGGTTGGAGAAAATTTGCGACTCGCTCGCGGCGGAGGCGCCGGATCATCCCGCGCTTGCGCGGCTGCGGGACTTCATCGCCGAGCAGCAGCGTCTCCGCCGCAACTCATGACGGGCGCGCGAACCGCGGTCGCCTCGCGCGCTCGAAGTCACCGCCCGTAGAGGCCGGTCAGCGTCGCCTTCGCCAGCGTGTGGAAGTGCAGATTGAAGCCGACCACCGCGGCGGTCGTATGCTCGTCGGCGTCGAGCTTGTCGACGTCGACCGCAAATACGGTGAACTGGTAGCGATGCGGCCTGTCGCCCGGGGGCGGGCAGGGGCCGCCATAGCCAGCCGTTCCGTAGTCGGTGCGGCTCTGCACCGCGCCCTTGGGCGCCGCCGCGCTCTTCGGGTCGCCGGCGCCGCGCGGCAGATGGACGACATTCGCGGGGATGTTGAACACGACCCAATGCCAGAATCCGCTGCCGGTCGGGGCGTCGGGGTCGTAGCAGGTCAACGCGAAGCTCTTGGTTCCTGCCGGCGCCCCCGACCAGGACAGCGCCGGCGAGATGTTGCCGCCCGCGCAACCAAAGCCGTTGAAGGCGAACATCTCGGCGATCGGCTCGCCCTCGGCGATGTCGGGGCCGCTCAACGTGAATCCCGCATGGGTCGCCTGTGCGCTCATCCCGCTCTCCCGCTATGTCGCTCCGCCGCCCGCGCGGCGGCGCCGTCAATTCTGTGCCTGCGAAAGCCGGATTGACAAGCCTCGAGCCTTCGCGGCTGGACGCAAGCCATCGAGGCGCCCGCGAATTGACGCGCGCGTCAATGCGATTGTATGACGAATGCAAGCGCGGGGCATGCGCGCGTCGGGAGAGTCCGGAGGGGCGGCTATGCGAGTGACGAAATTCGCGCGAGCCGGACGCAGACGCAGCCTCGCCACCCGCTCCGGCGCGACGCTACAGTTCACCGAGCTCGGTTTCGGCGCCGCGCCGCTCGGCAATCTCTATCGGCCGATCACGGAGAAGGAGGCGCGCGCTACGCTCGACGCCGCCTGGGCCGCCGGCTGCCGCCATTTCGACACCGCGCCGATCTACGGGCTTGGCCTGTCCGAGACGCGGCTGAACGGCTTCCTCCGCGCCAAGCCGCGCGACTCCTACCTGATCTCGACCAAAGTCGGGCGCCTGCTGCAGCTCTGCCGGCCGGAAGATCGCGCCTTCCAGACCGGGTTCTTCGAGACGCCGTCGCGCCGCGAGATTTTCGACTACGGCTACGACGGCGTCATGCGCTCGCTCGATTTCTCGTTCGAGCGGCTTGGGCTCGATCGCATCGACATCGTCTACTGCCATGATGTCGACGTGTTCACCCACGGCACGCGCGAGGCCTCCGACGCGCGCCTGCGCGAATTCATGGAAGGGGGCTACAAGGCGCTGGCGAAGCTGCGCGACGGCGGTGCGATTCGGGCGATCGGCGCCGGTCTCAACGAGTGGGAGGCCGCCGAGACGCTGGCGCGCGCCGGCGACTTCGATGTGTTCCTGCTCGCCGGCCGCTACACCCTGCTCGAGCAGGAGGCGCTGCAGTCGTTTCTTCCCTACTGCGTCGAGAAGAAGATCGGCGTCGTCGTCGGCGGACCGTTCAACTCCGGCATTCTCGCCGGCGGGCCGAAACGCGGGGCGCGCTATAATTATCGGCCGGCGCCGCCGGAAATCATCGAGCGCGTTCGCAGGATCGAGGCGATCTGCAAGGCGCATTGCGTCACGCTCGCCGAGGCGGCGCTGCGCTTTCCGCTCAGCCACCCCGCGATCGTCAGCGTCATTCCCGGCGGCGGGAGGGCGAGCGAAGTGCGGCGAAACGCCGCGATGCTTGACGCGCAAATTCCATCGACGCTATGGCGCGCGTTGAAAGCCGAGGGGCTGATGCGCGCCGAGGCGCCGACGCCGCGCTGACGGCAAGGAGATTGTCGATGCTGAAAGTGATTGATCCGCTGCTTGGCCCAGACCTGCTCTACATCATGCGCGCGATGGGCCACGGCGACGAACTGGCGATCGTCGACGCCAACTATCCCGCCGATTCCGCCGGCCCCGACGTCGTGAGGATCGAGGTCGACGCGGTCAGGACGCTCGACGCGATTCTGACTCTGTTTCCGCTCGACACCTTCGTTCCCGAAGCCTGCTGGCGCATGCAGGTGGTGGGTAGCCCGAACCAGGAAGAGCCGGTGTTCGAGGAGTTCCGCAAAGTGATCGCCAAGCGCGAGGGGCCGCAGTTCAAGCTTGCCAGCCTCGAGCGCTTCGCCTTCTACGACCGGGTCAAGCAGAGCTTCGCCATCGTCAAGACCAACGAGCGCCGGCTTTACGGCAACGTCCTGCTCAAGAAGGGCATCGTCCGGCCCGAGTGAGCGGCGCGCGCGGCAAGCGCACGACCGGTCCTACCCGCGGCGTCAAGGCCGGCTCGCGCCGGCCATGACGACGGTCTGATCCGAAGGCCTTGCGCCCTCAGGCGTCGCCCCAGACTTCGCGCGCCACCGCGACACAGCGTTCGAGCTTCCGCCACTCGTCGGCCTCGGTGAGGTCGTTGCCGTGCGCGGTCGAAGAGAAGCCGCATTGGTGGCTGAGCGCGCACTGCTCGAGCGGAACGTATTTCGACGCTTCGTCGATACGGCGCTTGACCGCATCCTTCGGCTCCGCCTCGGGATGCTTCGAGCTCATCAGGCCGAGAACGATCGTCTTGCCCTTGGGCGTGAAGCGCAGCGGCGCGAAGTCGCCCGAGCGCTCGTCGTCGTATTCGAGGAAGAAGCCGTCGATCTTCATCTCGTTGAGCAGGATGTCCGCCACCGGCTCATAGCCGCCCTGGGCGACCCACGCGCTCTTGAAATTGCCGCGGCAGAGATGGACGGAGATCGTCATGTCCTTCGGCCGGTCGCGGATCGCGTCGTTGACCAGCCGGCAATAGAGCCGCGTCAGCGCGTCGGGATCGTCGCCGCGGGCGCGGGTGCTCTCGCGGATCGCCGGGTCGCAGAGATAGGCGAGATTGGTGTCGTCGAGCTGCAGGTAGCGGCAGCCGCGCGCCGCCAGATCGGCGATCTCCTCGCGATAGGCGGCGGTGAGGTCGACGTAGAACGACTCGAGGTCGGGATAGACGCTCTCGCTGATTGCCTGGCGGCCGCCGCGGAAATGCAGCATCGACGGCGCCGGAATGCAGACCTTCGGGGTCTTTGTCACGACGCTTTTGAGGAAGTCGAAGTCAGGCCCCTGGATCGGCTTGGCGTGGCGGATCTTGCCTTCGACATGCATGGTCGGCGGCTTGAAGCCGACTTCGCTGCCGTCGTCCTTGCGGAACTTGGCGACGAATTCCCCGTAATGGGTTTCGACGCCGTCGAGCCGCTCGAGGAAATCGACGTGGAAATAGGTGCGGCGGAATTCGCCGTCGGTGATTCCCTTGAGGCCGACCCGCTCCTGCGCACTGACGACCTCACGGATGCACGCGTCCTCGATCGCGCGCAGCTCGTCTGCTGGCAGGGCCTTGGCGAAGAACTTCTCGCGCGCGGCTCTCAGGCGTTCCGGGCGGAGAAAACTGCCGACGTGATCGGCGCGGAATGGCGGATGAGTCATCGCGGTCCTCCCTGATCGGTTGGCGCGAACTTCTAGCAGAGCGGAAGCGATTGGCAATCGGCCGGGCGCGCGCGCAAGCGTCACCCGACCGGGACCGCCAGCAGCGGCCAGCGCGCGTCCTCGAGCACCTGGGCGCTCGCGCTGCCGCGCACCGCGTCGAGCAGGCCGTGACGCCCCGCCGTCGGCATGGCGATCGCGTCGGCGTTGAGCCGGCCCGCCCAGGAGAGGATGGTCTCGACCACGCCGCCTTCGCGCACCAGGATCGGCATGCGGAGCGGTTCGCCGTTCTCGTCGACAAGGTCGGGCGGCTCCTTGCCGACGTGCAGCAGCGTCAGCTCGGAGGCGCTGTCGACCAGTTTCAGCATATCCTGGACGCGACGGATGGCGGGAACGCTGTCGAGTCCGCCGTCGATCGGCATCAGGATGCGGTTGAGCCGGATTGCGCCGGTTTTCGGTTCGATGAAGCCGCGCCCGCCTTCACGCAGGAACAGGCTCATCATTCGCCCTTTGCGCAACAGGCGGGTGTGGACCGACGCGTCGAGCCAGCGGGTCAACGTCTTGTTTGGATAGGTGGCGAGGACGACGAGGTTGCAGAACGCGTCCTCGAGATACTCGAGGATGCCGGCGCGGGCGTTGCGCGACGTGATGCTGACGCTCGAAACCTGCAGCTCGAGTTCCTTTTCCCAGCGGTCGTAGGCGGCGTCCGGCCCGAGCACGCCCCAGCCGACCAGCACGTCGCGCACCTGCCTGAGCCCCTGGGTCGGCGAATAGAACGACGAATTGTCGACCCGAACCAGCAGCAGGCGCAGGATCGACTTCGACGCCAGCGCCATCGCGACCGCGTGGGCCATGGCGGCGGCGTCGCCCGGCGCGAAATCGGTCGGGTGGACGATCACCGGACGCTGAGGATTGGCTGTCGACATGGTCTGATCCGGCATCGAGGCGGCGGCAGTATCGCCACCGGGCGTTGAGCGAGGCTGGAGCGCGCCCTTTTGCGCTCCAGCATACGGCGAGGCCTATTCCGGCGAAACGATGATCGAGATATCGGGGTCGCCGACGCCGGTGAGCTGCAGCGTCGCCGGCGCGGCGGCGAGCCGGAACTTGACGACCTTGCGCACGTTCGGGCAGTCGACCGCACCCGAAAAGTTGATGGGTTTCAGGAGCTTGCCATCCTGGACGATGTCGATCCACCCGCCGGCCGAGACGGTGACCTTGAAAACGCCCGGCGCCGCCGGCGCGGCGAGGGCGAAGCTCCCGGCGTAGCTTGGCGAGGCCTTCGGCGCCCGTTCGGGCGGCAGCGCGAGCTTGGCCTGGTCGAACGGGACGAGCTTGAGTTGCGCGCCCACGTCGGCCGGCAGCGCCGCGCCGGGATCGAGCGGTCCGATGGCGGGGGCGGCGAGCGCCGCCTGCTCGTGGGCGATCGGCCATTTGAACTTGTCGCAGCCGCTCGGCTCCGCGGCGGCCGCGCCGGCGCAGGCTGCGGCCATCAATCCAGCGGCGAGCAGAAGGCGAGGCGTCGCCGGCATGATCCCCCCTCGACGGCCGGGTGGCCGCCATGACGACATAATGACGGCCGCTCGGCTCGGGTTCAACCCGTGGCGACCGGGCCACGCGGCGGCGCTTCGGTTGCGCCGCCAGCCGCCATCCCCTAAAGCCACCGCCGGCAGCTTCGCCTTGGATTGCGCCCGCGATGATCCGTTCCGCCCTGATGACTATCATGACCAACGCCGCGATCAAGGCGGGCCGCGGCCTCAAGCGCGATCTCGGCGAGGTCGAGCAATTGCAGGTGTCGCTCAAGGGGCCGGGCGATTTCGTCAGCCTCGCCGACAGGCGGTCGGAGAAGACGATCTTCGAGGAACTCTCGAAGGCGCGGCCCGGCTACGGCTTCGTGATGGAGGAGGCCGGCCGCGTCGAAGGCGCCGACAAGAGCCACACCTGGCACATCGACCCGCTCGACGCGACGACCAATTTCCTCCACGGGATTCCGATCTTCGCCATTTCGATCGCCCTCGAGCGTGAAGGGCAGATCGTCGCCGGGGTCGTCTACAACCCCGCCACCGACGAGACCTATGTCTCCGAGAAGGGGCAGGGGGCTTTCGGCGGCGCGCGCCGCATGCGGGTGGCGGCGCGGCGCGAACTTTCGCAGGCGCTGATCGGCTGCGGCATTCCCCACCTTGGCAAGAAGTCCGAGCATCCGGCCTTCCAGGCCGATCTGGCGGCGGTGATGAAGCGGGTCGTCAACGTCCGACGCCTCGGCTGCGCCTCGCTCGATCTCTGTTATGTCGCCAATGGCCGCTTGGACGCGTTCTGGGAGCGCGGCCTCCATTCCTGGGACATCGCCGCCGGGGAGCTGATCGTGCGCGAGGCCGGCGGCTTCGTCACCGAGTGCGACGGCGGGCCCGATTACCTGAAGTCGGGCGACATCTGCTGCGGCAACGAGTTCATCCACCGCGAGATGCTGACGCTTCTGCGCGCCGCCTCCGCCGAGCGCCCGGCCTGATTCCGGCCTTGACGCGCGCCCCACCGACGACGCTAGCATGAGGCCGCCCGAGATTCGGTCCTTGGCCTTGAAGTTTCCCGATTCGACCGTCGCCCGTCGCCGCGGGGGCTGGCGAGGCGACGGTTCCGCGAAAGCCGCGCGACGATGAACCTGCTTCAGGCGCTGCTCGCCTGCGACGCCGTCCTGCTGGCGCTGTCGGTCGTCGCCGTCTCGGCCGCGCGCCGAGGCGGGGCGGGAACCTTCGTCTATGGCGTGGCCCTCGCCCTGAGCGTGGCGCAGCTCGCCGCCGCCGCCGCCGCGCTCATCGGCCGCGCCGCGCCGGTCGGACTGACGCTGCCGATCGGCCTCCCGTGGGTCGGCGCCAATTTCCGTCTCGACGCGCTGGCGGCTTTCTTCGCCGTCGTCGTCAACCTCGGCGGCGCGGCGGCGAGCCTCTACGGAATCGGCTATGGCCGGCATGAGCGCGAGCCGGGGCGGGCGCTGCCGTTCTTTCCCGCCTTTCTCGCCGGCATGAATCTCGTGCTGATCGCCGACGACGCCTACACGTTCCTGGTGTCGTGGGAGTTCATGTCGTTGGCCTCGTGGGCGCTGGTGATGGTCCATCACCGCGAGGCGGGCAATCGGCGCGCCGGCTTCATCTACATCGTCATGGCGAGCTTCGGCACGCTCTCGCTGCTGCTCGCCTTCGGCCTGCTCGCCGGCCCGAGCGGCGGCTATGCGTTCGACGCCATGCGCGCGGCGACCCCGAGCGCCAGCGTCGCCGGCCTGGCGCTGGCCTTGGCGCTCGCCGGCGCCGGCTCGAAGGCCGGCCTCGCGCCGCTGCACGTCTGGCTGCCGCTCGCCCATCCCGCCGCGCCGAGCCACGTCTCGGCGCTGATGAGCGGCGTGATGACCAAGGTGGCGGTCTACGCCTTCATCCGCATCGTCTTCGATCTCGACGGCCCGCCGGACTGGCGCTGGAGCGCGCCGATCCTCGCGCTCGGAGCGGCGACGGCGCTGCTCGGCGTCCTGCACGCGCTGATGCAGACCGACATCAAGCGGGTTCTCGCCTATTCGACGATCGAGAACATCGGCCTCATCTTCGTCGCCATAGGCCTCGCGCTCGCCTTCAAGGCGAGTGGGCTTGCCGGCGCGGCGGCGTTGGCGATGACGGCGGCCTTGTTCCATTCGCTCAATCACGCGCTGTTCAAGAGCCTGCTGTTCTTCGGCGCGGGCGCGGTGCAGACCGCGACCGGAGAGCGGCGGATGGGGCGGCTCGGCGGTCTGCTCAATCGCATGCCGGCGACCGGCTTTTTCATGCTGGTCGGCTGCGCGGCGATCTCGGCTTTGCCGCCGCTCAACGGTTTCGTCTCCGAATGGCTGATGCTGCAGGCGATCCTGCTCGGGCCGCAGTTTCCGCAATGGACGCTCAAGCTGTTGACGCCGGCGGTCGGCGCGGCGGTGGCGCTGACGGCGGCGCTCGCCGCCGCCTGCTTCGTGCGCGCCTTCGGCATTCCGTTCCTCGGCCGGCCGCGCAGCGACGAAGCGGCCAAGGCGCACGACGTCGACCGCTTCTCGCTCGCCGCCATGGCGGCGCTCGCATTGCTCTGCCTCGCCGCGGGCGTGTTCCCCGGCGTCGTGATCGATACGCTGAAGCCGGTCGCGCTCGCCGTCACCGGCGCGGCGATGCCGTTGCAGGCGAAGATCCCATGGCTGTCGATCGCCCCGATCGCCGAGAGCCGCAGCTCTTACAACGGCCTGCTGGTCTTCCTGTTCATCGCCGCCTCCGGGGCGATGGCCGCGTCCGCCATCCATCGCTTCGCCTCCGACGCGCTGCGCCGGGCGCCAGCCTGGGATTGCGGCTTTCCCGATTCGAGCCCGGCGACGCAATACACCGCCGAGAGTTTCAGCCAGCCGATCCGGCGGGTGTTCGGCGGTTTCGTCTTCCGCGGCCGCGAGCGGCTCGACATGCCGGCCCCCGGCGAGACGCGCCCGGCGGTCTATGACCTCACGTTGCGCGATCCGGTGTGGGACGGCCTCTATACGCCGCTGGGCGAACTCGTCGGCACCATCGCCACACGGCTCAATCGCCTGCAATTCCTCACTATTCGGCAATATTTGAGCGTCGTCTTCGCAGCCTTGGTGGCGCTGCTGCTGGTTCTGGCGGCCTGGCCATGACCAACCTCGCCGTCGATCTCGTCTTCCAGTTCTTGCAGATGACGCTCGTCATCGGCTTGGCGCCTTTGCTCACCGGCCTGGTGCGGGTCGTCAAGGCGCGCCTGCTGCGCCGGCGCGGGCCGCCGCTGCTGCAGCCCTATCGCGACCTCGCACGGCTGGCGCGCAAGGAGGCGATCGTCGCCGACAGCGCCTCGTGGCTGTTCCGCATGGCGCCCTACCTTGTGTTCGCCGCCACCTGGGTCGCCGCGGCGCTGATCCCGACCTTCGCCACCGGCCTGCTGTTTTCCTGGTCGGCCGACCTCATCGCCATCGTCGCGCTGCTCGGCTCGGCCCGCTTCTTCCTCGCGCTCGCCGGGCTCGACGTCGGCACGAGCTTCGGCGGCCTCGGCGCCAGCCGCGAGGCGATGTTCGCCTCGCTCGCCGAGCCGGCGATGATCGTCATCGTCTTTTCGCTGGCGCTGATCGCCGGCTCGACCCAACTCTCGACCGTCGCCGCGGCGATGACTTCGGGGGTCGGCCTGCGCGTCACCCTCGGCATGGCGCTGATCGCGCTGGTCATCGTCGCGGTGGCGGAGAACGGCCGCATTCCGGTCGACAATCCCGCCACGCATCTCGAGCTGACGATGGTCCACGAGGCGATGATCCTCGAGTATTCCGGTCGGCACCTCGCCGTCATCGAACTCGCCTCGATGCTGAAGCTGCTGCTCTACGTGTCGCTGATCATCTGTGTCTTCGCGCCATGGGGGATCGCCATCGCCGACGCCGGGATCGGCGACCGCCTCGCCGGCGCGGCGCTCTACGTCGCCAAGCTCGGCGTCGCCGGGGTGCTGCTCGGCGCGTTCGAAACCAGCATCGCCAAGATGCGGGTGTTCCGGGCGCCGAACTTCATCGGCGCGGCGCTGATGCTCGGCTTCCTCGGCGCGCTGCTGCTGTTCGTATCGCGGACGCTGAAATGACCGGACTCGCGTTCGACGTCTCGCATCTGCTCGCCGGCGCGCTGGTGCTGGTCAGCTTCATGCTGCTCTACCAGACGCGGCTGTTCGCGCTGCTCAACGTTTTCGCGTTGCAGGCGGTCGTGCTGGCGCTGTCGGTGGCGTGGCAAGCCTACGTGCAGGACGCGATCCATCTCTACGTCACCGCGGCGATCGCCTTCGCCTTCAAGGCGGTGATCATTCCGGTGGCGCTGCACCGCATCATCTCGCGGCTCGGCATCCATCGCGACGTGGAGAACGTGGTCGGCATCGGCCCGACCATGCTCGCCGGCCTGGCCCTGGTGGCGCTGTCGATCGTGGTGATGCTGCGCGTCGTCAACGAAGCCGACGCGCTGGCGCGCGAAGACCTCGCCTTCGCGCTGTCGGTGGTGCTGCTCGGCATGCTGATGATGGTGGTCAGGCGCAACGCGGTCAGCATGGTGATCGGCTTCATGTCGCTCGAGAACGGGCTGATCCTCGCCGCCGCCGGCGCCAAGGGCATGCCGCTGGTGGTCGAGATCTCGGTCGCCTTCTCGGTGCTGGTCGCCTTCACCGTGATCGGCGTCTTCCTGTTCCGCATCTCAGAACGTTTCGAAACCGTCGACGCGCGGGCGCTCGACCAATTCCAGGGAGACCGATTGTGAGCGGCCTCCCGTTCGACGGCGTGGCGGCGATCCTGATTCTGCCGGCGGCGACGGCGGCGCTGCTGGCGCTGCTGCCCGGCTATCGGCTGTCGGC
>PLRT01000001.1 GCA_003164915.1 Hyphomicrobiales bacterium | reverse complement strand
GTCGAGGTGAAAACCGCCGTCGCCGTCGCCAACAAGGTCTTTGAGCTCGGCCTGGCGCGCGTCGATAAGCCGGCCGACGTGGCGGCCTGGGTGCAGTCGCTGCTCTACAAGCCGCAATACGCCGAGCCAGCAATCGGGCGCCACTGACCGGATGCGACCGCAGCCGCCGCGCCAACGCCAGGCGCGGCGGCTGGCCGTATCGATCTCCCACCAACTGCAAGACTTGCTACCATAAGCTTCCCGAGTTGTTCGAGAAAACCCGCGTCGTCGTCGACGGCTCGGCCAAGCACGCCTGCCACCTGATCGCCGGCGCGCTCGACCGGGTGACGATTACGCCCGAGCTCGAGCGCAAGATCGCTCATGTCGCCGCCAACTGTGTTGCGGAAATCATCCATGAGCACTGAAGCGACTTCCGCCAGATGCAAAGCCCCTTCATGAGGTTCGAGGCCGAATCGCAAAGTCAAGTCGTTCGCAATTGCGACGACTTTGTCCTGGGGCCGACGGATGAACGGCGAGCGCATCGAAGGGGATCGCTGCGTGCGCTGACTACGCGACCGTTCCGCTTGCGAACGTTATCTGGCTAATTCTGGTTGAATCGAGCTGCGGCAGCGCGGATTGAACCCGCTCTTACGTCAGATTTCATTGTTTTGATTGGCCGACGAAGTGGAGAGCCTTTTCGGCGTCGAAGCGCACTCTAGGTTTCGCCGGGTAGATTCACGAACGATCAACTTGGGCTTAAGTAGAGCAGTGACGGGATCGTTGGTGAAATGGCCGGATAACAAGCCGATGGCGCGGACAGCCATCACGGTGACGGGCTGTTCGACGCTTGTGATGCTCGGGCGGCTGGTCGAGCTGAAAACGGAGTCGTCACATCCGGTCACGGCGACATCTTTGGGCACGTCACGACCCTGTTTGATAAACTCCTGAATAACGCCCAGCGCGATCAGATCGTTGCCGCAGACGACCGCGTCCACGTCCGACCAATGTTGGAGTATCCTCTTCGCCGCTTCATGACCCCAGCCGAGCGAATAGTCGCCGGCGAGAGTCCGCTCGACGCCGGAGGCGTCTATCTGTTTCACCTTGGTTCTGTAAGCGGCAAGACGGGAAATGGAAACCGACGCCGAGTCGGCTGCGCCGACAAAGGCGAACCGGACGCATCCCTGGCTCGCCATATGATCAAGGACGAGGCCGATTGTCTGCCTCGGATCCGTCAGAACACGGTGGGTGCGCAGGGAGGCGTACCGATCGACCTGAACGATCGACGCGCTCGATCGCGCCTGGTCGACAATTCGTCGGCTTCGGACGTGGTGAACTGGGCTAATCAGGATTTTATCGACTCGGCGAGCAATCAACTGATCGACGCATTCCCGCTCGAGATCGGGATCGTTCTGCGCGCTTAACAGGAACATGCTTGTGCCCGTCTCGCGCAGGCCGCTCTCCAGACCCGAGGCAAGCGCCGGAAAGAACGGCGACGCTATGTCGGGAACTACCAGGCCGACCGTGCCTGACCTGCCGCTGCGCAGAGCGCGCGCGATCGGATCAAGTTGATAACCTAACTTTCTCGCCGCCCGCTGAACATTCTCGAGGACATCATCTCTGACTCGGCGTGCGCCACTCAGCGCTCGCGATACGGACGCTACGGAGACACCAGCCTCCCGCGCCACGTCCTCCATCGTCATTCGGCGATCCGTCATTTCAGTAACAACTTGTCCTTCAGATTCATGAACGCACTAAAGCTCCGTGACAGAGCTGGAAATGGGCGTCTTCCGCCGTGCGCAACCTACGGCAAAACGCCACCATCGATCCCGGCCCGTGTTGGCATTCCGGCGGTTTTCACGCCGCTTGCAGATACAAATTATGCACTCATCAGATCTCTGTGCACCCAAGAATCGGCGATGCCAGCAATCCTGCTATGGACGACGAGCTTGAATGCCGTCAAGCGTCATGATAATGATTGTGGAAATCGATTGCCGGCAACGCTCGTCGACGCGAACCGAGCATTGAACGAGTAGTCAATATGAGGAAACGTACCATGTCGGACACGCAGTTGATCAGTCGGGCGCTCACTGCCGGTGAGGGGATTTTGCGTTTGGCGCCGTGTTGGGTGCCGCGCTCCTTTCTCGTTCCAGGCGGCCGGCTGAAGCTGCATCCGGACGATCTCTACGCGCTCGGCGCGCACCGCGGCGGCATCGACGAGCGCTGGTTCTCGTCAACGACCGCCGCCGACAACGGCCCTGGCACGCCGGCGGACGAAGGGCTGAGCTACGTCGACTATGACGGCAAGCGCGCCCTTCTCAAGGACGCCGTCGTGGAATTCGGCGATCAGCTCCTCGGCGCAGACGTCATGCGCACGGAGGGCGGCTTCAACGTCCTGAGCAAGTTCTTCGACAATAAGGGCCCGATTCCGCACCACATGCACCAGATGGAGGAGCATGCGAAGCGCGTCGGTCGTAAGGGCAAGCCGGAATCCTACTACTTCCCGCCGCAATACAACTTCACCGGCAACAATTTCCCACACACCTACATGGGCCTCGAGCCCGGCACCACGAAGGAAGACGTGCGCCGATGCCTGCAGCGGTGGGACCAGGGCGACAACGGCATCCTCTACCTTGCCAAGGCTTATCGCTTGCAACCGGGCACCGGTTGGCATGTCGCCGCTGGGGTATTGCATGCGCCGGGGTCGCTTGTGACTTACGAACCGCAGGTCAATTCTGACGTGTTCGGGATGTTCCAGTCGCTTGTTGAGGACCGTCCGGTGCCATGGGACCTGCTGGTCAAGGACGTGCCGCCTGAGTTGGCGCACGACCTCGACTACATCATCTCCATGCTGGACTGGGAGAAGAACGTTGACCCGGAATTTGGCGAGCACAACAAGCGATTCCCTAAGTCGGCCCACGACGAGGCCGAGATGAAGGAAGCCGGATACCGCGAGGCGTGGGTTTCCTATGGCACGGCGTTGTTCTCCGCCAAGGAGCTGACCGTCCTGCCTGGCCGCTCAGCGGTGATCCGCGACGCGGCGGCCTACGGCTTGATCCTGACCGAGGGTCGCGGCCGCATCGGCGCCTTGGATGTCGAAACGCCCAGCATGATCCGGTTCGGCCAGATGACGGCCGACGAAGCCTTTGTCAGCAGGCCAGCGGCGCTGGCAGGGGTTCGGATCACCAACAACAGCAAGCTGGAAAACCTGGTGATGCTGAAGCACTTCGGACCGGGCAACCCCGACGCAGCACACCTGATCAGAGAGTGACGCCATGACCAAACGCATTGCCATTGGCTCCTGGGCCTACACGATTGGACCGTACGCCGATCATCCAATTCCCTTCGACGTGGTCTGTGACAAGTTGAAGGCGCTCGGCTTTGACGGGCTGGAGTTGGGAGCGTTCCCACCCCATCCGAACCCCGGCAATCCGGCCGGCCCGGACGCCGATTGGCCGGGCGCCATGCCGGAGAAATCACAGCGCCTGGAGCTTGCGGCGCAGATGCGCGAACGCGGTCTTGGGTTCAGCGGCGTCGCCGCCAATCTCTGGGGCGAAAAGCTCATCAACACCGACGACCAGGGCAAATACATCTTCGAGTTCCAGCGCAACTCGGACTTCGCGCGCGATCTCGGCATTCTGACCGTCCGCGTGGACTGCGTGCAGCCGCCGACGATCCATCGCGAAGTTGACTACAAGACTGCGTTCGATCGCGTAGTGCACACGTGGCGCACATGCTGCGATATCGCGGCCGACAATGGCCAACTGGTCACCTGGGAATTCGAGCCCGGCTTCGCCTTCAACAAGCCTTCGGACATCGTGAAGGTCTATGACGCGGTCGACAAGCCGAATTTCGGCCTGCTCTACGATACCTGCCACGGACAGATGGTGGGCGTGAACGGGGCGCGGCAGGAAGGCGCGAAGGAAGTCTTTCCGACCCAGACTGACTTCTTGCGCTCGCTCTCAGGCCGCATCAACCACGTTCACCTGATCGACTCCGACAACACCTGCCACAAGGCTGCAGACGGCACCGACGAAACGTCCGCGCATCCCCCCTTCGGCGCAGGCGTGCTGGACTTCGACGCTATTGTGCCCGAGCTGATCAAGGCAAGCCGCCTGCCGGACGACTGGTGGGCGATCGACCTCTGCTTCTACCCCGACGCCTGGGCGGTGACGGAAGTCTGCAAGAAGCGCATAGACACACTCAACAAGAAGTTCGGCTGAAGGAGCGACGAAGATGCAAGACCTTCGCGTCGGCCTTATCGGCTGCGGTTTCATGGGCCGTACCCATTCCAACGCCTATCTGCGGCTCAACAACTTTTTCTCGGTGCAGCACCGACCGGTGCTGCAGGCTGTTTGCGGGCGCGACCGCGGGCGCACCGAAGCGTTCGCCCGCACCTGGGGATACGGGCGGGCCGAGACCGACTGGCGGCGGATCATCGAGGCCAAGGATATCGACCTGATCGATATCTGCGTGCCGAACGTGGCGCACAAGGAGATCGCGATCGCCGCTGCCCAGGCCGGCAAGATGGTGGTCTGCGAAAAGCCGCTGGCGATGAACGTTGCCGAGGGCGAGGCGATGGTTCGCGCCGTGAAGGCCGCCGGCGTCCCCAATATGATCTTCTTCAACTACCGCCGGGTGCCGGCCATCTCGCTGGCCAAACAGATCATCGACGAAGGCAGGATCGGCCGAGCGTTCCATTACCGCGCGACATATTTGCAGGACTGGACGATTTCGGCGGATGTGCCGCAGGGTGGCGCGGCGCTGTGGCGGCTGGACGCGGCGGATGCCGGCAGTGGCGTGACCGGTGATCTGCTGGCGCATTCTATCGACACCGCGATGTGGCTGAACGGCCCGGTCCGTCGCGTGGTCGCCAAGACCGAAACCTTTGTCAAGGAGCGCCGCCATGCCGCGACCGGCAAAGTTCAGCCGGTCGTTATCGACGACGCCTGCATGTTCCTGGCGGAATTCGCCAACGGCTCGCTCGGCACGTTCGAATCGACTCGCTATGCGCGCGGGCGGAAGAACTTCAACACGTTTGAACTCAACGGCGCCGACGGCAGCGTTTATTTCGATCTCGAGGAACCGGAGTACTTGCAGTTCTTCGAATATCGGGAGCCGAAGTCCGACAAGAAGGTAGAGTCGCATCTTACGGGGTGGCGTAAGATCCACGTCACGAACTCCGAGCATCCGTACATGAGCCACTACTGGGTGCCTGGCACGTGCATCGGATATGAGCATACGTTCCTAAATGCGGTCGCAGATTTCGTCGCTGGTCTGGAATCGGGCACTCCGGCACAGCCGGATTTTGAGAGCGGCCTGCAGACGCAACGTGTCTGCGACGCCGTGCTGGAGAGCGCGGCGAACGGACGCTGGGTGGAGATCGCGGCTTAGGCCAAGGAGATGCCGCAAACGACGATATGGCCGAGGGTGTGTCGATCGCGATCGATGGGCCGGTGTACTTCGGGAGGAGCCAGGGCGACGCCGGCTCCACCGAAAGCGGAGTCGCCGGGTAGATATCTCAGTTTTCTAGCGCGAATGCTCATTTACGTCGCGCTCTGGCAGATGGAAACTAATAGACTCGGAGTGAGTCACCAAATCCGACACGCAGCCACCGGGCTTCCGTGATTTTGGGAGGGAACGATGAAGATCGGCGTGAACACGTGGGTATGGACGTCGCCATTCAGCACAAAGGATTTCCATCTCATCCCCAAGGTGAAGCGGATGGGGTTTGACGTTCTCGAGGTCGCGCTCGACGATGCGTCGATCATTGACGCCAAACTGCTGCGGAAGCTGACGGAGGACAACGGCCTTTCGGTGACGGTCTGCGGCGCCTTCGGACCGACGCGGGACATCTCCCACGAGGATCCGGCGATCCGGAAGAATGGCGCCGACTACATGCGGGAGAGCATTCGGTTTGCGGAGACAGTGGGCGGCCGCGTCTTCGCGGGGCCAGTCTACTCCGCGGTAGGCAAGACCCGTCTGATTCCCGATGAGCAGAAGAAGCGGGAATGGGCGTGGTGCGTCGAGAACCTCCGTGAGATCGGTAAGGCGGCGACCGACGCCGGCGTAACGATCGCCGTCGAACCCCTAAACCGTTTCGAGACCGACATGATCAACCTGGTGGAGCAGGCAGTCAGCCTGGTGCGAGACGTCGGCAGCCCCGCCTACAAGATTCACATCGACACTTTCCACGCGAACATCGAAGAAAAGAGCATCCCGGATACAATCCGCAATCTCGGAAAGGGCATGCTCGGCCATTTCCATGCATGCGAAAACGATCGCGGCATTCCCGGTACCGGTCATCAGGACTGGAACGGAATTCGCGACGCGTTGCGGGACGTCGAGTATGACGGCGCCGCGGTCATCGAGTCCTTCACCCCCGGTGCCGTGGAGATCGCGAAAGCGGCGTCGATCTGGCGACCGCTCGCGCCGACGCAGGACGAGTTGGCAAGGCAGGGCGCGCGCTTCCTCCGCAAGTTGCTCGGCTGACACGCGGGGCAATGTCGTAATCGAGACAGCCTGCCACTGGCCGACGGCGTATGGGGGTGAGGACCGGAGAGGTTCGTCGGTTGAGGGAGTTCGAGTTCGAGAACGCACAGTCGCGCAATGCGGTTTAAAGGTCGACATTGGACAAGCTGCTTTTGACCGAGGCAGCACGGGCAATCTGTAAACCCCGCTCGTCGCTGCGCCTGCCTCGACAAGTTCAGGCCGGAGCTCAAGCTCTCTGGAAGGATGGTCAGCGCAGTGTGCTGGGCCGGCGTCGCTCGAGGCAGCGCAAACCGACGCGGCGATGCTATGACGGGAACCGGCGCTCGCCGCCAACATCATCGAGCGGCGCCGACCAGCTCGGCCGATCGCCCATTGCTCTGCGGGCGTGGATGCGCCAATCTCAACCGCGACCTTATTCCGGCTGAATGAATGTCGTGGGTCACGGCGGACGGATCGAGCGTTCGCCCGCGCGCCGAGTCGCGTCCGGCCCCATGATTTAATCGAGGACCGGACCCATGACGGGAGGAACTTCGGCATGCTCTGGCCAAGCCAATGGTAGACGAGAGGAACGTCGCGGTCATCGTCGAGACTTCCAATAGTTATGCCCGGGGCGTCCTGCGCGGGATTCACGAGTACGCCCGAACTCACCATGGCTGGACCCTCTACCTCACCGAGCACGGTCGACACGAGTTCGATCAATCATTCGCCTGCGACTGGAAGTTCGACGGGGCGATTGCGCGCATCGAAACCGATCGTATGGCGCGGATCATCACAGATATGGCCGTGCCGACAGTCGATGTCAGCGCCGCCCGTCTGATCGACGGCATCCCGTGGGTCGAAACCGACGACGAAGCAATCACGCGGCTCGCTCTTGAGCACCTTCGCGACTGCGGCCTGAAGAACTTCGCCTATTTCGGCGACCCTTTCTACAACTGGTCTGTTTGGCGGCAGCAAAGTTTCGAGCGCTTGCTCGGGCGTCTCGACATCATCCAATCGAGGATCTTCAACCTTCCGGTTCGGAAGGAACCGCGAGTCCGATGGTGGACGCAGCGAGAAGCAATCCGGGACTGGCTGGAGAGCCTGCCGAAGCCCGTGGGCATCTTCGCCTGCTACGACGCATGCGGTCAGCAGTTGCTGGAGATCTGTCGGTACTTCGACTTCAAGGTTCCCGGAAACATCGCCGTCATCGGCGTGGACAACGACGAGCTCCTTTGCGAGCTCGCGACGCCCAGTATGTCGAGCGTCATTCCCAACACGTTCCGAACTGGCGCTTACGCGGCCGAGATTCTAGGCCGCATGATGGGCGGGGAAAAGCTTGCAGGGCGCAAGTATCCCATCGAACCCCTCGGCGTACGCAAACGCGTTTCAACTGACGTCCTGACTGTCAGCGATCCTCATGTCGCCAAAGCGGTAGCCTTTATCCGGCAGAAAGCCCATCAATACATTGGAGTCGAGGACGTCCTGCGCATCGTTCCCCTGTCCCGGCGCGTTCTCGAGGCGCGGTTCCGACAGGCCCTGAATCGCACGCCGCACCAGGAGATCCTGCGCGTGAGGACTAACGCGGTGCGGGAACTCCTTCTGGAAACAGAAATGTCTCTCTCGGAGATCAGCGAAGCGCTCGGGATTGAGCATCCCGAGTACCTGAGTGTGTTCTTCAAGAAGGAGACCGGGTTGACGCCGAGGGAGTATCGAGACCGGGTGCGAGGTCGCTCCTTTCTGCAGATCCCGAACTGACGGACGCGTCGACCGGACGGCCCGTTGATCAGGAACTCCGTTCGCCCGTCGGACAGATTGTTCGCCGCCTCGATGACCAGGATCTTGAACATCGTCGCCGCATCGAACGGCGGCCGACCGCGGCGCGAGCGGTCCGAATAGGTGAAGGCCTGCTCCAGCCCGGTCCGCAACGCCTCCAAGCCCGCCGCCGCTCAAAAAATTCAAGCAGTGGATCGCCGAAATCGCTCTTCCGTTTCACCCACTCGCCGACGCTGGAAGCGTCGTGACAGCAGCGAGTCGACCCGCAAAGCGCTCGCATGCGCGCGTGAATCAAAATCGCCGCCAATGACGATGTTCTCAAAAGCGCCGACCGCGGGAAAAAATCTCAATAATCTCGCGTGAATGCTCATGTTCAATTTCCATGAATGCCCTAATAGTGACTTCAAAGCCAAATTGAGGAAACATCATGGAGAGGGCGCGAGTCGGACTCATCGGGCTTGGTTTCGGTTCTGAGTTCATCCCGATTTACAAGGCGCATCCGAAAGCGGACGTCGTAGCGATCTGCCAGCGAACAAAGAGCCGATTGGACGAAGTCGGAGATCGGTTTGGAATCGCGGCGCGCTACACCAATTTGCGAGACGTGCTGGCGGATCCGAATGTCGATTTCGTCCACATCAACAGCCCGATCCCCGATCACGCTCCGCAGACGATCGCGGCGTTGAAGGCCGGTAAGCACGTCATGTGCACTGTGCCGATGGCGACGACGCTGGACGAGGCGAGAGAGATTGTCGGATTGGTCCGCGACACCGGGCTGAAATACATGATGGCCGAAACCGTCGTGTACAGTCGGGAATACCTGTTCATCAAGGAGCTCTACGACAAGGGCGAGCTCGGCAAGATTCAGTACCTGGCGGCGTCTCATCCTCAGGACATGGAAGGTTGGCCCGACTACTGGAAGGACATGGTGCCGATGCACTATGCGACCCACGTCGTGAGCCCCCTCATGGCGATGGTCAACGGCATGGCGGAATACGTCAGCTGCTTCGGCTCCGGGACGATTAACGACGAGTGCGCGCGCCGATCCGGTTCGAAGTTTGCCGTCGAGTCGTGTCACATCAAGATCAAGGAATCGGATGTTGCAGCGCACATTTGGCGCTTCCTCTGGGACACCGCGCGACAGTATCGCGAGAGCGTCGACGTCTACGGTTCGAAGAAGTCGTTCGAATGGCAGCTCATCACCGGCGAAAATCCCGTGCTCCACACCGCGAAGAGGCCGGAGTCGGAGATCGCTGAGCGCGTCGAGGTACCGGACTACGCGCATCGTCTGCCCGAGCCGATTCGCAAGTTCACGCGGGGCGTCGCCGACGAAGACCATCTGTCGTTCATTCAGGGCGGCGGTCACGGCGGTTCACATCCCCATCTCGTCAACGAGTTCGTGTCCGCTCTGATTGAAGATCGCGATCCGTTCCCCAACGTAGAACAGTCGGCGAACTGGACCTCCGTGGGCATTTGCGCCCATCAGTCGGCGCTCAACGGTGGGGAGATCGTAAAAGTGCCCGACTTCTCGGCGCGCTGAGGCGCGATCCGAAGGCGTCGTTCGTCTGAGCGAGTACATGTATGGACGAAATTCTGCGCTTATCGCACATATCGAAAACGTTTCCCGGCGTGAGGGCGCTGCAGGACATCTCGTTCGACCTGAAGCGCGGCGAGGTCCATTGCCTGTGCGGCGAAAACGGAGCCGGGAAATCGACGCTGATCAAGATCCTTTCCGGCGCGATTCAGCCTGATGAGGGTGGGCAGATAGTATTCAACGGGAACGAAGTGTCGCTGACGCCCCGCTCGGCCCTGAGTATGGGAATCCATACGATCTATCAGGAGCACATCGTCTTCAACGCTCTGAACATCACCGAGAACATCTTTGCGGGCTCGGAGATCGCCCGAAGGGGCCTGATGCAGCGCAAAGAGATGCGGCGCCAGACTGAGAATATTCTGAAGTATCTGAAGAGCGACCTTACGCCCGACACGCGAGTGAGCGATCTGACGAGCGGTCAGCAGAAAATCGTGGAAATCGCCAAGGCGCTTGTGTTCAAGAGCAACGTCATCATTCTCGACGAGCCGACGGCGTCGTTCTCCTCGAGCGAGATTGCCACGGTTCTGAATATCGTGAAGACCGTCAAGGCGGACGGGATCGGGGTGATCTACATTTCGCATCACCTCGATGAAGTCTTTGAGATCGGGGATCGCGCGACCGTTCTGCGCGATGGCAGCGTAGTTAGCATGTACCCCGTCGCGGGACTGTCGAAGACGACGCTCATCAAGGACATGGTCGGGCGAGACCCATCGACATTCTACAAGCGCGAGCGCGTCAAGCGCGGCGAGGTGATCCTGGAAGTGAGGAACGTTACCGGAAACGGAGCAAGGAACGTCTCGTTCCAGCTCCATCGCGGCGAAGTGCTCGGGTTTGCCGGCATGGTCGGATCGGGACGATCGGAACTCATGGAGGTGCTCTTCGGCAGCGCTCCGCTCGTCTACGGCGAGATCGTGATCAACGGCAGCGCGGTCAAGCAATCGAGCCCGAAGAGCGCGATCCAGAATAAGATGTGCTTCATCACCGAGAGTCGTCAGACCTCTGGACTCTTTCTGCCGAAGACGATCGCCGAAAACATCGCCGTGGCGAACATGGTGAACACGCGTCAATTCGTCATGCGGCCAGCGGATGACCTCCTCACGGGTGAGAAGTTCGTCAGGCTTCTGAACATCAAGGCGCCGAGCGCGCGCACCCGGGTCGTCAATCTCTCGGGCGGCAACCAGCAAAAGGTGGTGCTGGGCAAATGGTTCAACACCGGGGGCGAGATCTACATTTTCGACGAACCGTCGCTTGGAATCGACGTCGGTTCCAAACAGGAAATCTATAAAGTCATGGTCGATCTGCTGAAGGAGCGCAAAGCCATCCTCATGGTCTCCTCCGATATGCCGGAGGTGATCTCGATGAGCGATCGCGTGATCGTCTTCAAGCAAGGACAGATCGCAGGCGAGCTGACCGGTGAGGAGATTACCGAAGAAAACATCCTCACCCTTTCGATAGGAGATCGGCAAGAGTGAGCAAGCCGGAAATCTCGAACGCAACATTGCAGGTCAAGGAGTCGCTATTCAAGCGATACGAAAACCTGACCGTGCTGTCGATCTTTGCCAGTTTCGTCGCGATCATCGTTGTCGTTCAGCTGATCTCGACGGGCGGTTCACGATTCCCGACTTTCATTAGTCCGATCAATATCGTGAACATTCTTCAGCAGGTCGCTGTGCCGGGGATCGTCGCGGTCAGCATGACCATGGTGATGGTGTCAGGCGGCATCGATCTCTCGGTCGGCATGCTCGCCTCGCTGGTGTCGATCGTCGTATCGCTTGGGATCTCCCAGTGGCATCTTGGCGTGGGTCCGTCGATCCTTCTCGGCGTCGCGTCGGCGGTTGTCCTTGAGACCATCATGGGTTTCATTATTTCCAGAACCCGCATCGAACCGTTCATCATCACGCTCGGCGGCATGATCTCGTTCCAGGGGATCGCATTGCTGCTCTCCAATTCGCGCGAGGTCGTGATGAAGGGGGAGCTCAACTTTCTCACCATGAACCTCTTGGAAGGAGCGAGAGACCCGGTCACGGGCCTTATCCTGCGGGTGCCGCCTTACGTTGTGGTCTTCTTCGTCATCGCGCTCATCGGTGGATTGTTGCTGACCTACACAAAGTACGGCAGGCGAATATACGCGGTCGGCACGAACCCCCGCGCCGCATTCCTGGCCGGGATCGACGTCCGGAACATGCGTCTCTCCGTTTACATGATCCAGGGTCTGCTCGTCGGGATCGGCGCGACGATGCTTCTGGCGCGCATCAACACCGGAATCATAACGCTCGGGCAGGGCCTGGAGATCGACACGATCGCCATGGTCGTCATCGGCGGTACGGCGCTCAGCGGCGGCAAGGGCAATATCGTCGGAACCCTGATCGGGGTCTTCTTTCTTGGGTCGATCGCCAACGCAATGAACCTGCTGCGGTTGCCGTCCGAAGTCCAATTTCTGGCCAAGGGCCTCGTCGTCATCATCGCGGTATCGGCGGGGGATGTTTCGTCGCAGATCTCCGAATTCCGGGGCTTGAGACGCGAGCAGGCGAAGGCGCGCAACGTGGAGTCCACTGCGAAGAAAGGGGGTTCATAAGATCAAGGCAACGTGCAGGCAGATCGGCAGGACTGATCCGTGTGAAGTCTCGATATCGAGCACAATAAGAAAGAATAATAGGGAGTAGTTGAGATGAATAGAAGATTCGCGCTCAAACTTATGACTGCGGTCGCGCTCGGCTCATTGGCCATTGCGGTCAGCGGTCCGGCGTCGGCTGCCACCCAAGCAAAGCCAAAAGTCATCGGTTATTACATGGACAACTCCGATGACTTCTACAAGGCGGGTTTTGAGGTCTTCAAGACCCTTGCGCAACGTGAAGGCTGGACCGTCCAGGACGTCGTCGGACAGGGAACCGCGCCGGAGCAGCTCTCCGCGGTCGAGAACTTCATCACCCAGGGCGTGGACGCGCTTCTCGTTGTCCAGAACTCGCCGGAAACGACCTCGCAGACTCTGAAGCTGGCCAAGGCCGCGGGCATCCCCGAGTTTCATCTGACGCACAATCCGCCGAACGAGCCGGGTCTTGCCGGTTTCGCCGGATACGACTGGGTGCACATCGGCGTGCTCGCCGGAGAATCCGCCATTCAGCACAATGTGAAGCGGGTGATCATGATCGAGGGCAAGCTTGGTCAGGGCACCGCAGCGGGCCAGACCGATGGTTTCCTGAAGGCGTACAAGGAAGCCGGGAAGGACATCGGCAACCTCGCCCAAAGTGTTGGCGTCAAGGGCGCCGGCGGCAAGGACCTTCAGGTCGTGTTCTGGGGTTCGGGCGGATGGTTCGCGGATCCCGCCAAGAAGGTTATGCAGGATGCGATTACCAGCCTGGGGGCGGACGGATTCGACGGCGCCTACGTTGAAAACGACGAAATGATGGCCGGCGCCTTGCAGGCGATGCAGGAAGCCGGTCTCGATCCGAGCAAATATTGGCTCGGCTCGAGCAACGGCAAGGAGAAGTCGTGGGCCTGGGTCCAAAAGGGTACGACCACGATGGACGTGAATGAGACCCCGACGTTGGAAGCGGACATCGCGTATCAACAGATCAAGGCGCACTTCGCGAACAAGCCATACAAGAAGGCCGTCTTCGTCTACGTCACTCCGTTTAATAAGAGCGATATCAACGTCGACAAGCTAATTCCCTTCATCCATGACGACTACATGAAGAAGCGGGACGCCGGCGCCTTCATCTACGACATCAACGATCCGGCCTTCAAGCCGAACCCCGGTTATTGACCATTAACGGTGTCGGAGGAGGCTGCTTCGGCAGCCTCCTTTGCGCCGGGAATGGAAGAACCGCGCATCGATACGTGTATTCAATCAAGCGTGTAACGTGACGAACTCGAGATCAGCCAATGAATGCCCCTGTCCCCACTTTCTTCGGACTGCCCGAACCGGTTCGATTCGAAGGCCCAGCGAGCGCCAACCCGCTCGCGTATCACTATTACGACAAGGACCGCGTCGTCGCCGGGCGACGCATGGAAAACCACCTGCGTTTCGCCGTGTGCTACTGGCATTCGTTCGGCTGGCCGGGCGGCGACCCGTTCGGCGGCGAGACCTTCCTGCGGCCGTGGATGCACGGCAGCGACCCGATGGCCTTGGCGAAGGACAAGGCGAGCGTCGCCTTCGAACTGTTCCGCATCCTCGACGTTCCGTTCTTCACTTTCCATGACGCCGACGTGGCGCCGGCCGGCGAGACGCTGCCCGAGCACCTGAAGAACTTCGGTGCCATGGTCGACGTGCTCGAAGAGAAGATGTCGACCGCCAAAGTGAAGCTGCTGTGGGGCACCGCGAACCTGTTCTCGCATCGCCGCTACATGGCGGGCGCGGCGACCAACCCGGACCCGGACGTGTTCGCTTTCTCCGCCGCGACCGTGCGGGCCTGCCTCGAGGCCACCAAGCGGCTCGGCGGGCGGAACTACGTGCTGTGGGGCGGCCGCGAGGGCTACGAGACGCTGCTCAACACCGACCTCAAGCGCGAATACGAGCAGATGGGGCGCTTCCTGTCGATGGTGGTCGAGCACAAACACAAGATCGGCTTTGACGGCCCGCTGCTGATCGAGCCGAAGCCGCGCGAGCCGACCAAGCACCAGTATGACTTCGACGTCGCCACCGTCTTCGGCTTCCTCGAGAAGTGGGGATTGACCAAGGACGTGAAGCTCAACATCGAGCAGAACCACGCCCTGCTCGCCGGCCACACCTTCGAGCACGAGATCGCGCTGGCGTTCGCGCTCGGCGTTTTCGGTTCGGTCGACATCAACCGCGGCGACGCGCTGCTCGGCTGGGACACCGACCAGTTCGCCATGGACGCCGGCGAGTTGACGCTGGTCCTGCACGAGATCTTGCGCAACGGCGGCTTCACCACCGGCGGCCTCAACTTCGACGCCAAGATCCGCCGCCAGTCGATCGATCCGGTCGATCTGGTCCAGGCTCACGTCGGCTCGATCGACATCGCCGCCCGCGCGCTGCTGAACGCAGAGAAGCTGTTGAACGACGGCGTCCTGACCGGGTTCGTCAAGGACCGCTACGCCGGCTGGGACAGCGAAGAAGGCAAGGCGATCCTCGCCGGCAAGCGTACGCTCGCTCAGGTCGCCGATCGCGCCATCGCCCAGAACGTCGCGCCGCAACCCCGCTCCGGCAAGCAGGAATATCTGGAGACGATCCTAGCCCGCCGGCTGTGAACGGCGATCTGTCGCGGTTCGCCGTTCTGAACGTTTGAAGCTCGACGGGGAGCGCAACCGCGCTCCCCGGTTTTCTTGACGGCGCGCGTGGCGCGCAACATTCAT
>PLRT01000092.1:2960-3377 GCA_003164915.1 Hyphomicrobiales bacterium | reverse complement strand
CCGTGACGCGTTGTCTCGAGATCATCTCCGAAGCCTCGCGCCGCCTGCCCTCGGCGCTGAAAGAACGTCATCCGTCGATTGGATGGAAGCGCATGGCGGGCGCCGGAAACGTCTATCGGCACGATTATGAGGACGTGGCCGCGAATTTCGTCTCGCATACGGTCCAGATCAGCTTGCCGCCGCTGCGCGCCGCGGTGGAGCAGGAGTTGACGCGGCTTGGAGATCCGCCCTGAATTTCGGCTCTATTCTGGAGTCCGCCATGTCCCCCTACACCGCCGCCGTCCGCTGGCGTCGCAAGCCCGAGGAGCGCTTCGTCGACGGCCGCTACGGCCGCGGCCATGAATGGGCGTTCGACGGGGGCGCGACCGTCATCGCTTCCGCCTCGCCCCATGTCGTGCCCCTGCCCTTCACCGTTCC
>PLRT01000092.1:0-2899 GCA_003164915.1 Hyphomicrobiales bacterium | reverse complement strand
CGCCGCGCCGAGGTCGAGGCGCTGCACCATCGCGCCCACGAGGCCTGCTACATCGCCAATTCGGTCAAAAGCGAAGTGACCGTCGAGGGCAGCGAGGAAGGGCTCGCGGAGCGGTGAGCGCGCGTCCCTTCTCCCCGCCTGCGGGGAGAAGGTGGCGGCCTTAGGCCGCCGGATGAGGGGCGGCGCGAAGGTCCGGGAAAGTGCGGCGCAGTCCCTCACCCTCGCCCTCTCCCCGCAAGCGGGGCGAGGGGATTCTCATGTCGCGTCCCCCGTGCGCGGCGAAGGCGCAAGCTGTAGACAGGGCGCCACATTCCGTCGCCATGGGTCGGCGCGGGCGCAACGCCCGCGCGGGCCGGAATCATTTGGAGGTTTGGCCGTGCCGCAGTCCCATCTGTTCACCCCGCTCGAGGTCGGCGGTCTGAGTCTCGACAATCGCATCGTCATTGCGCCGATGTGCCAGTACTCGGCGGTCGACGGCTGCATGACCGATTGGCACATGCTGCATCTGGGATCGCTTGCGCTCTCCGGCGCCGCGCTGCTGACGATCGAGGCGACGGCGGTGACTCCCGAGGGGCGCATCACCTACGGCGACGTCGGGCTCTATTGCGACGCCAACGAAACCGCGATGGCGCGGGTTCTCGCCACGATTCGCCAATGGTCGCCGATCCCCGTCGCAGTCCAGCTCGCCCACGCCGGCCGCAAGGCGTCGACCGAGCTGCCGTGGAAGGGCGGCGCGCAGGTCGCGCCGGAGTCTCCGCACGGCTGGCGCACCGTCGCGCCGTCGTCGCTGCCGTTCGCGCCGGCCGACGCCGCTCCGGCCGCGCTTGGCCGCGACGACATGGCGCGCATCCGCGACGGCTTCGCCTCGGCGGCGCGGCGCGCCGCGCGCCTCGGGCTCGACGCCGTGCAGGTCCACGGCGCGCACGGCTATCTGCTGCACCAGTTTCTGTCGCCCTTGTCGAACAAGCGCGACGACGAATACGGCGGCGCGCTCGTCAACCGCATGCGCTTCCCGCTCGAAGTGTTCGACGCCGTCCGCGACGCCTTTCCCGCCGACCGGCCGGTGACCATGCGGGTCTCCGGCACGGACTGGATCGACGGCGGATGGTCGATCGAGGAAACCTGCCTCTTCGCCGAGGCGTTGGAAAGGCGCGGCTGCGCGGCGATTCACGTCTCCAGCGGCGGCCTCGCGCCGGCCAACATCCCGCTTGGGCCCGGTTACCAGGTCCCACTGGCGCGAAAGGTGAAAGCGGCGGTCGCGATGCCGGTCGTCGCCGTCGGCCTGGTCACCGAGTTCGACCAGGCCGAGGCGATCCTTTCCGCCGGCGACGCGGATCTGATCGCGCTGGCGCGCGCCGTTCTCTACGATCCGCGCTGGCCCTGGCATGCGGCGGCGCATTTCGGCGCCCAGGTCCGCGCGCCCGGCCAGTACCTGCGCAGCCAGCCGCGCGAGCTCAAGGACTTGTTCAAGGCGTAGAGCGCGTCAGGGCGGACAGCGACCGTCGTTTCCCGTCGGCTTTAAAACGGCGGACGTCGCCAGCGGCGCGCCCGCCGGTCCTCGCCGTCGACTTGCGTTCGGCGGCCGGCTAAGTCTGCCCACGGTCATCCACCGCAGGTCGGAAAGGCGCGTCATGTACCGCAAAACGCTGGTCGCCGGCTGGAGCGACATGGATTTCAACGCCCACATGGGCGCCCAGGCGTATCTGGCCAAATGTTTTGACGTGCGAATGATGTATTTCGCCGAGAATGGCTATCCGATGGGTGAATTTGCCCGCCTTCGGTTGGGTCCGGTCGGGATGAAGGACGAACTCGAATATTTCCGCGAAGTGGGTCTTCTTCAGGAGATCGTCGTGACGCTTTCGGTGGCCGGCATGTCGGCCGACGGCACGCGCTGGCGCCTTCGCCAGGAGGTTTTGCGCAGCGACAGCAAGCCGTGCGCAAGGGTCACCAGCACCGGCGGGTGGATGGATCTGACAGAGCGCAAACTGACGACGCCGCCGGACGCCCTCCTGGCCTTGTTCAAAAGGGACATCGCGGCGGACGACTTTGTCGAACTTCCGTCGAGCCTGAAGGCGTAAGGCGGCGCAAGCCGGGCCGAAGACGATCGGGAACAAGACCTGGTCGCAGACGACATAGTCAGTACAATTAATTAGGGTTGTTTGTTAAAGCGCCGTCTCATCGGCGCCGGCGCATAGGCATCGCTCTCTTGGCCTACGCCGCCGCCGCCATTCGCCCAACCGGCGCGCCCCTGCGCGGCGTCTCGCAAAACGCGCCCGAAATGGCGCCTAGCCCTTTGAAAAGACGCGTTGGCGGAATCGATCTGCCGCGCCCCTGGGCGACGCTCAGTCCGTCTTCGTCACGGGCACGAAGATCACCACGTCATCCTTGCCGACGCGGTCGAGCATCTTGCGGGCCTCTTCGTCGAGCAGATCGCGATCGACCGCCTCGGAGCGCATCGACTCGACGCGACGTCCCCAGCGCGCATGGTCCGCCTGAAGCTCGGCGAGCTGGGTCTGCAGTTGCGTCGCTTCGACGTCGTATTCGGCTTTGGCCTCGAGGCCGCGATCGCCTTGCGAGGCGCCCCAGACGAGCCAGGCGCTCGCCGAGCCCAACACGAGGTAGAAGATGATCGGGATGAGGATTGCGCGCGCGCGCGTCCTGACGGCCATGGACGCGAACATGGCGGCGGCGCGGTTAATTTCCCGTTGCCGCCGCCTTCGCGTTGCTCGACTTCAGCGCGCCTTGATCGCCGCGTGGCCGGCGTAGCGCGCCTGGTCGCCGAGTTCTTCCTCGATGCGGATGAGCTGGTTGTATTTGGCCAGACGGTCCGAGCGGCAGAGCGAGCCGGTCTTGATCTGCCCGCAATTCGTCGCCACCGCGAGGTCGGCGATGGTCGAAT
>PLRT01000049.1:230-5333 GCA_003164915.1 Hyphomicrobiales bacterium | reverse complement strand
TTTCCCGACAACCTTGTTACTCCCGGCCACGCCGGCGGACGGGTAGAACGGGCTGCGCGGCGGCTTCGTACCGAGCCCAACGCCATCGAGAGTCGAACCCGCCGATCAACCGCGCCGTGGGAGTCAATCGCATGAAACCAACGCAGGCGACCATCGTTCGCGAATACGGGCCGTTTCCCGGGGTCGCGCGCATCGGCGGGGTCAGCTACGACGGCGAGAAGGTCTGGATTGCGGCCGGCGACGCGCTCGCCGCGATCGACCCCAAGAGCGGCAAGACCCTGCGCAGCCTCGCCGTCGCCGCCCATGCCGGAACCGCCTTCGACGGCCGTCGCCTCTACCAGATCGCCGGCGACCGCATCCAAACGATCGACCCGGAGACCGGCCGCGTGCTCGCCACCATCCCGACGCCAGAGGGCGGCGCCTCGGGCATGGCGTGGGCCGAAGGGACGCTGTGGGTCGGCCAGCATCGCGCCCGCAAGATCCACCAGATCGACCCCGAGACCGGCGCGATCCTGCGCACCCTCGAATCGAACCGCTTCGTCACCGGCGTCACCTGGGTCGACGGCGAGCTGTGGCACGCGACCTGGGAAGGCGACGAAAGCGCGCTGCGCCGCATCGATCCCGCGAGCGGCGAGGTCCTCGAGCAACTCGACATGCCGCCGGGCGTCGGCGTGTCGGGGCTCGAATCCGACGGCGGCGACACCTTCTTCTGCGGCGGCGGCGACAGCGGCAAGCTGCGTGCGGTGAAAAGGCCGCGGTAGCGGGTTTTCGGGCGCCATCGCCGCGATCCGACAGCCTCGCGGGCGATCCGATTGCGCGGCGCGTTCAAATTCAGCACGAATTTCGGCGTTGTTTGAAAAACATCGACGAGGTCGAAGACAATATTCTGGTCCGCGCCCTTGCTTTTTTCGCGCGCCTGCACTAACTTGCGCAGATCGAGTTTCGGCCGAGAGACTTGGCCCCGCCGCATAATGCGTCGGACTGACGACCTTCCTCCAAATCTCGATCTACGAGTGAGCCGGCCGCGCAGACGCGCGGCCTATCTATACATCCACCTGAAAGATTTATCACATGACGCAAGGAACCGTGAAGTGGTTCAACGGCCAGAAGGGCTTTGGCTTCATCCAGCCGGATGACGGCAGCAAGGACGTGTTCGTCCACATCAGCGCGGTCGAACGCGCTGGCCTGTCGGGCCTCGCCGAGGGACAGAAGATCTCCTTCGAGGTCGTGGCGGATCGCCGGACCGGCAAGTCCTCGGCCGACAATCTGCGCGCCGTCTGACCGATGGCCACGGCGACCATGTCGCCTTGACCACGGATGTACTGGCAGGGTTATGGTTTGTGGGGCCCCGCGCTCGGTTCGCCGAGCGCGGGGCTTCCGCTTTTTGGCGGCCGCGCTGCGGCCGTTGTCGGGCGCAAGACCGACACCGCCGTCACCGCGACGCTTGCGGAGAGGCCGCCGGATTGAGCCGCCAAATGGCGAAGTTCAGCGCCCCGGCGAAGGTGACCCAGGCGAGATAGGGCGCGAGCAGCGCGGCGGCGAAGCCGTCGAGCGGCAAGAACAGCGCGAGGGTCGCCACGATCGACAGCCACAGCAGAACGATGTCGGCGAAGCCGAGAGCGGGGCGGCGAAGGCCGAAGAACAGCGGCGTCCACGCGGCGTTGAAAACGAGCTGCAGCGCATAGACCGCCAGCGCCAAGCCGGCGCCGGCGAAGCCGGCGTGCCGCCAGACGCGCCAGCCGGCCAGCGCGATCATCAGATAGAGGACGGTCCACACCGGCGCGAACAGCCGGTTCGGCGGCCGCCATGACGGCTTCTTCAGGCGCTCGTACCATGCGCCGGGACGAAACCACGCGCCCGTCAGCGCCGCGAGGAAGCAGACGGCGACGAAGCCCGCCAGTGCGATGATCGAAGCCATGTCCATCTCAGCCCGCTCGTCCGTTTATCGCCGCCGTCCGGTCGATCTCAATCGGCGAAGCGCGGCGACTCAGTCCCACCAGAAGAACCACCAGTCGCTCGCCATCAATCCGGCGGCCAGCCCGCTATAGGAGCCGACGCCCTGATCGATGATGTCGTTGCAGTAGACATACTGGGCGCGCGCCAGCTCGAGCGCCTCGTCGCGCGTCGCAGGCCGGCGCGCGACGCGCAGGTTGATCACGTCGGCGCCGAGGCCGACGAGTTCGGCGCCATAGCGATCGCGCCAGGCGCGCAACGCCGCGACGTGATAGGCCGGCGGCGGGCACGCGTTCCAGTTCCCCCACTGCATATAGGCCGGAATGGCGGTCGGATCGTCGGTGGGAATCAGGGCGATGTGCGCGGTCGGCTTCGTCTGTCGAGCGGCGAGATCGTAAGTGACGGTCAAGTCCGTCGCATGCCACGGGTCGGCAGGCCAATCGCCGAGAGGCGCTTCGGACTCTTGGTGTCGGAAACCCATCGCCGAGCCGATCTTCTCGAGGTAGGCCATGGCTTTCGCGTGTTCGAAGCGGCGATGCTGGCGGAGGCCGTCGGGGAAATCGATCGATTTTGCCGCGGCGAGGATTTCCTCGATCGGCTTCAGGCGCGGCCATTCCTTCGGGTCGAAAGGGGCCAGCAGATTTTCGAGATCGTCCTCGCCGAGCACGACGGGAGCGCCGCGGCCGGCGGTCTTCAATTCCTCCCATGTCGCGAGCGCGTCTTCGCCGCTGGTTTCGACGACTTCATAGGGAAAGTTGGCAAACGCGGCCATGTCCGCCCTGCTCCCGCTCGATCCGACGAGGCCAAGGCTGCGGTGGCTATGGGGCGCGGATAGCCGAACCCGCTCACCCCGCTCCAACCCCGACCGCGCCGCCCCGACGCGCGAAACTCTATGTTCCTCTTTTGTTCCCGTCAAGAGCTGGAAACAGCCGCGACAGGTTGATTCGCCGATCGTGGATTTTCAGCCGATTAGGCGCCAAAAAACGCGCGAAATGCGAGACGGGACGGCGGCGCTCGAAAGGCGTTGCGGAGAGGCCGGGGGATCGGACCTCGCCGCCGATAAGATACTCATCGTACTCTATTGACATAAGATACGATCCATGTCTAATCGCCAGCGCCAGCAGGTGAGCGACGTGGCGCGCGAAGCAAAGAGCCGCAGACGCGGCAAGGTCCTGGAGGCGGCGATCTTCGCCGCCGTGCTGCAAGAACTTGCTGAAGCGGGGTACGTCAATTTCTCGATCGAGAGGGCCGCAGCCCGGGCGGGCGCCAGCAAGCCGGTGATCTACCGGCGCTGGCCCACGCGCGCACAGCTTGTCTACGCCGCACTGCGGGCAAGCCGACCCGCGCTTTCATTCGAAGCGCCGGACACCGGAACCGTCCGGGGCGACATCATGCTCATTCTGCATCGCGTTTCGGAAATGGTGGACGCGTTAGGCCCGGAAGCCGTCTTTGGTCTGATCGCGGAGCTTGTCCACGAGAACGATGCGTCGCTCTTTGCAGACGTGCACGAACGCAGCGTCAAACTCATGATGGAAATTCTCACCCGCGGGGTCGGACGCGGCGAAATCGCTGCTGAGAAGCTTACGCCCCGCTTAGCGGCGCTGCCTTTCGACCTCGCGCGCCATCAGCTCGTGCTCCTGCAGCAGCCGTTGTCGGCGCAGGACATCGAAGAGATCGTCGATCGGATTTTTCTCCCGCTCGTCCGAGCCGATTGAGCGGGAAATATCGAATGGAACGGAAAGCGTCGAGGCGCCGGGCGCCGGTCGCGCACGGCGCGCGTGCGGTCGGTTCACGAGCAGAGTGGAGTCGAACATGAAGCCGAATGAGCCCAGCCGCACAGCCCTGATCCCCGCTCGACAGCGGGCGGCGCATCAGCTGCTCGATCATGGCGCGATCCTCGACGACCCCTTCGCCATCAAGATTCTCGGCGAAGACGAAAAGGACGTGCTGCGCTTCGCCAACGCACACCCCTTGGCCAGCGTCGGACGTCTGCTCTCCGCCGCGCGAAGCCGGATCGCGGAAGACGCTCTGTCGGCCGCCGTCGAAAGGGGCGTTCGGCAGGTCGTCGTCCTCGGCGCCGGCCTCGACACCTTCGCGCTGCGCAATCCTCACGCCGCACGACCGATCCGCGTCTACGAGGTGGACCACCCCGCGACGCAGGCGTGGAAGCGCCAGCGCCTGGCGGAAGCGCAGATCGCACTTCCGCCGTGGCTTATCTTCGCGCCGGTCGATTTCGAACGCGACGATTTGGGCGAGAAACTCGCCGGCGCCGGCTTTCAGCCGAACGCGCCGGCGTTTTTCACCTGGCTTGGCGTCGTGCCCTATCTGACCCGGGAGGCCATCGACGCCACTCTCGACTTCATGGCGTCAATCCCCAACGCGGAGGTCGTGTTCGACGACATGGAGCCGTCCGAGGCGTTCTCGGGCGAGATGAGGAAGCTCGTCACGGAGCGATCCGAGCAGCAGGAGAAAACCGCCGAACGTTGGGCCAGCCGTCTCGATCCCTCCGACGTTGCGGCGATCCTGCGCGCGCACGGATTTTGCGACATCGAAGACATCGATTACCAGCGAATCGCGTCGAGGTTCGGCGGCGCCGTTCACGGGCTGGCGTCGGGCCAGGCTGGCGTTCACGTCGTCCATGCGAGGCGCCGAGACGAGCGCGAAGTCTAGTTGACGATGCGCGTCGCGACGCGAGAAGAGGCGCAGGAAGCGGCGCGCGCCGATAAGGCCGCCGAACCTCAGCGAGCCCGATTCATTCGCAAATCCCCTTGCGCCGTCCTGGCCCTCCCCGGCCTTGATCCGGGGACGGCCATGCCGGACCATGGTTCAACATCGACGGCGGCGCTCGAGGAGGTTTGGCATGGAAGAGCGAGAGATCCGGTCGGCTCTGGATCGCCACTGGGCCGCCTCGGACGGCAACGATTTCGAGGGCGAGCACCAGATCTACCGAGAGGACGCGCTGCTCGAATATCCGCAATCGGGCGAGCGCATTCGCGGCCGGCGGAATATTCAGGCGTCGCGCGCCGCGCAGCCGAACCGCAAGCGTTTCGTCGTGCGGCGGATCATCGGCGCGGGCGACCTCTGGGTCACCGAATATGTCCTGACTTATGATGGACGGCCGTCTTACACGGTGAGCGTGATGGAGTTCCT
>PLRT01000049.1:0-194 GCA_003164915.1 Hyphomicrobiales bacterium | reverse complement strand
CATTGGCAAGGTCCTGGTGCGGGAGCTGCCTGAAGGCCTCGCCAGCGGCCGTATCGTCGAGACCGAGGCCTATGTCGTCGGCGACGCCGCCGGGCACGCCTATCGGGGGATGACTCCGCGCAATCGTTCGCTGTTTCTCGAACCGGGGCGCGCCTATGTCTATCTCGCGTACGGCGTCTCCTTCATGCTGAATG
>PLRT01000005.1 GCA_003164915.1 Hyphomicrobiales bacterium | reverse complement strand
CGCCGGCCACGAGATCGTGCCGGTGTTGAACAAGATCGACCTGCCGGCGGCCGAGCCCGACCGCATCAAGCAGCAGATCGAGGACGTCATCGGCCTCGACGCGTCGCATGCGGTGCCGATCTCGGCCAAGACGGGCCTCGGCGTCGATCTGGTGCTGGAGGCGATCGTCCAGCGTCTGCCGCCGCCCAAGGGCGACGAGANNACGCCTATCTCGGCGTCGTCGTCCTGGTGCGCATTCTCGACGGCTCGTTGAAGACGGGCATGCGCATCCGCATGATGGGCGCCGACGCGCATTACGAGATCGATCGCGTCGGCGTTTTCCGCCCCAAGATGGTCGAGGTCGGCGGGCTCGGCCCGGGCGAGATCGGCTACATCACCGCGCAGATCAAGCAGGTCGCCGACACGCGGGTCGGCGACACCATCACCGACGACAAACGCCCTACCGAACACGCGCTGCCCGGCTTCAAGCCGGCGCAGCCGGTGGTGTTCTGCGGTCTCTACCCGACCGACGCCGCCGATTTCGAGGCGCTGCGCGCGGCGATGGGCCGCCTCAGGCTCAACGACGCCAGCTTCTCCTACGAGATGGAGACGTCGGCCGCGCTCGGCTTCGGCTTCCGTTGCGGCTTTCTTGGTCTGCTGCATCTCGAAATCATCCAGGAGCGGCTCGAGCGCGAGTTCAACCTCGATCTCATCGCCACGGCCCCGAGCGTGATTTACAAGGTCGCGCTGACCGACGGGAGCGAGATCGAGCTGCACAATCCGGTCGACCTGCCCGACGTGGTGCGCATCGACGAGATCCGCGAGCCATGGATCAAGGCGACCATCCTCACCCCCGACGACTATCTCGGCGCGATCCTCAAGCTGTGCCAGGACCGCCGCGGCCAGCAGGTCGATCTCTCCTATGTCGGCAAGCGCGCGATGGTGGTCTACGAACTGCCGCTCAACGAGGTGGTGTTCGATTTCTACGACCGGCTGAAATCGGTGTCGAAGGGCTACGCGTCGTTCGACTACCAGATCATCGACTATCGCGCGGGCGACCTGGTCAAGATGCAGATCCTGGTCAACGGCGAGCCGGTCGATGCGCTCTCGATGCTCGTCCACCGCGACCGCGCCGAGGCGCGCGGCCGCGGCATGGTCGAGAAACTGCGCGAGCTCATCCCGCCGCACATGTTCCAGATCCCGCTCCAGGCCGCGATCGGCGCCAAGATCATCGCCCGCGAGACGATCCGCGCCCTGCGCAAGGACGTCACCGCCAAATGCTACGGCGGCGACGCCACCCGCAAGCGCAAGCTGTTGGAGAAGCAGAAGGCGGGCAAGAAGCGCATGCGCCAGTTCGGCAAGGTCGACATCCCGCAGGAAGCGTTCATCGCCGCGCTGAAGATGGATTCGTAAATTCGTACGAGCGGACTAAAGTCGCAGTCGCGCATCGATTCGGCGAGGAACGGTGATGTCCGACGAGACAGTAATCGACCAAGTCAATAAGAAGGTCGAGGCCGAAGTCGCAAGGCGGAAGCGGATCGTTCGGACTTTTCCGGCCTCCTCGTTTGAAGATGCGCTGCAATTTGCTCGAGACGTGTATTCATTCGGAAGCGGCCAACCCGTTCGAAGGCTTAGCCTATTCGATCATTTGAATAAAGCGCCAGAGAGTGGCCAGAGTAGGCAAGCAATTACGAATGCTGGAAAATATTCCCTGATAAAAGGATCATACTCGTCAGAATTCTTCGAATTAACTCCTGACGCGAAATCAGTCCTTGATGAAGAGGCGTCCCCGCGCGAGCGCGCACGCGCCAAAATACGCCTAGCAATTGAACAGATAGATCCCTTCAAGAAACTCTATGAACGCTTTGTCGGAAACAAACTTCCCGCTAAGGCTGCAATGGTTGACGCAATTTCAGAATTTGATGTCTCGCCTGAGGCAGCAGGCGAAGCAGTTGATACATTTATCGTCAATTTGAAGTACGTCGGGCTATTAGCGACGCTATCAGGCGCGGAGAGAATAGTAACCATTGAACACTTATTAGACAGTCTCCCGGCTTCGTCCATGACCAGGACGATTCGTGCGATGGGAGAAACAGAGACAGAACCTTCTGTAGTTATTAAAAAAACTCAGATTATCACCAGTGAACAGGCGTCATTTGACACTACTTGTTTTTATATTAGCCCAATCGGCGAAGATGATTCAGAGCAAAGAAGACATTCTGACCTATTCTTGGGATCGTTTGTAGAACCGGCCCTTGATCAGTTTGGCTTGAAAATTGTTCGAGCTGACGCAATCGATAAACCCGGCGTAATAACAAAACAAATAATTGAATTCATTGTGAGGTCGCGGTTGGTTGTTGTTGATCTATCCTATCACAATCCAAACGTCTTCTACGAGCTAGCGTTGCGTCATATGATGCGACTCCCGATAGTTCAAATCGCTCGCGCTTCCGATAGAATTCCTTTTGACATCAATCAAATGAGAACAATCAGAATTGATACATCAGACCTGTATTCGCTTGTACCGAAGATTGAGAGCTATCGGGCGGAGATCGCAAGCCAAGCGCGGCGAGCGCTGGATGCCAGTGATACTGTGGACACCCCGATTTCGATTTATTTTCCGGGTTTGCGCGTGACCCTGTCCTAGTTTTCGCGACCGCATTGGGTGGCAGACGCGACCGGCCTAGTAATGACGACAGGACGGAGTTCTTCTGAAATGCGTGCTTAAGCAGATTTGCTGCCCGCCGCCCACCCCGCCGCCCCAACCCCCGCCGCTCTTCCCGTCGCGAAGCACGCCTGCAGCAAATAGCCGCCGGTCGGGGCTTCCCAGTC
>PLRT01000214.1:5962-6125 GCA_003164915.1 Hyphomicrobiales bacterium | reverse complement strand
CTGCATCGCTCGTTCCAGGGCTACACCGACGATTCCGCGCCGGCGCTGATCGGCTTCGGCGCCAGCGCGATCGGCTCCCTCCCTCAAGGCTATGTGCAGAACGCGCCGACCGCGCTCGCCTATGGCAAGGCGATCGAGGCGGGCGGCCTGGCGATCGTGCGCG
>PLRT01000214.1:5796-5946 GCA_003164915.1 Hyphomicrobiales bacterium | reverse complement strand
GTCGTCGCGCTCGCCGCGGCGCATGAGGCCGATCCGGCGCCGCTCGCCGCCGCGCTGGCGGGCCTCGCGCCGTTCGCGGCCGACGGCCTCGCCGATTGGGACGGCGCGCGGCTGAGGGTCAGCGAGAAGGGGCGGCCGTTCGTGCGTTCG
>PLRT01000214.1:4508-5654 GCA_003164915.1 Hyphomicrobiales bacterium | reverse complement strand
CGAAGACGATGACGATGAGGCCGGCGAGCGTCAGCGCCAGCACGGGCCGGTTGGCGGGGTCGGCAAGGATCGTCCAGAGGGGATCGGGCATACGCTTGAGCTCGCCTTTCAGTCACATGCACTCAAGGACCGCGAAGCGGGCGAGCGCAAGGCTTCGATCGAGACCTCGGTCGACCGCGCGAGAATTCTCGGATTGATTGAACGTCTTGGCGAGTTTCTTGACCAATCGCACATATGTGTGCGATAATTGACGCGTGCGGGGCCAAGAATTCGAACGGAAAATCAGGAAGCTTGGCCGCCAACGGGGAGTGTTTGTCGCTTTCGACGCGGCGCACGGCAAGGGCAGTCATAGACGCCTCTATTTTGGCGAACGATTCACGACGCTGAAGGATCGCAACAAGGAGATCGGGCCGGGATTGCTCAAGGCCATGCTCGATCAGTTGGGGCTGACGCGCGACGATATCGAGGAATGAAAATGGCGTTTGGCTATCACTATACGCTCGAGCGCGAGGACAATGGCTGGTGGCTGGTGCGCTTTCCCGGCGTTCCCGAGGCATTGACCGAAGGAGAAACGGAAACGGAAGCGCGGGCGAATGCGGTCGATTGTCTTATCGCTGCGCTCGAGGGCTATATTCACGCGGGAAAGCCGCTGCCGCGTGGCGGCGCGGGCCATTCCGGCCCCGACCGCGCGGTCCTTCCCTCGCTGGTCACTGCGAAGCTGGCCGTTCACGAAACAATGCTCAACCGCGGTTGGTCTCGAACGAAGCTCGCGACGGAACTGGGAGTCAGCGAAAACTCCGTGCGGCGGTTGCTCGATCTCCGCCATAATTCGCACATGTGGGTTATTGACGAAGCCTTGGCGCGGATGGGCAGGAGCCTGTCGATCGACTTGCCGGCCCGGGGCGGCGCCAGCGGAAGGGCCGCGTAGCGCGGGCGTAAGCGCGCCGCTCGATTAGCCGTCCGGCCCGTCGGGCGCGTTCTCGCCTTCGGGCCTCGCCCGATCCGCTGCGGTCTCGGCAAGGCCCTGGCCAGGGCGCGGCCTCATGGCCTATGAGATCATTCCATGAACATCGGCCCGATTCGCATCCTCGGCATCGACCCCGGCCTGCGCAACACCGGCTGGGGCCTGATCGAGGCTGCGGGGAC
>PLRT01000214.1:0-4479 GCA_003164915.1 Hyphomicrobiales bacterium | reverse complement strand
GCGGCGCTGGCGGCGCTCGCCTTGATGGACCTGCCGGTCGCCGAATACGCCGCCAACCTGATCAAGAAGACGGTGGTCGGCGTCGGCCACGCCGAGAAGGCGCAGGTGCAGATGATGGTCAAGATGCTGCTCCCCGCCAGCCAGGCCAAATCGCCCGACGCCGCCGATGCGCTGGCGGTGGCGATCTGCCACGCGTCGCACCGCACGGCGCGGGCCAGGGGCGCGGCATGAGGGAGCGCGCGGGATGATCGGCAAGCTCAAGGGAATCGTCGACGAGATCGGCGAAGAGGAGCTGGTGCTGGACGTCGGCGGCGTCGGCTATCTCGTCGCCGCCTCGGCGCGGACGCTGCGCGCGCTGCCGGCGGTCGGCCAGGCGGCGGCGCTGCTGATCGAGACGCAGGTGCGCGAAGACGCGATCCGGCTTTATGGCTTCCTCACCGCCGGCGAGCGCGACTGGTTCCGCCTGCTGCAGAGCGTGCAAGGGGTCGGCGCCAAGGTCGCGCTCGGCGTGCTCGGCACGCTGTCGGGCGAGGCGATCAGCGCCGCGATCGCCCATCAGGACAAGGCGGCGATGGCGATGGCGCCCGGCGTCGGGCCGAAGCTCGCTGCGCGCATCGTCCACGAGCTCAAGGACAAGGCGCCGGCCTACGGGGTCGCCGATCTCGGCGGCGCGATCGCCGACGCGGCGGGGGCGAAGCTGCCGCGCGCGGCCGAGGACGCCACTCTGGCCCTGGTCGGGCTCGGCTACGGCCGGCCGCAGGCGGCGACTGCGGTCAGCCGCGCGCTCGCCGCGCTGGGGTCGGAGGCGGCGACCGCGGCGCTGATCAAGGCAGGGCTGAAGGAGTTGGCGCAGTGAGGTTTGGCGTGAACCCCTTCCCCCCTTGCGGGGGAAGGTGGCCCGAAGGGCCGGATGAGGGGTCGGCGCCGAGCGCCGACTTCGATTCGGCGCGCGTCTTTGCCAACCCGCGCCTGGCGGCGCGACCCCTCATCCGGCCGACTACGTCGGCCACCTTTCCCCGCAAGGGGGGAAGGGGCGGTTCGCCATGAGCGAACGGCCGCGCCGCTTCTTTGGACCGCTGATCGGCTTCACGCTGCTGTTCGCCGCGTTCGGGCCGGCGGTCGGCGGCGTGCTGTTCGCGCCGATCGTCGTTGTGCTGGCGGCGCAATATGGGGCCGAGGCGGCGGGAAGCGCCGGAGGATTCGCGGCCGTGTTCGGGCATGGGCTGGCGCTGGTGTTCGCCTATGTCGTCGGCGTCGGGCCGGCCGCGGCGGCTGGCTTCGTCTACGGGCTGTGGGACGCGGCGGCTCCCGCTCGCGCGCCGCGCGCGCTCGCCGCAGCGATCATCGGCGGCGTCATCACCTATTGCGTTTATCTGTGGTTCGCCTCGCTCGGCGCCGCCATCGCGGCGAGCGTCGGCGCCGACGTCAGCGCCGAATTCACGGCGTGGATCGATCCGTGGTTTCCGCGCGGGTTCGACGTGACGCTGCGCGACGCGCTGGTCGCCTGCGGCGCCGTCGCGGGCCTCGCCTGCGCGATGGCGGCGAGCCTCATCGGCCTGACGACGCAGGGCGCGCTGACGCCGACGCCCGCGCCGCCGGCGGCTTCGGGAGGCGCCTGAAATGACCCCTCCGCCCACCCGCCTCGTCACCGCCGAAAAGCGCCCCGAGGACGACCCGGCGCTGCGCCCGCAGACGCTCGCCGACTTCGCCGGCCAGGAGGGGGCGCGCGCCAACCTCAAGGTGTTCATCGAATCGGCCAAGACGCGCGGCGAGGCGCTCGACCACGTGCTGTTCGTCGGCCCGCCGGGGCTGGGCAAAACGACGCTGGCGCAGATCGTCGCGCGCGAGCTCGGCGTCAACTTCCGCGCCACCTCCGGCCCGGTGATCGCCAAGGCGGGCGACCTCGCCGCGCAGCTCACCAATCTCGAGCCGCGCGACGTGCTGTTCATCGACGAGATTCATCGCCTCAACCCGGCGGTCGAGGAAATTCTCTATCCGGCGATGGAGGATTTCCAGCTCGACCTGATCATCGGCGCCGGGCCGGCGGCGCGCTCGGTCAAGATCGACCTGGCGAGATTCACCCTGATCGGCGCGACGACCCGCGCCGGTCTGCTGACGACGCCGTTGCGCGACCGTTTCGGCATTCCGGTCCGGCTCAATTTCTATTCGATCCCCGAACTCGAGGGGATCGTGCGGCGCGGCGCGCGCGTCATCGGCCTGGCGCTCGCCGACGAAGGCGCCAACGAGATCGCGCGCCGCTCGCGCGGCACGCCGCGCATCGCCGGCCGCCTGCTGCGCCGGGTGCGCGACTTCGCCGTGGTCGATAAGGCCAAGGTGGTGACGCGCACGGTCGCCGACCGCGCGCTGAAGCTGCTCGACGTCGATCAGGCCGGCCTCGACCAGATGGACCGCCGCTATCTCGGAATGATCGCGGAGAGCTTCGGCGGCGGCCCGGTCGGGGTCGAGACGATCGCCGCGGCTTTGTCCGAGCCGCGCGACGCGATCGAGGAGATCATCGAACCCTATCTCATCCAGCAGGGGCTGGTGCAGCGCACGCCGCGCGGCCGCCTGCTGACCCCGCACGCGTTCCGCCATCTCGGCCTCGCCGAACCGCCGCGCGAGGCGGCGGCGCCGTCGCTGTTCGACGAGGAGTGACGGCGTGACTGTGCTACTATCGACGCGAATTGCGCCGCCCGCTTCGTCATCGCGAGCGCAGCGAAGCGATCCGGGGGCCGCAGTGCGGCGCCCTTCGCCTCCTGGATGGCTTCGTCCCCCCGGACTTGATTCGGGGGTCGCTCCTCGCAATGACGGCGATGGGACCGGCGCAACGCGTGAGCATGGACTGGACCCTTGCCAAGCCTGATCCGATTCATCGTCACCGTCAGCGCGCTGGTCGGTCTCGTCTATCTCGGGATGCTGATGCTGGCGACCAACGTCAAAGTGCAGCCGCGCGAGATGACGCAGATCGTGACGCTGCCCAATAAAGCCAATCCATGAGCGCGGAGACGCAGGGCGGCCCGGAACGGCCACGACCCTCCACGCCGTCGTCATGGCCGGGCTTGACCCGGCCATCCAGGCTGAGCCCGAAATCGCCCTGTCGCCGATCAAGCGCAACGAACGGCAGGACGCGGACGCGCAGCCTCGGCAATTTCGCTTCCGGCGTCTGCGCCTGGATGGCCGGGTCAAGCCCGGCCATGACGGCTGGATGGGTGGAGGAATGAAAGCCCCAAGCCCGGCCGCCGGCCTGATCCAGTCGTTCCTCGACGCGATGGCGGCGGAGCGGGGGGCGAGCCGCAACACGATCGACGCCTACCGCCGCGACCTTGACGACTACACGGCGTTTCTCGCCAAGCGCAAGCGCGATCCGCTGGCGGCCGGCGGCGCCGACATTTCCGCTTTTCTCGCTGCGCGCACCGCCGCCGGGCTCGCGCCGGCGTCGCTGGCGCGAAAGCTTTCCAGCGTGCGGCAGTTCCACAAGCATCTCTATGTCGAGCGGCGGCGCGACGACGACCCCAGCCTGACCATCGAAGGTCCGCGCCGCGGTCGGCCGCTGCCCAAGACGCTCTCCGTGGCCGAAGTCGCCAAGCTGATCGAGACCGCGCGCGAAGGCCTCGACGCGCCGGAGCGGCCTCAGCGCGAACGCCTCGCCGCAGCGCGGCTCGCCTGTCTGATCGAGCTCGCCTACGCCTCGGGCCTGCGCGTCTCGGAGCTGGTCGCGCTGCCGAAGTCGGCGGCGCGGACCAAGGAATCGCTGATCGCCGTGCGCGGCAAAGGGAACAAGGAGCGGCTCGCGCCGATCTCCGGGCCGGCCAAGGCGGCGATGCGGCGCTATCGCGAGCTGCTTGACGAGGTCTCGCCGGGGATCGCGACCGGTCCGTGGCTGTTTCCCGCCGACAGCGACAGCGGCCATCTGACGCGCCAGGCGTTCGCGCGCGACCTCAAGGCCGTCGCCGCGGCGGCGGGGATCGGCGCCGGCCGCGTCAGCCCGCACGTGCTGCGCCACGCCTTCGCCAGCCACCTGCTGCAGAACGGCGCCGACCTGCGCGTCGTCCAGGACCTGCTCGGCCATTCCGACATCTCGACGACGCAGATCTACACCCACGTGCTCGACGAGCGCGCCAAGGCGATGGTGCGCGACCTGCACCCGCTCGGCGACGCGGACGACGATCGATGAGCGAAACGCCGTGGCGCGCGACGCTCGAGGGCGTGGTGGTCGCCTGCCGCCTGACGCCGAAGGGCGGCCGCGACGCGATCGAGGGCGCCGCGACGCTTTCGGACGGAACGCGCGTGCTGCTCGCGCGCGTGCGCGCCGCGCCCGAGGACGGCAAGGCCAACGACGCATTGCTGCGGCTGATCGCCGACAAGGCCGGCGTCCCGCCCTCGCGCGCGCGGCTGATCGCCGGCGCCAAGAGCCGCCTCAAGCAGGTGGCGGTGACCGGCGATCCCGCGGCGCTGATCGCCAAGCTGGAGAACGGGGTA
>PLRT01000191.1:3341-16784 GCA_003164915.1 Hyphomicrobiales bacterium | reverse complement strand
TGACGGAAGCCAAGAACCACGCCCTGGTGATGAGCGACTGCGTGCTCGATCGCACCGTGGCGAGCATCGTCAACTCGTTCACCGGCTGCGCCGGCGAACGCTGCATGGCCTTGCCATGCGTGGTGGTCGACAACGCGATCGCCGACGCCTTCGTCGCCGCGATCGTCAATGCGTGCAAGGACATCAATCTCGGCCCGGCCTACAACAAGGCGACCGGGCTCGGCCCCGTCGTCAACCAGGGTCACAAGGACTTCGTCCTCAATTGGATCGAAACCGGCGTGAAGGAAGGCGCGACGCTCGTCCTCGACGGGCGCAAGCCGAAGGTCCCGCGCGGATGCGAGAAGGGGTTCTTCGTCGGGCCGACGATCTTCGACCACGTGACGGAAGACATGTCGGTCGGCCGCGAGGAAATCTTCGGCCCGGTGCTGTGCGTCAAGCGCGTCGATAACTTCGAACAGGGCCTCGCGGTGATGAACGCGAACCGGTTCGCCAACGGGTCGGTGATCTACACCGAAAGCGGCCATTACGCGCGCGAATTCGCCCGTCGCACCGACGGCGGCATGGTCGGCGTCAACGTCGGCATCCCGGTTCCGCTCGGCATCTTCGGCTTCACCGGGCACAAGCAGTCGTTCTTCGGCGACCTGCACTGCATGGGGCGCGACGGCTTCATCTTCTTCACCGAGAGCAAGAACGTCACCACGACCTGGTTTACCGGCAAGGCGGCGCCGGCCAAGCCAAGCACCTGGGACGGCACCATGACGCGCTGAGGCGCGGCTTCGACGACGCCCGCAGGCCAGCGATCGGGCCGCGGGCGTCGGTCATCCGCAACGGCGAAGTTCGGCGCGGATCCTGGCGACGCAGAGGGGGGGAATTGCGCACCGCGCCCGGCGAAGGGGCGCAGCGCATCGAGGAGCGCGGGCCGACCGCATTTCACGCCCGCAAGGCGTCGCCGATCGAAAAATCGGCGACCCGCGGTTTCACGTCAACATTGGACGCACAACAGCCATGCCGTTCGTCAGGGCAGCGCAGCGCAAGCGCGAATCCGTGGTCGCCATACGCGACGATCGGGTCGGCGACGGCGACGCTTTTCGGCGCGAATATTTCACCGAGTTACGGCGACGGAGCTTTCCAACCCGCCGGTCGGCGGGTCGAGTCTGCCGGATTTCCAATAGTCAGCTGGACGTGTGCGATCGATTGGCGGCGTCAGGCGTCGTCGCGGCGCGCATTTCATTTCCAATGGCCAGGGGCGCAGGTCCAGCACTCAACTCTAGGTGAGGGAGCGTCGCCTCGGCGACGAAGCGAACAATGGAAGACATAAGGAACGTACGGAAGGAACTGATCGAACTCAGAACAGTTCAAGTCGTGACGATGTGCTTTCTCGTCATCATGCTGGAGGGTTTCGACATCCAGGCCGCAGGCGTAACGATGCGGAAGCTGGCGTCGGCGTTCCAGTTGGACAAGATGCAGATGGGATATTTCGCGAGCTCCAGCGCGGTTGGCGTGCTGCTGTTCGCGGCGATCGGCGGCATCCTCGCCGATCGATTCGGGCGCAAGCCGGTCGTGATCGCGGCGACGACGGTGTTCGGATTGGCCTGCCTGCTTACGCCCTGGTCGACCGGATTCGGCAGTCTGCTGGTTGCGCGCTTTCTCACTGGCGCCGGTCTCGGCGCGGCGATGCCGGTGGTGATCGCGATGACCAGCGATCACAGCCCGGCGTCCCAGAAGAAGCGCTATGTCGGCATCGTCTACTGCGCGATCTCGCTCGGCGGCATGCTGTGCGCGGCGATCATGGCCACCGGCTGGCTCGGTTCGGACTGGCGTCCGATCTACTACGTCGGCGGCGTGCTGCCGATCGCCGTCGCGCTGGCGATGATCGCCTATCTCCCGGCGTCGCGGCCGAAGTCGGCGCTCGCTACCGACGCGGCCGGGGTCGAGGGCACCTGGGCCGACATCCTCGGGCTGAGCAAGCTGCCGATCACGCTCACCCTGTGGCTCGCAACCTTCCTCACGCTCGCCGTGATGTATCTATGCGTCCTGTGGATGCCGACGTTGTTGCAGCAGCGCGGCTTCTCGTCGACCGACGCGTTGATCATCCAGACCATGTACAACCTGGGATCGACGGTCGCGGCGGTCGTCGTGGGCTATCTGCTTGACCGCCGTCACGCCTACAGCGTGGCCACAGTCGGCTATATCGTCCTGGCGTTGGGTCTGTACTTCCTCGGCGCGGTCGCGCTGGGTTTGGCTTTCGGCATGACGACCGGCTTCCTGGTCGGCATCGGCGCGACCACCGGGCAGACGCTGCTCTATGCGTTCGCGCCGCTGTGCTATCCGGCCGCGGTCCGTAACCGCGGCGTCGGTTGCGCAGTCGCGGCCGGGCGCCTCGGCACGATCGCCGGCCCGATGTTCGCCGGCGTTCTGCAGGCGGGCGGCCTCACTGCGGGCATGGTGCTGGTGTGGATGATTCCGGCGGTCGTGGTGGCGCTCGGCGCGTGCCTGCTCGTCGTCAGGATTCTGCATGGCGGCGACGCCTACGTGGCGCCGAGGCTGGCGCACGCCTAGTCACTGGGCGGGTTCAGACCACAACGAGGCGGCGCGCGGTTCGCGCGCCGCTTTTCCGATTCTGCGGGCGTTTTCTGCCGGCATCGTTTTCTCGCGCTGTCGGCCACGCGTCGCCGGCGCTTGCTTCGCCGTACCGGCCGCCCCACAATGGCCGCCATGCCTGCCGCCGCTTCTGCGCGCATCTTCGACATCGTCATCGCCGGCGCCGGCCCGGCGGGGCTCGCGTTCGCTGCGGCGGTCAAGCAGGCGCTGGGGTCGGGCGTCGCGATCGCGGTCGTCGATCCGCGGCCGGGCGTCCGCGACGGCCGATTGCGCACCGTGGCGCTCGCCGAAGGGCCGCGCCGGCTGATCGACCAGGTCGGGGCGTGGGCGCCGCTCGCGCCGCTGGCCCAGCCGATCCGCCGCATGGCGATCTATGACGGGCGCGTGCGCGACGCGGTCCGAATCGAGCAATTGCAATTCGGCGAAGAAGGCGACGAGCCGCTCGCCCATATGGCGTTCAACGACGATCTCGCCGCCGCGCTCGGCGACGCGGCCGCCGCCCAGGGCGTCGAGACGATCTCCGCCGCCGTGACGGGCTTCGCGCCCGGTCGCGACACGGCCGAGATCGCGCTCGCCGGCGGCGCGCGCCTCAAGGCGCGCCTCGTCGTCGCCGCCGATGGCGGGCGCTCGCGGCTGCGGGCGCTCGCCGAACTGTCGACCGTGGGCTGGGACACCGGGCAGACCGGGATCGTTGCCGCCATCGCCCACGAACGCGATCACGAGGGCGTCGCCCAACAGCATTTCCTGCCCGCCGGCCCGTTCGCCATCCTGCCGATGCGCGGCCGCCTTTCCAGCATCGTGTGGAACGAGCGCCACGCCGACGCTCGGGCGATCGCCGCGCTCGCGCCCGACGACTTCATCCGCGAGCTCGAATATCGCTTCACGCCGAAGCTCGGCGCGCTGGCGCTCGCTTCGCGGGTCGAGGCGATCCCGCTGGCGTTCCGCTTCGCGCGGCGTTTCGTCGCCGAGCGGCTGGCGCTGCTCGCCGACGCCGCCCATGTCGTCCATCCCCTGGCGGGGCAGGGGCTCAACCTCGGCCTGCGCGACGTCGCCGCGCTCGCCGAGGCCGTCGTCGATCGCATGCGGCTCGGTCTCGATCCCGGCGACGCGACGACGCTCGAGGCCTACCAGCGCGCGCGCCGCTTCGACGTCGTCGCCTCGAGCATCGGCATGGACGCGCTGAACCGGCTGTTCGCCAAGGACGCCGAGCCGCTGCGCGCGGCGCGCGACTTCGGGCTGCGGGTCGTTGGCCGGCTGGCGCCGCTGAAGCGCCTGCTCGCCGCCGAGGCGGCGGGCGATGGCGTTCGGGCGCCGCGGCTGCTGCGGGGACTGGCGCTGTGAACGACATAAAGGACTGGAGCGCGCGCACCCGCGCCGCGCAAGCGCTCGGGCGCATCGACGAGGCGACGGGCGGCCTGGTGCCGCCGCTGCACGTCACGACGACCTTCATCCGCGATCCCGCCTACGCCGACTGGACTTCGCCGATCTACGGGCGACCCGACAATCAGACCACGCGCGAAGCCGAGGCGCTGATCGGCTCGCTCGAAGGCGCGGCGGCGACCCTGGTCTTCGGCTCGGGCATGTCGGCGGCGATCGCGCTGTTTCTCAGCCTCGGCGCCGGCGCGAGGATCGTCGCGCCGCGGCGCATGTACTGGGCGTTGCGCCACTGGCTGAAGGCCGAGGCGCCGAAGCTCGGCCTCGAAGTCGCCTTCGCCGATCCCGAGGACCTCGAGGCGCTGAAGGGCGCCGTCGCCGCGAGGCCGACGCGGCTGGTCTGGCTGGAGACGCCGAGCAATCCGCTGTGGAGCGTCACCGACATCGCCGCGGCGGCGGAGATCGCCCATCAGGCGGGCGCGGCGCTGGCGGTCGATTCGACCTGCGCCACGCCGGTATTCACCCGCCCGCTGGCGCTCGGCGCCGACGTCGTCATGCATTCGGCGACCAAATATCTCAACGGCCATTCCGACGTCATCGCCGGTGCGCTTGGCTTTGCGCGCGCCGATGGGCTCGCTGCGCGCGCGGCCGAGATCCGCAAGCTGCACGGCCTCATCCTCGGGCCGTTCGAGGCGTTCCTGCTGATCCGCGGGCTGCGCACGGTCGATCTGCGCGTGCGCGCCTGTGCGGCCAATGCGTTCGAGCTGGCGCAGCGGCTCGCCAACCACGCCTCCGTGCTCGAAGTCCTTTATCCTGGCCTGCCGCATCATCCGGGCCACGAGGTCGCCCGGCGGCAGATGCAGGGCGGCTTCGGCGGCATGCTGTCGATCCGAGTGCGCGGAGGCCGCGACGGCGCGATCGGCGCCGCGGCGAGGGTGAGCTTGTGGAAGCGCGCGACCTCGCTCGGCGGCGTCGAGTCGCTGATCGAGCACCGCGCCTCCTACGAGGGGCCGGAATCGCCGTGCCCGCCCGACCTGCTCAGACTGTCGGCGGGGNNTCTTCGCCTTGCGCTTGGCGGCTTGCGCCTGGATCGCGGTCAGCGCGATCGTATAGACGATGTCGTCGACCAGCGCGCCGCGCGACAGGTCGTTGACCGGCTTGCGCAGCCCCTGCAGCATCGGGCCGACCGAGACGACATTGGCCGAGCGCTGCACCGCCTTGTAGGTCGTGTTGCCGGTATTGAGGTCGGGGAAGACGAAGACATTGGCGCGGCCCGCCACCGGGCTGCCGGGCGCCTTCTGCCTGCCGACGCTCTCCACCGTGGCGGCGTCGTACTGGATCGGTCCGTCGATGACGAGATCGGGACGGCGCGCCTTCACCAGGGCGGTCGCCTGACGCACCTTGTCGACGTCCTCGCCCGTGCCCGAGGCGCCGGTCGAATAGGAGATCATCGCGATGCGCGGCTCGATGCCGAACGCCTTCGCCGAGTCGGCCGACTGGATGGCGATCTCGGCGAGCTCCTCGGCCTTCGGATCGGGATTGATCGCGCAATCGCCGTAGACCAGCACCTGGTCGGGCATCAGCATGAAGAAGACGCTCGACACGATGCTGTTGCCGGGCGCCGTCTTGATCAGTTGCAGTGCGGGCCGGACGGTGCTGGCGGTCGTGTGCACCGCGCCCGACACCAGGCCGTCGACGTCGCCCTGCGCCAGCATCATCGTGCCGAGGGTTACCGTGTCCTCGAGGCCGACCTCGGCCTGCAGCGGCGTCAGGCCCTTGTGCTTGCGAATCTCGACCATCGGCGCGACGTAGGCGTGGCGGATCGTGTCCGGATTGACGATTTCGACGCCGGGCGGCAGTTCGACGCCATGAGCGGCTGCGACCGCGTTGATCTTGTCGGGCGATCCGAGCAGCACGCAGCGGGCGATGCCCTTTTCCGCGCAGATCGCCGCCGCTCGCACGGTGCGCGGCTCGTCGCCTTCCGGCAGGACGATGCGCTGCGGAACGATCCGCGCCGTCGCGACCAGGCGATGGCGGAAGACCGGCGGCGGCATCAGCGCATCGCCGGGCAGGTCGATGCGCCGGACGAGCGGCGCCACGTCGATCTTGTCGGCCATGAAGGCGATGACGCTCTCCATCCCGTCCAGATCGTCTTCGCTGATGTGTTTCGACAGGCCGGAAAGCCGGGTCGCGGTGATGTAAGTGTCGTCGTTGGTCAACAGGACAGGCAGACGGTTCAGCGGCGGACTGGCAAGGATCGCGCTGACCTCCGGGGCAGGCCGTCCGCCGCAGGTCAGCACGAATCCGGCAAGCGGCATGCCGCGCTGGGCGACCAGCGCCGAGGCGAGGATCGCGTCGGATCGATCGGCGGCGGTGATCACCAGCGTCCCGGAGCTCAGGTGGTTGAGCAGCTTGTCGCAGGAGCGGGCGGCGACGAGCAGTTTCCGCACGCGCGCCGTTTCGATGTCGCCGCGATTGAAGATCTCGAAGCCGAGCTCCCGGGCGACGTCGATCACCCGCGGCGCGGACAGGCCGGGGACGGTCGGGATCGAAGCGAGGATCGGCGCCGCCTTCGCCGCCGCGCCGATGGCGACCGTTCCGGCCTTGGCGATCTCTTTCGCCGCGGCGGTGTCGCAGAAATTGATCATCACGCCGGCGACCGACCGACGCCCGTCGTCGCCATATTGTTCGATCGCCGTCGCCACTTTCGCCGTCAGGTCTTCGGCGCCGCGTCCCTGACCGGCGAGCACCGGAATGATGTCGGCGGAGAGCGACTGGATCATGCCGATATTGAGTCGCGTGGCGATCTGGATGTCGGCGTCGGGAATCAGGCCTTCGACGACGAAGGCGTCGCATTTGTCGCGCGCATTCTCGACGCGGGCGACGACTTCCTCCATCAGGCTGGGAAGCTGGCCCGTCCGCACCATTTCCGCCGCGTGGTCGAACGGGATCGGATCGGGCGTCTCGGCGCTGCAGAGCACGCGGGCGAAATGAACCGATTGGTCCTGCTCACCGGCGACAAATTCCGGCTGCGAGATCGGCTTGATGAAGCCGACGCGCACGCCGGCGAGTTGCAGGGCGCGGACGAGGCTCAGCGCCAGCGACGTCAATCCGGCTTCGGCGGACACCGGCACCAGATAGAAAATCCGTTGGCGCGTTCTCGAACTCATGGCCACGATCCCTTTCCGCCCTCGTCGCGCAGCGGCGGCCCGTTCGCGGCCGGCCATCCTGCTGCGCTCGCAGGGTCTTGGGCAATCAGAGGTTCTTAATCGCCCGCCGCCGCCGACGCGAGCGGTCAGTTGTCGCGGCGGGCGGGGCGGCAACCTCCTACGACTGTCTCGGCGCCGGCGCTTTGATCGGTCGTAAATCCGGGCGTCGAGACGGCCGGCTCGGCCGCGTCAGGCTTCGCCGTCGTCGTCGCGAGATTTTCCGTCGCCGCTGCTGGCGGACTTGCGCCCGTCCATGCCGTAACGCTGCCGCGCGCGGCGAATGTTCTCGCCCAGCGCCGCAAGCCGGGCGAGAAGCTCGGCCATGGACGGTTCGTCGACGTCGGCGCCGCTTTCCTGTGCGTCCTGCGTGACGACGATTTTCATGGCGGCGTCATACGCTGCTGCGCTCGCCTGCGCGAACGCCTCGGGCGAAGCCAGCCAGGGGCCGCCGAGCTTGATCGCCAGTCGGGCGAGGCGCGCCATCAGCGTCGCAAACGGATCGCGAAGCGCTGCCGCCGCCGATGGATTCGAGGCGTAGGCCGAAGCGTTCATTCTCTGCCTCCAAAGCAAACTGCGATCGCCGGCTGGGGGCGCTTACGCAGCGCACAGCCAATTCGGCGAACGGCGAGTTTCGCCCCGCCGATCTCGTCAAACTCCCAGATACAAGTCGGCTTCTGCGCGCCGGGCGCACAAATCCGCCGCGCAACCGGCCGCGCGCGTTGGACGCGCGGCGCGCGAGCGTCGAAGTAATCGCGGCTTGGAATATCGGCATTGACCGGGCGCAACGGCGCTGCGTCAAAACGCTGTGCGTGGACGAACATGGCCTGCCTCTCGATCGCGATCGTTCGAGGGTCGGCAAGGTGAGCCGTCACGCAGCCTCGCCGACCGCGCGCGCGTGGGCCCAGGTTCCGACGACTTGAAAGTTTGCGCTTCGTTTCGGCGTGCGCCGCGCGGCTGACGTCGCGTCGCTCATGCCGGGCCGTCACGGCCCAGGCAGCGGATTACCATGCGGCATTTGACAAATTATTTCTGCGCGCCGCCTGCGGCGCGACTTCGCCGCATAGCGTTTCCGGCGCGTAAAGCCTCGTCGTCAATGTCTTGAGATGGCCGCGGCCGATAAGCCGCCGAGACGCGCCGCCCTCACGCCCGCCAGGGGAAGGTCCAGGTCTCGGTCAAGGCCTTGTTGGCGGCGCGCAGGAAGACGCGCACGTCGCAGCTCTGGCCGGGGTCGACCGCGACGTCGACGCCGGCGCGGAAGCCGTTGACGTGGGTGTTGGGCGCGAGGAAGGTGCGCAGCACCCGTCCCGCCGAGGTCGTCGCCACCACCTGCACCAGCGTCGGATCGCTGATGTAATAGCCGAGGTCGCCGCCGCTGAAATCGATGAGGAAGCGCGTCGAGCCCGGCGGCAGGGGCTCGGCGGCGCCGAGCGCCTTCGGCTCGGCGCGGAAGGTGCTGATCGCGCGCGCCCCCGGCGTCAGGCGCGAATCGTTGAACAGGGCGGTGATGCGGTAGCCGTAAGCGGTCGAATGGCCAGCGTCCAGAGCCTCTTTGGGCGCCCACGCGGCGACGATGTTGTCGTTGCTTTCGTTGTCGGTCGGCAGTTCCAGGAGCTCGACGCCGCCCTCGTTCCAGCCCTCGTGCGGCTCGATCCAGTAGGTCGGCCGCAACTGATAGGCGAGATCGAGGTCCTGGTAATGGTCGAAGGTGCGGTCGCGCTGCAGGAGCCCGAAGCCGCGCACGTTGTCGTCGACGAACGTCGAGACGGCCGGCGTGGCTGGATTGCTCAGCGGCCGCCAGATCCATTCGCCGGCGCCGGTGTGGATGAGCAGGCCGTCGGAATCATGCAGCTCCTCGCGGTAGTCGTCGTCGACGCGATGGTCGTTCTTGCCGCGCAGGAACATCGACGACAGCGGCGCCATGTTGAGCGACGAGATCGCCTTGCGCGCAAACAGCGTGACCGAGACGTCGACGCTCGTCTCGAGCCCCGGCACGATCTCGAAGCGAAACGCGCCGGTGACCGACTCGCTGTCGAGCAGCGCGTGGACGACGATGCGGTCGGCGGTCGGGTCGGGCGTCTCGATCCAGAACTCGCGGAAGAACGGGAATTCCTCGTCGGCGTGCGCGCCCGCGCCGATGCCGAGTCCGCGCGCCGAAAGGCCGTAGCGCTGGCCGCGGCCGAGGAAGCGGAAGTAGCTCGCGCCGAGGAAGGCGATGACCTCGTCCATGACATGGGGCGCGTTGAGCGGATAGTGGAGGCGGAAGCCGGCGAAGCCGAGATTGATCGGCAAGTTGGCGGGCGGCTTGTTGCGGCCCCAGTCGAACAGGCCGGCGGTGTAGGGGATCGGCGCCGGAATGCCGTCGCGCAGCACGTTGACCACCACCGGCCGGCGATAGAGATGGCCGAGGTGGAACAGCTCGAGGCGAAAGCTCGCGCCCGGCTGGCCGAGCAGCAGTTTGTCCGACTTGAAGCGGATGTCGCGCCAGGCGTCGTAGTCCAGATCGGCGATGGCGTCGGGCAGCGGCGGGACGGTCGCGTCGAATGGCGCGGCGGCGAGGTCATGCGCACGCTTGACGACGTCGCCATAGCCGAAGACCTGCGACTGTTGCTGCGCGAAGGCGGGAGCGAGCACCCGTGCGCTCGATACGGTGGCGAGGCCGACCAGCAACGTCCGGCGACTGAGATGCAGCATGAGACTCTGGCGTTCGAAACAGACGCCACCACGTAACCCGCTCCACCGACCGAGGCAAGACGGGACGTCGGCGGCTCAATGCAACGGGTCGAACCCGCCGAACGGGCCGCCGTTATTCACCCGCGCCTCGACGCCGACCGTGATGTTATTGGTCAGCGCGTAGTCGACGCCGACGCCCGCGGTCCCCACCGCCTGCACGGCGCCCGGCCCAGAGAACAGACTGTTGACCGATTGGCTGAGGTCGCCGAAATCGGCCCCGTAGCTTGGCCGCGCCAGCGCCGCGCCGACGACGACATAGGGCGTCAGCCGCCCCATCGCATAGCCGAGCTTCATGTCGGCCTCGCCGAAGCTGAAGCCCCTGTAGGGACCGTTGGCGAAGATCCACGGGCTGTAGCCGGTCGAGAAGCGCACCCCGAGAATGACGTTGTTGTCGAAGCGATGATCGTAACCGCCGAACACATCGCCGCCGAATTGGGCTTTGGCGCCTTTGAAAGCGACGGCGTCGGCCCCGGCGCCGATGTAGAAACCCGACCAGTCGGGGGTCGGGGTCTGGGTCGCCGGATCGGCGGCGAACAGCGGCGGGGCGCCCTGCGCCTGGCTCGGCAGGTCGGCCGCCCCGGCCGGCGAGGCGGCGGCAAAAACCGAGAAGACCAAGAGGGATGCGAAGCGATTCATGGCGGCCATCAAGACGCCACGCGACTGCGGCGTCAAGATGACGCGCCGATTGCGGCGACGACTCCGCCGAACTGGAGGGCGGCGCCGAGGGCGACGCAGGCATGCCAGATCGCATTCTGGAATTTCAGGCTGCGCCAGACGTAGAACGGCACTCCGGCCGAATAGATCAGGCCGCCGGCGACGATCAGCGCCAATGCCGTCGCCGGCAGCGTTGCGGCGAGCGGCTTGATCGCGACGATCGCCGACCAGCTCAGCGCGAGATAGAAGCCGACCGCGCCTCGGTCGAGCCGGGTCGGCATGAACAGCTTGGAGGCGACGCCGACGGCGGCGCCGCACCAGACGAACACGACCAGCGCCACGGTCCACCATCGGGCCTGAACGAGCGCCATCAGCGCGGTGTAGGTGCCGGCGATCATCAGATAAATGCCGGAATGGTCGCAGCGCCTCAGCCATCGCTTGACCGGCGAATCCGGGACCATGTTGTAGGCGAAGGAAAAGCCGAACATGAGGAAGAAGCAGACGGCGTAGACGATCAGCGCCGCATATTCCGGCGCCCCGCCGCTCACCGGCGCGAGGGCGAACAGCAGCGTGAAACCCGCCGCGCCGGCGACCAGCGCCGCCGTATGGACGACGCCGTCGGCGAAAATCTCGGCCACGCTGTAGGGGCGGCGGCGGGAAGGGGACGGTTCAGGGTGCGACACGCTCATCTCCGCTGCGCTGACCGACGCCGCGCGACATCGTCGGCGGGGCCCCCGCGCCGCGACGAAACCTGAAGCAATTCTCGCGCCCCAATCGTGACCGAATCATGTCGCGGCGCGCCGCCGACCGCTCACATCGAGATCGAGCCGTCACGGAAATCGCTGCGGTCGAGCCACACGTTGACCAGCGCCGGCCGGCCGGCGCGCGCGGCGGCGCGGGCGCGGGCGAGCCCGTCGGCGATCTCGGCGTCGCGCTTGACCAGGATTCCCTCGGCCCCGAACGCCGTGGCGACCTCGTGATAGGCGGCGCGGGCGAGCGTCACGCCGACGTCGTCGCCGAGCATTTTCACCTGTTCGCGCGCGATCTGGGTCCAGCCGGCGTCGTTGCCGACCACCGCGATGACCGGAATTCCGTGCCGGGCGAAGGTGTCGAATTCGGTCAGGCTCCAGCCGCAGGCGCCGTCCCCGAACAGGATCCAGGTTTCTGCGCCCGGCCGCTCCAGCGCGGCGGCAAGGGCGAAGCCGGCGCCGACGCCCAGCGTGCCGAACACGCCCGGGTCGAGCCAGCCGCGCGGACGCCGCGGCCGCAGCGCGTAGGAGGCGGTGGCGACGAAATCGCCGCCGTCGGCGACGAAAGTCGCGTCGTCGGCCGCCACTGCGTCGATCGCGCGCAACAGCGCGATCGGATTGACGAATTCGCCGGCCGCTTTCGCCCGCGCGGCAATCTCGCGCTCGCGCGCTTCGTCGCGCGCGCGCAGCGTCGCGAGCCAGTCGGCGCGTCGCTCGGCGAGGCCTTGAACGCGCGCGGCGAGGCGAACGAGAAAATCGCCGGCGTCGCCGATCGCCGCGACGTCCGGGCGGCGGTTGAGCCGCGCCTCGCGCGCGCTGCGGTTGGCGGCGATCAGATCGGCCGAGCGGCGCACATGGCGGCCGTAGTCGAGGCGGAAGTCGCACGGCGCGCCGGCTAGCAGCACGCAATCGGCTTCGCGCAGCGCCTGGCGCCGCTGGTGCAGCCGTTGCAACGGATGGCTGCGGCCGAGCAGGCCGCGCGCCATGCCGGAGAGATAGACCGGCGCGCCGAGCCGGGTCAGCGCCTCGGCGAGCCGCGACGGGTCTTCGGCGCCGACCAGCGCCTGGCTGCCGACGACGACCAACGGCCGCTCGGCGGCGGCGAGGCGCGTCGCCGCCGCCTCGAGCTGCGCCCCTGTCGCGGCCGGCGCGACAGTCGCGCGCGGGGCGGGCGGCGGCGCCTGCGTCAGGCCGGCGAACAGGCGGGCGGCGTGGCGCTCGAGATAGAGGCGCATCAGACGGTCGGCGATCGAAGTCCCTTTGCCCGCCGCGTCGCCATACCATTGGCGAATGGTCTTCTCGTCGTAGAGCAGGTCGACCGGGCATTCGACGAAGACCGGGCCGGGCACGCCCTCGCGCGCGATCGCCAACGCTTCGGCGATCGCCGGGCCGAGGTCGCGCACCCGCCGCACCCGCTTCGCCCATTTGACGAACGGGGCGACGACCGGCCCCTGGTCGATGTCCTGCAGCGCGCCGCGCCCCTGCAGCGCCGTCGGGGCGGCGCCGCCGATCAGCAGCAGCGGCGATTGCGCCAGCCTGGCGTTCTCGAGCGCGGTCAGCGCGTTGGTGACGCCGGGGCCGGCGGTGACGGCGGCGACGCCAGGTCTGCCGGTCAGCCGCGCCACAGCGTCGGCGGCGAAGACCGCCGTCGCTTCGTCGCGCACGTCGACGATACGGATTCCGCGCGCCTTGGCGGCCACCAGGATCGGCGCGATGTGGCCGCCGCAGAGGGTGAAGAGAAAGCGCACGCCATGCGCCGCCAGCGCCGCGGCGATGCGGTCGCCGCCATGGGCGTAAAACTGGGCCGAGGCGGCGGAAGGGGGCGTTTCCATCCCACGATTCTAGCCGATCCGACCCGTCGCCGTCGCCCCCTGCACCGCCGCGGCGCGGCGCTCCGCCCATAGCGCGATCGCCGCGCCGCCGGCGCACAGCGCCACCGTCGGAACGAGCAGGCCGTGCGGGCCCATACCCGCCATCGATGCGGCGAACAGCGGCGGCCCGAGCGTCGAGCCGACGTTTCCGAGCTGGGCGATCGCGCCGTATGCGCGCGCCTGCACCGGCGGCGTCGGGCTGAGCAGCGGGATCATCGGATAGACCGCGCCGGGCAGCAGGCTGACGAAGGCCAT
>PLRT01000191.1:1656-3233 GCA_003164915.1 Hyphomicrobiales bacterium | reverse complement strand
TAGACGCCGACATGGGCGGCGATCACGCTCTTGCGCGCCGCTTCGTTCGGGTGCGCCGCGCGCGGCGGGTCGGCTGGGATGAACAGCGCCGCCGCCAGCGCCAAGGCGGCGGCGGCGATCTCATGGGCGGCGAACAGGCCGCTGAGGCCGAAGGCGGCGAGCAGCGGCAGGCCGAGCGCGCCGGCGACGAGAAAGGCGACGCTGAAGAACGTGCCCCACAGGCCGATGACGATCGTGCGCCGACCCGGCGCGACGACGTGGACGAGGCAGCTCGGCGCGGCGACGATGATGGCGAGATGCGAAGCGCCCTCCAAAGCGCGCGCCGCCAGGAAAAGCGGAACCGGCGGCAGCAGCGTCTCGAACCCCGACAGAGCCGCCGCGGCGGCGAGCCCGAGCACCAGGCTGCGGCGGAAGCCGATGCGTTCGACGACCAGCCCGGCCGAGGCGCCGAAGACGGCGCCGACCACGCCGACCGTCGACAGCAGCCAGCCCGCCAGCGTCGGCGAGGCGCCGTAATGGGCGGCCAGCGCGTCGAAGGCGACGGACGCCTTGGCGAATTGCAAGCCGGCGGCGACGCCGGCCAGCCACAGCAGCGCCACCAGCGCCCATTTCGTCCGCAGCGGTTCTGGGCGAAGCGCGGCCGCCACGGCGGCGGGCGGCGTCGAAACGGCCTCGGTCATTGGCGTCAGCCTAGCCGAAGCGGGGAGGGAAGGCGACGCGTCGTTCGAGCGCCGCCTTGACGCCCGAACCCCAGGCTGCCGTTATGCCGGCGAGACGGGGGACCGAACATGAGCGAACGGAAATCAAGCGTCATTGTCGGCGGCTCGAGCGGCATCGGCTTCGCGGTCGCTGCGGCGCTGGCGGCGCGCGGCGAGAAAGTCGTAGTGACCAGCCGCGACGCGGGCCGCGCCAAGGCCGCCGCGCTGAAGATCGGCGGCGACGCGATCGGGCTGGCGTTCGATCTTGCCGAGCCGCAATCGATCGCCGCCAAACTGGCTGATGTCGGGCCTGTCGACCATCTCGCGATCCCCGCCATCGAGCGCGACCGCAACAGCGTCAAGACTTACGACATCGTCGGAGCGGCGCGCCTCGTCACCATCAAGCTGGTCGGCTACGTGGAAGTGATCCATACGCTGCTGCCGCGCCTGACCGCGAACGCATCGGTGGTGCTGTTCGGCGGCCAGGCCCGCGAGCGGCCCTATCCCGGCTCCACCACGGTCACCGCGATCAACGGCGCGGTGACGACGATGGTGCGCAATCTCGCCTATGAGCTGCCGTCGATCCGCTTCAACGCCATTCACCCCGGCGTCGTCGCCGACACGCCGGCCTGGTCCGGCAACGCGGCGGTCATCGAACGGACGATCGCCCAGACGCCAGGCGGACGGCTGGTCACGACCGCCGACTGCGTCGCGGCGACGCTGTTCCTGCTCGACAATCAGAGCATGAATGGCGCCAATCTCGTCATCGATTCGGGCTGGGGGCTGGTGTAGGCCTCCTCTGCCGAGGCTGCGATTCTACTTGATCACTTCCCAGAAGATCCCGGCGACCGCAACGAAGCCGAGGGTGAAAACCAGCGT
>PLRT01000191.1:0-1522 GCA_003164915.1 Hyphomicrobiales bacterium | reverse complement strand
TTGCCTGATTGCTCGTTCCGTTGCGTTCGACCCGACCAGCCCTAGCTCCTTAGCGGCCGGCTCACAGGAAGAGACGAACGAGAGGAGGCGATTTCGACAGCGGCGGGGGATGGCGGGCGGACTATTTGCGCGCTAGACGTCGAGTGTATTTCAAATGTGGGCGATCTTCCTCGAGTCGACTCAATGCGGCCGCAGCTAGAGCTGTCCGTGCTCTCACCCACCTTACCGCCCAATGACTTCCAGCGTTGGCGAGTGTGGGCGCGGTGTCGACTTTGTTAGGGCGAAGCTCCAGCCATGCCGGAGACAGATGTCTATTCGGTTGTTTTCAATGAAAGNNGTGAGAAAGGATGCCGCTTTCTTGAATATTACGACGTTACCTTCCGAGTGGACTTGATATCCAGCCTGTCTCGCTTTCAGAATTATTTCGCGAGTAATTTCAATAAGTCTAGCGCCCTCGCTAAACGGGACACTCCATTCATCCTTCAACTTGGAGCGGTCAAAAGGCGGTCTTTGCGTTTTGATCGGCGCTCGTTGTGCGTGCGGTCTGGGGTCGCCTTGAATAGATTCAGTTGTCGCGGCATTTGAAAGCAGCGAGAGGGGCCGCAACGTCGACTCCTGGTTGTTTGGCTTTGGCTCGGGTGCCGCCGTCGTTAATCGAATCAAGCGTTCCGAAGATGCGCGGGTGTTTTGCTCGATCTCGATCAATGCGAAGATGAACGATGCGGCCGATGCCGACAAAAGAAATCCGGTCGCCGCGCCCAATAGGAATCCGAATAGTTGAAAGCCTCCGCCTTGAGATTGTTGCCCGATAGCTAACACGGTCCCAATGCTCGCTCCGACCAAGCCAAAGCCGAGGGTTGCACAGATCATCAGCCAGATTTGTACCGCGCCGGCGACGCTCAAGATCCAACGGCGAAACTCGTTCATCGCGCCCCCCTGTCTGCGATCGAGAATATACTCGACAGTCACGGGATACGACAGCGACTAACCGATTTCGGTGACGGGGCCGCGAATTGTGACGTCCACCTCTGTAGCCATGTCGCAACTGGTCCTCGCTCGCCCTGGTCTGCGCGGCGTGACGAATCCGTCGACGAATATTGGCCCGTCGCGCCTGCCTACGCCGCCCCCTCCGTCGCCGTCGCGCTCTTCGCCCGTTCGGCGCGCTTGCGGTCGTTGGGGTCGAGCAGGGACTTGCGCAGGCGGATCGACTTCGGCGTCACCTCGACGAGTTCGCCGTCCTGGATGTAGGCGATCGCCTTCTCCAGCGTCATCTGGATCGGCGGCGTCAGCCGCACCGCNNTGCCCTTCATCACGTTGACTTCGAGATCGTTGTCGCGCGTGTGCTGGCCGACGATCATGCCCTGGTAGACCTTCCAGCCGGGCTCGATCATCATCGGCCCGCGATCCTCGAGGTTCCACATCGCATAGGCGACCGCGTCGCCCTTGTCGTTGGAGATCAGCACGCCGTTGCGCCGCCCGGCGATGTCGCCGCGCCACGCGCCCCAGTCGTGGAACACGCGGT
>PLRT01000117.1 GCA_003164915.1 Hyphomicrobiales bacterium | reverse complement strand
TCTGGATCGCCGACATGACCTTCAGATGCGCAATCAGGAGGCAATTATGTCCAAAGACCAGTCCATCTCCACCCTTGCAGGCTTGACAGCTTCCGAGGTTGAGCCTTCAGGGCGACTGTCGGTCGAAGGTGAAATCGGCTTTGTCGGCCTCGGTCACATGGGGACAGCGATGGCGGCGAACCTGATCGCCGCCGGGCGCCGGGTCGTCGCCTATGTCCGCCACCCGGATCAGATGGAGAAGCTCGCTGCGCTGGGTCTTGAGCCCACGATGGACTTCAGCAGGCTGTTCGACCGCGAGGTCGTCGTCAGCATGCTGCCCGACGACGCCGCCGTTCGGGACGTGGTCCTTGGCCGCGAAGGCGACGGCGTCAAGGGTCTCGCCGCCGGATTGAAGCGCGGCGCAATTCATCTTTCCATGAGCACCATCAGCGCAGCCACTGCGTCTCGCCTCGCGGCGGAGCACGCGCGTTACGGACAAGGCTACGTCGCCGCGCCGGTGTTTGGAAATCCCGACGCCGCCAAGGCGCGCCAGTTGTTCATTGTCGCGGCCGGCCCGTCGACCGATGTCGAGCGCTGTCTGCCGCTGCTCGACAGCCTCGGACAAAAGACCTTTGCCGTCGGCCCCGATCCTTCGCACGCAAACCTCGTCAAACTGCTCGGCAATATGATGACCGCGACGACGCTAGAGGTGCTCGGGGAAGTCGTCGCTGTGGCTCTCAAGCGCGGACTCGAACCCAAGCCGTTCATCGACATCATGACGAGCACGATGTTCGGCGGACGCGCGCATAAAATCTATGGCGACAAGATCGTCAGGCAGTCGTACGCACCCGGATTCGTCTTGCCGCTGGTGCTCAAGGACGTGCGTCTGGCGCTCGCCGAAGCGGAGAATGCGGGCGCCCCGATGCCGTCGGTCAACGTCGTGCGAGACCGCCTCATCACAGGAATTGCACGCGGCTACGCCGATCTCGACTGGAGCGCGCTTGGGTTGATTGCGGCCGAAGAAGCGGGCCTTCAATTCAATCTTCCGCGCAGCGTCAATTGAGGTCAGGACAACGCGAGTGGCCGCTCAGCGCTCTGACGCCTGTCAAAGCGTCTGCCCCCCAATCGCTCACCGCCTCTTGTCGCGTCGAATGTTAGAAGGAGATCGCGACGAGGCTTAGAATGAACGGTGAGGCGGTTAGTGTCGGTGCCGATTCCCAGGCGCCGCTGTCGTGGGCGATCAAGGATCTACTGAGGATAATCGGCGCGAAATTCCACCGCGGCGTAGGCCTGTAGCGCCTGTGTCGTGGGTCCCAATGGTGATGCAGCGCGCTCGTGCACCGCCGCCATGGCTGGCGCTGCGCGAGCGATCGGAGGAATGACCCGAATGGCCGACTGTCGTAGTGCTGTGACAGCTCAAGCGGACACAGCGGGAGCGGCAGGCCTCGCCGCTGTTGCCCTGTTGGTGGCCGGAACCTTCTTCATGGAGAATCTCGACGCCACAGTGATTACTCCGGCGATCCCGCAGATGGCGAGGAGCTTTGCGGTGCGCCCCGTCGACCTGAACTCCGGGGTCAGCGCCTATATGCTGACGCTCGGCATCTTCATCCCGGTCAGCGGATGGGTGGCCGACCGCTTCGGCGCGCGCAAGGTGTTCGCCGCCGCGATCTCGGTCTTCACGCTCGCCTCGCTCGTCTGCGGCCTGGCGCAAACGCTGCCAGAGTTCGTGCTGGTCCGCATTCTTCAGGGCATCGGCGGGGCGATGATGGTTCCGGTCGGCCGGCTTGTGGTTCTGCGCGTGACGCCGAAGGATCGGCTGATTCAGGCCATCGCGACGCTGACCTGGCCGGCGCTGGTCGCGCCCGTGCTGGGGCCGCCACTCGGCGGTCTGATCGCCGATCAGGCCGGTTGGCGCTGGATCTTCTACCTCAATTTGCCGCTCGGGCTCATCGCCTTCGCTGTGGCGCTCGCGCTGATTCCCGACTCCAGGAGCGAGAGCCGACTGCCCTTCGACTGGGTGGGATTCCTGCTGGCGGGCAGCGCCCTATTCTGCCTGCTCTATGTGGCCGAGTTGCTCGGCCGTCCCGAGATAGCCTGGCTTGAGGCGGCAGCGCTTGCGGTCGCGGGCCTCGTGTTGCTGGCGATCGGCGTCCGGCATCTGAAGCGCGTTGCACGTCCCGTGGTCGATCTCTCCTCGCTCAGGGCGCCGACCTTCGCAGTGACGATCTGGGGTGGATCGCTCTTTCGAATGGGGCTGAGCGCAATTCCGTTCCTGCTCCCCGTCATGTTTCAGATCGGGTTTGGCTATGACGCATTCGAGGCCGGCACGATGCTGATGGCGGTCTTTGTCGGCAACCTTGTCATGAAGCCGATGACGACCCCGGTGCTTCGGCGGTTCGGATTCCGGCCGGTGCTGGTGGTGAATGGACTTCTCAACGCCGCCGCGATCGCAAGTTGCGCCGTGATCACCAAAGACATGTCGATGCCGACGATCTGCGCGATCCTGTTCGTGGGCGGGATGACACGTTCGATGCAGTTCACAGCGCTCAACACGCTCGCCTTTGCGGATATCCCGGAGAAAGCGATGTCGGCTGCCAACACACTGTTCTCCGCCGCCTTCCAGCTCGCAACGGGTCTGGGCGTGGCGCTCGGCGCCATTGCCTGGCGAATTGGCGAGGTAGTAGGAACGCCGGTCGTATCGCCGGCGCTTCCCTTCCGGATCGCCTTTTTGCTGGTAGCGACGGTTGCCCTAATTGGCGTGTGGGACAGCGCGATGCTCGATCCGGCAGCCGGTGAGCGTGTCTCAAGTCCTCCGCGAAAGCGACCATTTACGATCAGATGACGTTCGGCTTGATAGCGTTGACGGACTTTCGCGTCGAAACCGCCGACACGGCAAAGGCAAGAAGAAGCGGCAACAGAACCCTCAGACGGGCCAGGAGGGGGCAGACGTTCGACGGGTCGTGCGAAACGTCAAAATGAGGTCATGGGTATCAATATCAATTGCAAACACGTTCTGTCGCTCGCCGCGCCGGTCTTTATCGCCTGCGTGCGCACCGAACCGAGTTGACGCTCGGGCAGGAAACCGAGGCGGCGTCCGGCGCAATCGCGATTCCCTCGGCAGCTTCACGAGGCCGGTCGCGCTTCACACGCGCATCGCCGTTTCTCCAAGCCGGTGCAGCGTTGCTCGTGCGTCCCTGACGATCTCGGCGACGATCTCCCCGGCTGGCTGCGACCGGATCACCAGCCCCACGCCTTGCCCTGCCCAGATCGACAGCGCCTCGATGTCACCTTCGACATCGAAGCGAGGCGCCGACGCGGCGTAGCGCACGACCGGCCGGCCATCGGCGGAGGTCGCGAGAACTTCACCCTCGCCGGGCCTTTGTCCCGCCGGAGGCCGGCCGGCGGCCTCCCAGGCCTTGAACGTAGAGTTTCGCAGCACCCGGTGCGGCGCCCCCTCCGGCCAGCCAATATTGAAGAGGGTCGTATACGCGGTGTCGTTCTCATTGGCCGCCAGGAGCAGTTCGCGATAGCGCGGATGGACCGCTTGTCGAAACGATGAGCGGAGACGAGGCGTTCGGCAAACTCGCCGACTCGACCTGCCCGCTGGTCAAGAAATAGCCGCCGACCGCCGCGCCCTGGCCCTCCGGCGCGGCGGCGCGATCGGCGCCGGTCAGTGCGACAACAACACCGGCGCCGTCATGGCGCCGAGCAGCGTGCGCGTCGCGCCGTCCATCAGCGCCTCGCGCAACCGCGAATGCCCCGATCCGCCGGTCCGGTCCCCGGCAAGCCTTCAGATTCGCGGCCGGCCACTTCGCTTCTCCAATCATTCAAACGTAAGGTCGTCCACTCCGAGAGCGGTCATCCGTGTGAAGCGTATCCAAAAGTTCGTCATGGAACGCCAGCTTCAACAGCCAGTGAGCGCGTCGATGGACGACTGGCGAGGAAGAGCCTTGTGGCGCCGATCGGGATCTCGAACG
>PLRT01000245.1:43564-44076 GCA_003164915.1 Hyphomicrobiales bacterium | reverse complement strand
GAAGGCTCGCAGCTGCCGCGTTCGATCATCGAGTTCTACTACAAGAACGACGCCCTCAACGATCCGATGGTGTCGGAAGAGCACATCACCGCTTTCGGCTGGGCGAGCCCGCAGGAAATCGACGACATCATGGCGCTCGCCATCCGCGTCAACGACTTCCTCACCGGCCTGTTTCTCGGCGTCGGCATCCGCCTCGTCGACTTCAAGATCGAGTGCGGCCGGCTGTGGGAAGGCGACANNCTGTGGGACACCAAGACCAACGACAAGATGGACAAGGACCGCTTCCGCAAGGACCTCGGCGGCATGATCGAGGCCTATACGGAAGTGGCGCGCCGTCTCGGCGTCGTCCAGGAAGGCGAGAACGCACTCGCCGCCGCTGGCCCGCGGCTGGTGAAGTAGCCGGCGGGGCCGCGTCAGCCGAGGTTGGCGGCGAAGAACGCCATCGTGCGCTGACGCGCCAGCGTCGCGCTCGGCGCATCATACGCCGCGTTGCCATAGCGATTGAAGGCGTG
>PLRT01000245.1:0-43553 GCA_003164915.1 Hyphomicrobiales bacterium | reverse complement strand
TAACCGACCGCCGCCGAGAGGCCGTCGATCTTGGCGGCGGCGACCCAGGCGAGCGTTCCGCCCAGGCAATAGCCGACGATCCCGACCTTGCCCCCCGCCTTCGCGGCCGCGACCGCCGCCGCGATGTCGAGCAACATCGCCTCGCGATCGATCTTTCCCGCCAGGTCGCGCCCGCGCGCCATCGTCTCGGGCTCGTAGCCGACGTCGAAGCCGCGTTCGCCACGATCGAAGATCGCCGGCGCGATCGCCAGATAGCCGTCGGCGGCGAAGCCGTCGGCGACCGAGCGGATGTGCGCGTTGACGCCAAAAATCTCCTGCACCACCACCAGCCCGCCGCGCGGCGCGCCGCTCGGCGCCGCGCGCCAGGCCGCGAACTCGAACCCGTCGCTCGCCTTCAGCTTGATCCACTCGCCCATCACTCGGCCTTTTCTGCGCTGAGATCCCGCCGTTCGACGACCCGCTGACGCGGCGCGCGCTGCGCGGCCGCGACGCCGCCGATCACCAGCGCCAACGCGATGACATGGTAGGGGGCGAACGGCTCGCCGAGCAAGCCGACCGCCATCAGCGCCCCGAACGCCGGCACCAGATTGACGAAGAGGCCGGCGCGCCCCGGACCGATCAGCTCGACCCCGCGCATGTAGAAAAGCTGCGCGGAGAAGGCCGGACCGAGCGCCGCATAGAGCAGCAGCAGCAGGCCGTCGCCCGTCGGCCAAATGAACCGGCCCGCCGCGACTTCCCAGACGAACAGCGGCGCCGAGCTGACGAGGGCGGCGATCGCCATGCCGGCGAGCAGCGCCAGCGGCGACACGCGCGGCCGTTCGCGCAGGCCCAGCGTGTAGCCGGCGTAGAGCAGGCAGGCGATCAGCACCATGAGATCGCCGACGTTGAAGGCGAGCCCGGCAAGGCGCGACCACTCGCCCTGCGCGGCGATCGTCGTCACACCGAGCATGGCGGCCAAGGCGCCGAGCGCCTGCAGCCCCATCACCGTGTCGCCGAAGCCGAAACGCGCCGCCAGCAGAACGAAGGCGGGGATCGCGCCCTGGATGATCGACAGGTTGATCGCGCCGGTGAAACTGGCGGCGACGTAGAAGAGCGCATTGAAGGCGGTGAAGCCGAGCGTCCCCATCGCGCCGACATAGAGCCAATGGCCGCGCAGGACCGCGAAATCGGCGCGCAGCGACTTGCGCGCTGCGAACAGGATCGGCCCAAGCGCGACCGCCCAGCGGCCGAACGTCAGCGTCATCGGCCCGATCTCGCCGACCGCGAGACGGCTGACGAGGGCGTGTCCGGCCCAGATCAGCGCGGTCGTCGTCAGCAGCAGCAGCGGCCGGTCCCATGCGGCGCGCCACGGCCTCGCCCAGGCGGACGGATTCGCGTCGGTCATCCAGGCGTTCTCCCGCGTCTCGCCGCATCGGGCGAAGGGCGGCGGGCCGCCTCGACGTTCCCAGGGCTCGCCCGCCTTTACGGCGGCGCGCCGGCAATGGCAACGCGTTGCTCGCGACGCAAACGAAAGCGGCGCCGGACAAGCCGGCGCCACGAACTTTGGGTCGCTTACGAGCGTTCGGTCAGTACTTGCGGACCAGCGGCGCCACTGGCGCCGGCGTATTCTCGCCGATCATCCAGCGCAGGCCGATGCGGAAGTCGTTGGAGGCGAGTTCGTTCTTCGAATAGATCGTATAGTTGCCGCCGCCGCAGGTGAACCCCGCCGTGGTGGCCGCCAAGCAGTGCGACGTGCCGGTCGTGTACTTGCCGTAGTCGAGATAGCGGTAGCCGAGATCGAGCTTGAGGTTCTGAGTGACGTCGAAGCTCAGGCCGGCCATCAGGCTCCAGGCGAAGTTCCATTTGCCGGCATCGTCGAAATAGCCGCCAACCGGCACGATGAGGCCGGCGGTTCCGGGCCCGTAGGCGGTGCCGGTGTCGGTGAAGCCGAACAGCTTGTTGTAGGCGAAGCCGACGCCGCCGCCGACATAGGGCGTGATACCCGACCAATTGCCGAGATCGACGTAGCCGTTCAGCATGGTGATCGAGGACCAGAGATTGGCGCGGTAGAAGTCGGCGTATTGCTGGGGCGTCGTGGTGTCGTCGACCACTTCGAGCGCCTGGAAGCTCCCTCCGCCGCGCAGTTCCTCGGTAACGTCGGCATGGAACCAGCTGTTGAACTGGTAGCCGAAACCGAAGTCGAAGAACCCGGAGTCGGAGATCGTCGGGTTGTAGAAGTCGTTGGTCGAGCCGGCCGGCAGACCGGCGAGCGGGTTCGGCGAAATGGCCAGGCTCGGGGTATTGGCGTTCATCGCCAAGCCGACGTCGCCGCGCAGATACCAGCCGCCGAAATCGACGACCGGCGGCGGCTCGAGGGCGGGCGGCGGCGGCAGCAAGTCCGCGGCGGCGGCGGAGCGGGCAAGGGCGAACAACGCGCCGCCCGCAATGATGAGGGCCTTGTACTTGGCCATAACGAATCCCCTTGCTTCGACGCGCGCCAAGCGGCTCCGCGCTTTCCATCGCAAGGCAAAATCCCACGCAGACCTTAATGTAGACTTAACCCTAACAATTCACCCTAACGAAAGGTTACGCGCGCGCTTTCCGCTGGCGCCGTGGCGTTCGCCAAGGATCGTGCAAACCGCCGTTCAGCCGCGGAAGGCGCTGTTGAGGCTGGCGAGCGAAACCCGCTGCCGGCCGGCGGCGTCGAAATTGTCGGGCGAAAGCCAACGCTCGAACGCGGCGCGCCTGAGCGGCCATTCCGAATCGAGCATCGAGAACCAGGCGGTGTCGCGATTGCGCTCCTTGACGATCAGGTGCTGGCGGAACACCCCCTCGAAGGCGAAGCCGAGCCGCGCCGCCGCGCGCTTCGAGGGCGCGTTGAGGTCGTTGCACTTCCACTCGTAGCGACGATAGCCGAGCGTGTCGAAGACATGGGCGGCGAACAGATATTGCGCCTCGGTCGCGCCGACCGTGCGCTGCATCGTCGGCGTGTAGAGGATGTTGCCGACTTCGACGACGCGGTTGGCCGCGTCGATCCGCATCAGCGTCTGGTAGCCGACCGGGCCGCCGCTCGCATTGTCGATCACCGCGAAGAAAAGCGGGTCTTCGGACTTCGCCTTGGCGGCGAGGCTGGTCTTGAAGGCCTGCGGGTCGGCGTAGGGGCCGTCGGCGAGATAGGTCCAGACGCGATCCCTTTCGCCGCCGTTGGCCAACGGAAACAGCGCGTCGGCGTGCGCCTCGGCGTCGAGCGGAACGAGCGTCACGTGGCGCCCCGCCAGGGTCGTGCGCTCCGGCCGCCTGGCCGGCTGCGGGTCGACCGGCGGCCCAATCGGTTGGTCCGCGAAAACGCCCGCGCCGAATCGATTCATCCGTGTCCCCTTTTGCGGATTTGCGACTGGGCGGCGGACGCGCGCGCCGTCTTCGCTCAGTGGTTGTCGCGCGGCGTCCCCGCGGTCTGGGCGAGGCGCTGGTAGTTGACCGCCGGCCTGAGCACCATGCCTTCGTCGAACTGCGTCACCAGCTCGCGCTGGATCTGCTGCCACGGCGTCTGGCTCTTGGGATAGGCGTAGCCGCCGCGGCGCGCCAGTTCGACGCGACGCCGCTCGAGCTCGACCTCGGAGACGAGAATGTTGGCCGAGCGTTGCTTGAGATCGATGCGCACGCGATCCCCGGTCTCGAGCAGCGCCAGACCGCCCCCGGCGGCCGCTTCCGGCGAAGCATTGAGAATCGACGGCGAGCCCGACGTGCCGGACTGGCGGCCGTCGCCGATGCACGGCAGCGCCGTGACGCCCTTCCTGATCAGCGCCGTCGGCGGCTGCATGTTGACGACTTCCGCGCCGCCCGGATAGCCGATCGGCCCGGCGCCGCGGATGAACAGCATGCAGGTCTCGTCAATCGCCAGCGCCGGATCGTCGATGCGCGCGTGGTAATCCTCCGGCCCCTCAAACACGATCGCCCGGCCTTCGAAGGCGTCGGGGTCTTGCGGATTGGACAGGTAGCGAGCCCGGAAGGCGTCGTCGATGACGCTGGTCTTCATGATCGCGCTGTCGAACAGATTGCCGCGCAGGACGATGAAACCCGCCTCCTTCATCATCGGCGCGTCGATGGGGAAGATCACGTCGGGGTCGCTCGACGGCGTTCCCTCGCAGTTGTCGCCGATCGTTCTGCCGTTGACCGTCAGCGCGTCCTCGTGGACGAGGCCTTTCTTCATCAGCGCATTGACCACGGCCGGGACGCCGCCGGCGCGATGGAACTCTTCGCCGAGGTACTTGCCGGCCGGCTGCATGTTGACGAGCAGCGGCACGCGGTGGCCGAAGCGCTCCCAGTCGTCGAGCGAAAGTTCGACCCCAATGTGCCGGGCGATGGCGTTGATGTGGATCGGCGCATTGGTCGAGCCGCCGATCGCGCTGTTGACCACGATCGCGTTCTCGAACGCGGCGCGGGTGAGGATGTCGGATGGCCGCAGGTCCTCCCACACCATGTCGACGATGCGACGGCCGGTCTCGTAGGCGATCTGGCCGCGCTCGCGGTGCGGCGCCGGAATCGCCGCGCAACCCGGCAGGCTCATGCCCAGCGCCTCGGCGAGCGCGTTCATCGTCGAAGCGGTGCCCATCGTGTTGCAGTGGCCGATCGACGGCGCTGAAGCGGTGACGACGTCCATGAACTGTTCGTAGTCGATCTTGCCTTCGGCGAGGTCGGCGCGCGCCCGCCACACCACGGTGCCGGAACCGACGCGTTCGCCATGGCTCCAGCCGTTGATCATCGGCCCGCCGGACAGCACGATCGCCGGGATGTTGACGGTCGCCGCCGCCATCAGGCAGGCCGGCGTGGTTTTGTCGCAGCCGGTCGTCAGCACCACGCCGTCGATGAAATAGCCCATCAGGATCTCGACCAGGCCGAGATAGGCGAGGTTGCGGTCGAGGGTCGCCGTCGGGCGCCGCCCCGTCTCCTGGATCGGATGAATGGGGAACTCGAACGGCACCCCGCCGGCGGCGATGATTCCGTCGCGGACCCGCTTGGCGAGGTCGAGATGGTGACGATTGCACGGAACGAGGTCCGAGCCGCTCTGGGCGATGCCGATGATCGGCTTGCCGGCCCGCAGCTCCGCCGGCGTCAAGCCGAAATTGAGATAGCGTTCGATGTAGAGCGCCGTCATCCCGGGATTGTCGGGATTGTCGAACCACAGCCTCGAGCGCAGCCGGCTTTTGTCCCGGTTGGCGACTTGGCGCCCTCCCGAAGGACCGTTGTGCTCGGTCATTGCGCCGTTCCTCGCGCCAGTGCAGGCCTCTGACAGACCCCTGCCGGCACTATGCGTCCAATCGTATGGTAAATCAATCAAAGCTCCCCGAGGCTTCAAGCCGCACCCCTAACATGCTATGCGGGCGTCTTCCGCGCCCGTAGCTCAACTGGATAGAGTATCGGTCTTCGAAACCGAGGGTTGGGAGTTCAAGCCTCTCCGGGCGCGCCACATTCGAAACTACATTTCTCTTGTATTTCAAACATTTAAGCGATAGAGCCCTGCGGGCTCGCCAAAATGCTGTTGAATTTCGGTCCCGATCTGGACCGGGGCTCGCGGGCGAAAGTGTAGCGCTGCACGCTCATTGAGCGGCCGGCGGCGCTCAGGACTCGGTCAACGGTTTGGACGTGGGGGCTCCTGCCTTGCCGTGTCGGCGCAGGTTGGCGGCCATCGCCAGGATCCGCTGCGGCGAAGGCGGAAGGAGCAAGGCGACGAACGGCGCTGCGATCGCCCACAGGCCAAGCTCGCGCCAGAACAAGCCGATCGCCGCGGCGAGCCACCATCCGGCGGCCGGCCAATAGCGCGGCGCGACGCCTTGGCGCTCGAGGAAATGGTGGAGCAGCCAATAGGCGGGCAGCGCGCCGACTTCCGCGTAACCGTAGCCCAAGAAGCCGCAAAACCGGACGGCGAACCACGCCAGCGCCGCCAGCGCGATCGCGTTGGCGGTCTGGAACGCGACCAGCAGCCAGTTTCGGTCGAGCAGGGTCAGTGCGGCGCTGTGCATGTTGAACGTCGCCATCGTCAGATAGGACAGCGCGATATACGGATAGACGTGAAAGATCGGCAGCCAGCGCGCGCCGAAGACCACCGGCACGATCAGCCCGCCGACCCAGCCGAAGCCGAGCAGCGCCGCGCCGATCGCGAGCAGGTGCATCTCCATGCCCTCACCGATGATCCGGCGAAGCTTGGCCGTGTCGCCGCGAAGGTGAGTCAGGGCGGCGATCGTGATCCGCCACAGCATGGTCCGCACCAGCGTCAGCATTTCGAGAACGCTGATCGTCAGCGCAATCATGCCGACGCTGTAGGCGCCCAGGACCGGACCGACAATGAACGGGTTGACCAGACCGCGGAGTTGCCAGACGACCCCTGACGCCGAATAGCCGGTCACGAATCGCATCATGTCGCGGATGAAGGGCGCGTCCCAGCCGAACGCGGGCTTCACGCCGGCGACGGCGTAGGTGATCGGTCCCGCAAGCAGGTATTGGAATATCAGGGCGTAGGCGAGCGCCGACGGGCCGAAACCCGCCAACGCCAGCGGCAGCGCGCAGGCGTAATAGCCCGTCAGGGTCGACAATTCGATGATCGCCACGCCCTTGAGGTCGAGCCGCCGCTCGACCAGGGCCTGCGCCGGGACAGACAGGGTCTGCACCGGCAGGGCGAGAATGATGATCCGCAGGACATCGGGGAAACCTGGGATATGCGCGTAGGCGCCGAGCGGCGCGGCGAGCAACTCGACCAGCACGACGATCGCCGTCGATTGGAGGAGCAGATAGGTCGTCGCCGCGCCGAGGTGCGCGGAAGTCAGGGCGCCCGGCTTCTGCATCAGGTAGACGCCGGTTCCGGCCTGGCCGACAGCAAGCACGAACGCATAGAGGCTGTAGGCGGCGACATAGGCGCCATAGTTGGCCGGGCCGAGGATGCGGCTGATGATCAGGACGCCGACGAACTTCAGCGCGACGGTCGCGACCAGACGCAACGCGACGGTATGCCCGCCGCCGAAGACGCGACGCCTGAGACCGGCGGCGTCGCCCGCGTCGTCGTCGATAGGCTTCGCCGGAGACGCCTCCTTGCTGACGGTCACGGCGCAGCAGCCCCAATGAACTTCGCCATCGGCAAGGCCGAAAGCGCTTTTGCGCTCCACGCCTCGCCGAGCGCCGCGATCGTCGATCGCGCGGCTTTGGCGCGCTGCGCGCGGGCCGGATCGGCCGCGGCCCGTCGCAGAATGCGCGCCGCCTCGGCGGTTTTCGGCTCGGCCCACAATTGGCTCGGATCTGCACGGCCGAACAACCCGCCATACAGCCCCGAAGGATCGCGAACCGGGATCAGGTCGTACGGCACGGGATAGCTGTTGTCGTCGCGCATGAAGTCCATGTTGCCCGACCATCCCGTCGCGATCGGCGCGACTCCCAACGCCATCGCCTCGGCCAGCGTCAAGCCGAATCCCTCCGAGCGATGCAGCGACAGGATTGCGTCGAAGGAGGCCATAAACGCCATCATGGCGCTCTCGTCGAACGCCTCGTCGCTGGTCGATATGTCCGGCCGGGCGTCGCAGAGCGTCTCGAGGCGCGCCTGCGCCTGCGCATCTTCGCCGAGATTCTGCACCTTCAGGCGAAGCCGGGCCTTGGGGTTCGGCTCGGGGAAGGCCTGCGTCCAGGCGTCGAGCGCGGCCCAGGGATTCTTTCGCGTCGCCGTCGAGCGGGTGTTGAACAGGCAAAGCGTTTCGAAAGCATCGGGGTCGAGGCCGAAGCGCCGGCGATCCGATCTCACCGCGGTGAGACCCGTCACCGGATGGGGCATGATCCGCAGGCGGGGAAGAAGTCGCTCCCGTCCCGTCGCGCGCAAGCTCTGTTCGAGCGCGTCGAAAACAAAGCGGCTCGGAACCCAGATCTCGTGGAAGAACTGCGCGGCCCACGCCCACAGGCTGGGGGCGCGCGTCGTTTCCCATGCCCAATAGGCGATCCGGTAGCGGCTCTCCCAACTCTCCGAAGGAAAGGCCATCAGGGCGATGAGGCTCTCCTGCGCGTTGGCATGGATGAGCCAAACGCCGCCGCGCCCGACGGCGGGATACGACCCGTCGCTTTTCACGACTCGCCGGTAGCACGGCGCGAGATCATGCGAGATGCATTCGAATCCCGCCTCGGCGAGCGCCTTGATCGTCAGCCGGCCAGCTTGGCCGACGCCGGAACTTTCGTTCAAGAATGCGGTGACGACAAGGGGGCCCCGCGTCGGTTCGCGCTGAGCCCAGCGCTGCGATTTCCAGCCGGCCGCCCGCCTTGCCGACCGCCTCGGCGAGCGAGATCTTCCAGTCGTCGAACGCGAACTGCCCCTGCTGCCCCGCCGCGCCGAAGGCGAGGAAGGTCTGCGGCTCGCGGAAGACGTAGATCGTGTCGTTGGGATGGGCCCAGATGTTGTTGCGCGGGTCGTAGACCAGCGAGGCGAACGGCGCGATCGCGCGCTTGCCGCCGCGCTCGAGCTCGACCACGGTGTCCCAACCCTGGCCCTTGATGCCGCCGGCGCGGGTAATCGCGTCGAGGAGGTGCTCCCCGGCTGGGAAGGCCGCGAAGCAGTTAGGTGTGTTCACTTCGCCGAGAACGCTGATCAGCGAAGTATTCTGCGTCGCCAGGGCGATCACCACTTGCGGTTCGATCGCACGGTTCTTGAGCGCGGCGACGATCTCCTGCTGCACCTGACCTTGCGTTCTGCCGGCGGCCTTGATCGCGCCGGCGTAGGGCACCGAGATGTTGCCAGCCGAATCAATCGGCTCGTTCGGCAACGTGACGAAATTACCGGGTCTTGTGCCGGCTTCGGCGGGAATGAACAGGCCTCCCGCGGCCGCCTCAAAGATGGTGATGGTGACCACGTCGCCGACGCCGAACAGGATGTCGGGCGGCGGGCGCTTGTCGGAGAAGGCGCCGGAGAAACTCGGCTGGCCGTAATCGGCGACGGTGGAGACGACGTCGGGGTTCAGCTTGACGACGACATGCGCGGGCCCGGAGTCGGCGACAGAATCGACTATCTCGGTGAGACATTCAAAAATGCAGGCCGTTCATCGATCCCAGAAACGGCGGAAGGATTGGGGTCGCCTTGAGTTTGTTCGGCCGCCGTCGACTGAGCGCTGGCCGCTGCAACCCCGCTCGGTCAAACATCCCTCGAACGGTGAGAGCACTCCACGATCGCGCATTCGGGGGGCTTGCGACGCCCATGAGGGTAAGGTGCTCGGCGATGTCGGCGAGCGTTGCGCCTTGGTCGCGTAGCGCAGACAGAAGCGGGGCGAATTGGAGGGCTCGCGCTCGTGCATACTCACGATTCTTGGCGGCCGCCTTCCCCTCCATTTGCCGGGCGCGCAGGTTCGCCAAGTTTCCAAGCTTCTTTCCTCGGGCCCTAGCGACCGCGTAAGCAGCCTTGAGGCGCTCCGACATGAGGCTCAATTCATATTCAGCGACTGCCGCGAGAATATGAATGGTGAAGCGATTGGCGAGGGGCATATTTACGGCGACGAAATCGACGCGGCTTTCCAAGAGACTGGCGATCAAAGCGACACTGCGCGACATGCGGTCGAGGTGTGCGACGAGGAGCTTCGCATCGTAGACTCTGCATAGCCACAGCGCTTTCTGAAACTGAGGCCGGTCGTCGCTCCTACCGCTCTTGATGTCGGTAAACTCGCCAATCAATCTGCCCGGACACGTCTCGATATGGGAACGCACCGCCGCCTGCTGCGCTTCAAGGCTGAGCCCCGACTGCTCTTGGGCTCTTGTGGAAACGCGATAGTACGCCACGAGAGGCTGCTCGTTCATCTTGCGACTTCCCCCGCGTCTTGCGCCGTGGGCGTTTGCAAGGCCAGCTTTAAGTACCGGCGCGTCGAGCGCTCGCTCCACGCTCCGCCGAACAGCGGTTCGTACCCAAGTTGGTCGAGCTCGCGCGCCATTTCCGCGCACGTCCTTCCGAGCAGTTCCCACTCCAGGAGGGAGGGCGCAATCTTTCGTAGCCGGGCAAGCATTTTGGCGCGCCGCATTCCTGCGGGGCTTCTGGCGCGGGCTTTGCACGCCGCCGCGTAGGCCTCCCGGGTTGCGCGCGCGATGTTCATGATCGAGTCCTTCTTCCACGGCACCCCTTCTGCGGGTCGGATGCTAGATCGATTGAACTCTTCCGCGATCATTGCGTAGGACTTCCCCGCTGCGATTCCCTCCCACACGATTGGCGCCAAATCGGTGATGCGCGCCTGCGATTCTTCCTGGTGCGCCCGCACGCCCGCGCGCTCTCTACCCGGGGTGTACTTCGGAGGTATCGGTGGGCGAAACGTCCCGCGCGCCCGCGCCGCCGCTATCGCCGCTTTGACGCGCTCGGAGTTCAGGCGCGACTCGTGCTCGGCGATGGCCGCAAGAATATGCAGTGTGAACCTGTTCGCGTTCGGAAAGTCCGTCGCGACGAAATCGACGCCGCTCTCCGTCAATTGCGCGATCATCGCGACGTTGCGCGCGAGCCGGTCGAGGCGGGCGATCAAGAGAATCGCGTTCAAGATCCTGCATAACTGCAAAGCCTCTGCAAGCTTTGGGCGGTCCCCTTTCAGGGCGCTGCGGGTCTCCAAGTACTCGGCGACAAGCTGGCCTGGGTTTGCACGAATGTAGTTCGCGACCGCCGCTTGTTGCGCTTCCAAACTGAAGCCCCAGCGCGATTGTCTGGCGGTCGACACTCGGTAGTAAGCGACATAGCGTGCGGGATCGCCCTGCCTGAGGGCGCGGGTCATTGCCCTAGCAGCCGCTCGCGGCATCGGCAAAATACTTTCCGCGCAGGATGGCGATCCAGGCCGAGCCGGTCGGCCGCGGCTTCACGCGACGGCAAAGCGCATGATTGTCGAAGCGCGCCTCGCGCCCGTCGTCATGTGCCAGCGCACGCGGCCTCGGCCCGCCCGGCGACGTTTCACTACGCAAGCCAGCGAGCGGCTGCGGCCGCTCGCCGATGCTAACGTGCGGCGCCGGCCGGCCTCGCACGACGCCCGAACGGACGCCGGCCCGGGCCGCTGCCCCGAGGGTCAGGCGTCCCATGGGGGCCAGAACCGCGGCGAGCGTGGCGAACGCGATCGTCGCCAAGCGGGAATATTCCGCTCCGACCTTCAACAGAAACAGGATGAAAGTCAGGACGAGGAGGCTGAGCGCCAACGCGAACGCGACTCGCGCCAGACGGCTCGCCGGTTCGACCAGCGCCTCAAATCGATAGAGCCCCTGGGTCCGCGCGATCAAAATGAACAGGAATGCCGCGGTGAGGCCGACGCCCAGCGATCCGCTCGGCGTCGCGGCCGGTTCGTCGGCGTACAGCCGGTAGAAAAGGGTGGCCAATCCGCTCGCGAGGAGCAACATCCCTGCGTCGATGGTCGCGGCGATGGGAGCGAGCGCTTCGGACGGCAGGACGCGCCGCAAGGCGCTCGGGCGCGACTCGAAGGACGACGCCTGGGCAATATGCAAAATCGCCCCCACAAAACGCCTAAACCAATTGTATAATTTGTACCAGATTGCCGGAAAGTTCGCAATGTGCGGGCGTTACGGTACGTGACGTCGCACTGCAAAAAAGCTCGGCCGATCGGAGCGCGACGCGATCCGAAATCGAGACGAAGCGCAGCGTCGCGCGAGCGCGCCGCGAAGGTCGGCGACGGCCGTCGTCGGCGTCAATGCGCGCCCGATCGCGGGGCTGGCGAATTTGTCCCGGCCGTTCGACGTGGACAATTTGCTTGGACCGGCCAGGATAGCCGGCGCCGCGCGGGTGCGCGCCGTCGGTCTTCACGCCGCCGGAGCGCGCGAAGCGAGGGTTCCGGTCGGTCGGCGATCGGGCGCGCGGTCGCGATTTTGCTACGCACAATGACCGCCTTCCGCCGGGCGCCGCAGGCGGCGCTCGCGGCGGCGAAGCGCGGCGGTCGGCGCTCCGCTTCTGGATATCCTTGTCTTCGAGGCTGCCGGCCAGCGCACCGACGTCAGTCGGAGGCCCTTGCGCCGCGGCGGAATGAGGCGGCGCCGGAGCGAGGCGCGCTGCGGACGCCGCCGCGCCGAATCAGCTGGAATGGCACCGTGGTCTGCGCGGACTGGGACATCTTCCCGGCGCGGAGTTCCCTGAGTCGCGCGAAGGCTTGCGACGCCAATTCTTCCTCGTTCTGCCGCGCCGAAAAGATCCGGTTGGGCAGGAAGTCGAGAGATTCCTGATCGTCAAAAGTGCCCATGACCGTCTCGACGGGGATGCGCCCCAGACGCTCTTTCAGGCGCTGCGTCGCGCCTTCCAGCACCATCAGGGACGAGCACAAGAACGAGGCCGGCGGGCGTCCGCGTTCCAGCAATTGGCCCATCAAAGTCCGTCCGGCTTCGGCGCTGTTTTCCGCCGCGCGCATGATCAGCTCTTCCCAGTTGGTTACGCCCGCCTCTTGGCAGGCGGCCGCGAAACCGCGAATGCGGCCGGCGATGGTCGGCAATTCCGTCTGGCCGCACAGAAATGCGGTCAGAGGCGCGCCCGTCTCCAGCACGGCCCGCGTCAACGCGCGGCCGGCCTCGACGTTGTCGCTGACGACCGAGGGATAGCGCGAATCCGGATAGGCGCGATCGACGACGACGATCGGCAGTTTGGTGGTCTTCCCAAACAGCCTGCCATAGTCGGGCGTGCGGCAAGGGGCGACGATCAGCCCGTCCACGCCGCGGGCCCACAGGGTGCGGATCGCGCGGTCTTCGAGGTCTGGATTTTCGTTGGTCGACGACGTCAACAGAACCAAGCCGCTGCCACGGCAAAGCTCCTCGAGGTCCGACATCAGGCGCGCAAAAAACGCGTTGCTCAGCTCCGGAACCACAAGCCCGATCGTATCCGTGCGCATGAGCTTGAGGCTGCGGGCGGCGTGATTGACCACGAAGCCGTAGCGCCGGATCTGCTCCTCGACGATTTTCACCGTCGCTTCGCTGATTCGGTACTTGCTGGCCTGCCCGTTGGCGATCAACCGAACGGTCGTCACCGAGAACCCCGTCTCGTGAGCAATCTCTGCAACTGTCTTTGGCACGTGTCGTCCTTACAGCGCCGCTTTCACGAAAACCAATATCATCGATCGTCCAAATCTACGCGCCGAACTCGCTGTCGCGGCAAGCCGCCGCTGCGCCGGCTGCGACGAATTGTCCGGGCGAGGCGCCCTCCCCCTTGCGCGCCGCGAAGCATGCGTTGTAGATTGCTAACTCGACGTAGCACTGTAGCGTCGGCGCGCGAAGACATAATGCGGCGCCAGTCCGGCGCGACAAGGTCGGACGGCGGCGCGCGCCGCCGAATGGGATGGAATCGGCTCAGAGAGGAAGATTCGAGACATGACCAGTTCCTTGCCGAGGATCGGCGTGCGGCCGATCATTGACGGCCGGCGCCGTGGCGTGCGCGAATCGCTGGAAGAGCAAACGATGGCGATGGCGCGCCGCACGGCGGCGCTGCTGTCGGCCAAGCTGCGCCACCCGGGCGGCGAAGCGGTGGAGTGCGTGATCGCCGACACCACAATCGCCGGCATGGCGGAAGCCGCCGCCTGCGAAGCCAAGTTCGCCGCCGCCAACGTCGGCGCGACGATTTCGGTGACGCCCTGCTGGTGCTACGGCAGCGAGACCATCGACATGGATCCGCTGCGGCCGAAGGCGATCTGGGGCTTCAACGGCACCGAGCGGCCCGGCGCGGTCTATCTCGCGGCGGCGCTGGCGGCGCACAACCAGAAGGGCCTTCCCGCGTTTTCGATCTACGGCCGCGATGTGCAGGACGCCGGCGCCTCCGACATCCCCGCCGACGTCGAGGAGAAGCTCTTGCGCTTCGGGCGCGCCGCGATGGCGGTCGCCCACATGCGCGGCAAGAGCTATCTCTCTGTCGGCAACGTCTCGATGGGAATCGCCGGATCGATCGTCAACCATGACTTCTTCGAATCCTGGCTCGGCATGCGCGTGCAGACCGTCGACATGACGGAGGTGCGCCGGCGGCTCGACAACGGCATCTACGATAAGGCCGAACTCGACCGTGCGCTGGCGTGGACCGACCAGCACTTCCGCTACGGCATTGAACGCAACGCCAAGCCGCGCTCGGCCGACGACAAGCGGCGCATCCTGCGCGAGAGCCTGATCATGACGATGGCGATCCGCGACATGATGCACGGCAATCCGAAGCTCGTCGACGCCGGCTGGGCCGAGGAGGCGTTGGGCTTCAACGCCGTCGCCGCCGGCTTCCAGGGTCAGCGGCAGTGGACCGACCAGTACCCCAACGCCGACGTCGCCGAGGCGCTGCTCAACAGCTCGTTCGACTGGAACGGCCTGCGCGCGCCGATGATCCTCGCGACCGAGAACGACAGCCTGAATGGCGTGACGATGCTGTTCGGCCATCTGCTGACCAATAAGGCGCAGATCTTCGCCGACGTGCGCACCTGCTGGTCTCCGGAAGCGGTCAAGCGCGTCACCGGTCTTCAGATCGAAGGCCACGCCGCCGGTGGGCTGCTGCATCTGATCAATTCCGGCGCGGCGGCGCTCGACGGCGCCTGCACGGCGAAAGACGCCGCAGGCCAGCCGACGATGAAGCCGCACTGGGAACTGACCGACGCGGACGCGGCGGCGGCGCTGGCGGCGACCGACTGGTGCCCCGGCGTCGAGGAGTATTTCCGCGGCGGCGGGTTCTCGAGCCACTTCCTCACCCGCGGCGGCGTGCCGTTCACCATGGCGCGCCTGAACCTGGTCAAAGGGCTGGGCCCGGTTCTGCAGCTCGCCGAGGGCTGGAGCGTCGAGCTGCCGGAGGCGGCGCACAAGGCGCTGGAGGCGCGCACGGATCCGAGCTGGCCGACGACCTGGTTCGCCCCGCGGCTGACCGGCAAGGGACCGTTCCGCGACGCCTACGCGGTGATGGCGGCGTGGGGCGCCAACCACGGCGCCCTGGCGCATGGCCATGTCGGCGCGGACTTCATCGCGCTCGCTTCGCTGCTGCGCATCCCGGTGAGCATGCACAACGTCGACGAAGCGGCGATCTATCGCCCGAGCGCCTGGGCGGCGTTCGGCATGGACGCCGAGGGACAGGACTATCGCGCCTGTCAGGCCTACGGACCGCTCTACGGCTGATCGGCGCGCCGGCTTCGGGCCGAATGCAACAGGACGGGACCGCGCGCCGCGTCACCGAGGCGCGGTTCCGGGGCGGTCGGCGGGCCGCCCCGCCAGGCAAAACGGGTTCGACCAGCGACTTGCTGGGCAATGTGGCGATCGTCTAGCGGGGTGCGACAAAATAATTCCACCCACTTTAAAAAAGCAGATTGACAACGAGGCGCAATAATTCCAGCCAATTTAACATTAGGCGAATGAGTCCTGCCGCGGAATGCGGCGACGTATCGGCGAGGAGGGGGCAGGCGGGCTGGGCGACAGACGTCCAGCGGTCTGTGGGGGGAGGCGGATGTCGGCTCTGATTGAAGTCGAGGGCGTCAGCAAGAGCTTTCCGGGCGTTCGGGCGTTGAGCAACGTCCATTTCGAGCTGATGCCCGGCGAAGTCCACGCGCTGATGGGGGAGAACGGCGCCGGCAAGTCGACGCTGATGAAGATTCTTGCCGGCGTCTACACCAAGGACGGCGGCAAGATTCTCTTGGAGGGCCGCGAGGTCGCCTTCGCCAATCCACGCGAAGCGCAGGCGGCGGGAGTCGGGATCATTCATCAGGAGCTGCAACTGATGAATCACCTCACCGTCGCCCAGAACATCTTCATTGGCCGCGAACCGAAGCGGGCGTTCGGCCTGCTGCTCGACGAGGACAGGCTCAACCGCGAAGCGGCTGCGCTGCTCACTCACCTCAACCTAGCCCTCGACCCGCGCACCGTCGTCGACGACCTGACGGTCGCCAAGCAGCAGATGGTGGAAATCGCAAAGTCGTTCTCCCACAACTCGCGCGTGCTCATCATGGACGAGCCGACGGCGGCGCTCAACAACGCCGAGATCGCCGAGCTGTTCAAGATGATCCGCGACTTCAAGAGCCGCGGGGTGGGAATCATTTACATCTCGCACAAGATCGACGAGCTGAAGCAGATTTCCGACCGCGTCACCGTCTTGCGCGACGGTGAGTACGTCGGCACCGTCCCGACCGTCGCCACGAGCATCGAGACGATCATCTCGATGATGGTCGGCCGCACGCTGACGGATGTTGCGCGCGACGCGACGCGCAAGCCACGCGACGAAGTGGCGCTCGAAGTGAAGGGCCTCAATTGCGGCGTACTGGTGAAGAACGTCAGCTTCTCGCTCAGGCGTGGCGAAATCCTTGGGTTCGCCGGCCTCATGGGGGCGGGACGGACGGAAGTGGCGCGCGCGATCTTCGGGGCCGACCGACTGCAGTCGGGCGAAATCCTCGTCAGGGGCAAGAAGATCGTCGTCCGCACGCCAAAGGGGGCCGTCTCCGCCGGCATCGGCTATCTCTCGGAGGACCGCAAGCGCTTCGGCCTGGCTGTCGGCATGGACGTGGCCTCCAACGTGGTGATGGCCAATCTGGCGCGATTCCTGTCGTTCGGCTTCTTTCTGCGCGAGCGGGCGATATTCGCCGAGGCGGAGAAGTTCGTGAAGCTGCTCGGCATCCGCACCCCGTCTCTGACCCAGGAAGTGCGACTGCTGTCGGGCGGCAATCAGCAGAAGGTGGTGGTCGCCAAGTGGCTGGCGCGCGACTGCGACGTCCTTTTCTTCGACGAACCGACGCGCGGCATCGACGTCGGCGCGAAAGCCGAGATCTACAAGCTGCTGCGCGAACTCGCCGGCGAGGGCAAGGCGATCGTCATGATCTCGTCGGAGCTGCCCGAGATTCTGCGCATGAGCGATCGCATCGTCGTCATGTGCGAGGGGCGGATCACGGGCGAACTCATGCCGGAAGAGGCGACCCAGGAGCGGATCATGCAATTGGCGACGCAACGCGAAACAATGGCGGCTTGAAGCATGGAACCAAACACGGCCATCCCCACCGAACGCTCCGCCGCGCAGGCCCGCGCGCCCATGATCGGCTTCGGACTCAACCACTTCATCGGAGCGCAGGCCCAGCAGAAGCTGCTCGCCTTCCTCAGTCTGATCGTGATGTTCATTTTCTTCTGCTTCGCCTCGCCGGCCTTTGGGCAGATGGACAACGTCATCGCGATCATGCAGGCGACGGCGGTCGACGGCGTGCTGGGAATCTCCGCCACGTTCGTCATCATCACCGCTGGCATCGATCTTTCGGTCGGCACGCTGATGACCTTCACCGCGGTGATGTGCGGCGTGTTTCTGACCGATTGGGGTTTCCCGATGTGGGTCGGCATCCTCGCCGCGATCGGGACGGGCGCGCTCTGCGGTTCGGTCTCCGGGTTCCTGATCGCCAAGCTCAAAATCCCCCCGTTCATCGCCACGCTCGGCATGATGTGGGCGGTCAAGGGCCTTTCGCTCATCGTGTCGGGCGTAAAGCCCATCTATTTCAACGATACGCCCAACTTCTACAGGATCTCGCAAGACTCGCTGATCGGCTACGTCGTGCCGAGCATGCCGATCCCCAACGGCGTGCTCATCATGTTCGTGCTCGCCATTTTCGCCACCATCATCCTCAATCGCACGGCGCTCGGGCGCTATACATTCGCGCTCGGCAGCAACGAGGAGGCGGCGCGCCTGTCGGGCGTCAATGTCGATGCGTGGAAGATCGCCGTCTATGCCCTCGCCGGTGCGATCACCGGCGTGGCCGGCCTGATCATCGCCTCGCGCCTCAACTCGGCCCAGCCGGCGCTCGGCCAGGGCTATGAACTCGAGGCGATTGCCGCCGTCGTCATCGGCGGCACATCGCTGGCCGGCGGGGCTGGAACCATCCTCGGCACCATCATTGGCGCCTTCATCATGGGCGTCCTGACCAACGGCCTGCGTATCCTCTCGGTCGCGCAGGAATGGCAGACAGTCGTAACGGGCGTCATCATCATTCTCGCCGTCTATGCCGACATCCTGCGTCGCAAGCGCGCGTGAGACGGCGAGGCGTCGAGCTGGAAAGGAGACTTGGCGACAAAAGAAGCCGCCGCCGCCGGCGGAAAAAGTGGCGGAAATAGTGGTGAAAAGATAACACACGCGGAGGAATCATCATGTTGAAGAAGTGGCACATTGGCGTGGCGCTCGGCGCCTTGCTGGCGGTCGGCTTCTCGGCCGGCGCGAGCGCGGACGAAGCCTATATCCCGCTCATCTCCAAGGGCTTCCAGCACCAGTTCTGGCAGGCCGTGAAGCTCGGCGCAGAGCAGGCGGCGAAAAAGGACGACGTCAGGATCACCTTCGAAGGTCCGGAGACCGAGGCGCAGGTCGACAAGCAGATCGACATGCTGTCGGCGGCGCTCGCCAAGCACCCGAACGCAATCGGCTTCGCCGCGCTCGATAGCCAGGCCGCCACCCCGCTGCTGAAGAAGGCTCAGTCCGAGAAGATCCCGGTCATCGCCTTCGACTCGGGCGTCGACAGCGACATCCCGTTGACGACCTGCCATACGGATAGCGTGGCGTCTGCCGCATTGGCCGCCGACAAGATGGCGGACATGATCGGCGACGCCGGCGAAGTCGCCGTCATCGTTCACGATCAGACGAGCCGCACCGGCATCGACCGTCGCGACGGCTTCCTCAACGAGATGAAGGCCAAGCACCCCAACATCAAGATCGTCAGCGTCCAGTACGGCGCCGGCGACCACCTGAAGTCGGCCGAGATCGCCAAGGCGGATCTCCAGGCGCACCCGGACCTCAAGGGCATCTTCGGCGCGAACGAAGGCTCGGCCGAGGGCGCGGCGATCGGCGTCAAGGAATCGGGCAGGAAAGTCGTGCTCATCGGCTACGACTCCGGCAAAGAGCAGATGGACGCGATTCGCTCCGGCTTGATGGCCGGCGCGATCACCCAGAACCCGATCGGCATCGGCGCCTGCGTCGTCGATTCGGCGGTGAAGGCGCTCAAAGGCGAGAAGCTGCCTACGAACATCGACACCGGCTTCTACTGGTACGACAAGACCAACATCGACGATCCCAAGATCGCCGCGGTTCTTTACAACTGAGACGCATCCCACAATCGGGGAAGGGCCCGCGCCCTTCCTCGGTTTCTTTCGCCGAGGCGCGCGCGTGCGAGCGCGTGGTACGCCCGGTGTCTTTGTCGGCCGCCGGCATTGCGGAGCGCGTCGTTGTTCGCTTCAGGTTTTCTCGTGGGCGCGCGTCGCCTCAGGGTCGTCGGCAGCGAAGGGAAGGCTCGCGACCTCCTGCCAGAACGCCTCGGGGATCGGCAAGCGCGCCCAATCCAGCGTCTCCTTCACCCGCTCCGGCTTGGTGACGCCGCACACGGTCGACGTGACGCGCTTGTCGCGCAGCGAGAATTGCAGCGCCGCCGCGCCGAGCGGAACGCTGTAGCGCGCCGCGACCGCTTCGACTCGGCGGATCGGCGCGAGGGCGGCGTCGTCCGCTTCCTGATAGGCGTAGTGCGGATAGGCGACCGAGCCCTTGGCGAGCACGCCGCTGGCATAGGGGGCGGCGTTCATCACCGCGATCCCCTTCGCCGCAGCGAGTGCGAGCAGCGGCTCGGCGTTGCGGTTGACCAACGTGAAGCGATTGTGGGTCATCACCGCGTCGAAGTCCCAGTCGCCGAGCAACGGAATCATCAACTCGACCTTGCCGGCGGCGAGGCCGACGGCTTTGGCCAGGCCCTCCTCCTTGATGCGGAAGAGTTCGCCGAGCGCGCCGTCGCGACTCGTCGCCTCGGCGAGCGTGCGCGCGTGCTCGATGTCGTGCAGATAGAGGAGATCGAAACGTTCACGCCCGAGAATTCGGAGACTCGTCTCGAGCGAGCGGCGCGCCTGGGCGGCGTCGAAGACGCCGGTCGCGGGGTCGCGATCGATCTTGGTCGACAGCACGAAGCCCACTGGCAGGCCGCCGCGCTCGCGCAGAACGGCGCCGAGTCGCTCCTCGCTGCGTCCCTCGCCGTAGATGCGCGCAGTGTCGATGAAGTTGGTCGGCCCGTCGAGGATCGCGTTCACCGTTGCGGTGGCGCGCACGACCGAAACGCTGTAACCAAACGTGGCTGGCATGTCACCGAGGCCTGAAGTGCCGAAGCAGATCGGCGACACCATCAGGCCGGTGCGTCCCAAGGGAACCCTCGGCATGAGCGCCTGCGTCATCGTTCCTCCCCTGGGGGCTGGCCGGCGGAGCATAGGGGAAGCGCCTAAGCGACGCCATAGAGCCGCATTTCTGCGCCGTGCGAGCGATTGTCGCGCTGCTCGCCCCGCCGTGCGGCAGGGCCGGACAGCGGCCGCCGGGTCCGCGAGAAAAGTGAACAAAACGCTACAGCAGGGAATTGATGTACTGCAAAAGCTCAGGCATCATTCCGCGCTATCGGCAGGGTCACAAGGACCGGGAGGATGGTTCGCGCTCATGGCGCGGGCCTGCGACGAGGAAAGAACGACAAGATGACGACCGAACCTCGGACGTATTTGAGCGACATGAGGCCCCGGTTTGATCCCTTCGTGATCGAATGCGGCAAAATCCCAGCGTATAGCTATCATAACGACCTGCGCGGGGAACTGAATTCCGGCGCGATCAACGCGGCGGAAGCGCTCGCAATCCTCGAAGACATGCTGGTCATCCGCGAATTCGAGGAGATGATCGTCAAGCTGCGGTCCGGCGCTTACGATCCCATTCGCGATTACAACTATCGTGGCCCGACGCATGTCTCGGTCGGCCAGGAAGGGACGGCGGTCGGCGCCTGCGCGGCGCTGCGCATCGCCGACAACATCACCTCCACCCATCGCGGCCATGGCGAAAGCCTGGCCAAGGGCACGGTCGCGCTGCGGGCGATGAGCGAAGAGACGCTGCGTGCGCGTGTGCCCGGCTGCCGGGCCAACAGCCGCGAGGAACTCCTCCAGGCGGCGCTCGAACAGCACGTCTACCGCACGATCGGCGAGCTGTTCGGCAAGGACGATGGCTACTGCCGCGGACGCGGCGGCTCGATGCACATCGCCGACTTTTCCGTCGGCCATCTCGGCGCCAATGCGATCGTCGGCGGCGGCGTGCCGATCGCCACCGGCGCGGCCCTGGCCAGCCGCTACTTTGGCGACGGCGGCGTGGTGTGCTGCTTCGCCGGCGACGGCGCCTACGCCAACGGCGTTGTGCTCGAATCGCTGAATTTCGCCGCCCAGGCCCAGTTCACCAACCATTACGCCAATGGGCGGCCCTTCGGCCTGCCGATTGTTTTTCTGGTCTGCAACAACCATTACGGTATGACCGGCCGCGCCGACGATGAAGTGTCCGGCGTGAGCCGCCTGGCGCAGCGCGCGGTGGGCTTCGCCGACAACCGCATGCATGCAGAAATCGTCAACGGCATGAACGTCCTGGCGGTGCGCGACGCAATGCTGCGGGGCGCTGAACTCTGCCGCGAAGGCAAGGGGCCGGTGCTGATCGAGGCCGACTGCTACCGTTATTGGGGCCATTCGCTCTCCGATCCGCGCAACGAATATCGCACCAAGGAAGAGGAGGCGGCCTGGAAGGCGGTCGACCCGATCGAGACCTACAAGAAGGAACTGGTCGCCGCCGGCGTGCTCGACGCCGAGGGGATCGAAGCGGTGACGCGGCGCGTCGCCGAGCGCAACGCGAGCGCCGCCAGGCGCGCCGCCGACGCCGCCGATCCGGACGTCAAGGACGTCCTCGCCTTCATGTACACGGATACGAAGAGCGAGACGGTTCCGCCGCAGTTCGCCAAAGTCGAGACCTACGAGCCGACGCCCGAATCGAAGCGCGTCAACGGCGAGATTACCTACAAGGACGCGCTGCGCGAGGCGCTGGCCGAGGAAATGACGCGCGACAACCGCGTCGTGTTCTACGGCGAAGACGTCGCCGACTACGGCGGCGCGTTCAAGGTGACGAAGGGCCTGCTCGAGACTTTTGGCCGCCAGCGCGTCTTCAACACGCCGATCAGCGAAGCCTGCATTTGCGGCACCGCCTGCGGCGCGGCGATGCGGGGCCTGAGGCCGGTGGTCGAGCTGATGTATTTCGACTTCGCGCTGATGTCGTCGGACCAGATCAGCAACCAGGCCGCCAAGTGGCACTATATGAGCGGCGCGCAGACCGAGGTGCCGCTGGTCATTCGCGCCTCGGCCGGCGGCGGCAAGGGCTACGGCGGCCAGCATTCGCAAACGCTCGAGTCGATCTTCTGCCATATGCCCGGCTTGTACGTGATCTACCCGTCGACGCCGGCTGACGCCAAAGGTCTGTTGAAGTCGGCCATTCGCGACAACAATCCGGTGCTGTTCATCGAGTCGCAGCTGCTCTACGGCATGAAGGGTCCGGTTCCCGAGGGCGAACATCTCATTCCGCTCGGCGTCGCCGACGTGAAGCGCGAGGGAAGCGACCTCACCTTCGTCTCCTGGGGTCCGGTCGTCCATGATTGCCTCGCGGCGGCCGAACGGCTTGCGGCGGAGCGCGGCGTCTCGGCCGAGGTGATCGACCTGCGCAGCCTCGTCCCGCTGGACATCGAGACGGTTGTTCGCTCAGTGCAGAAGACCGGACGCTGCGTCGTGGCCAGCGCAGCGGTGCACATCGGCAGCTTTACCGGCGAGATCGCCTCGACCGTGCAGCAACTGGCGTTCGACTATCTCGACGCGCCGGTTCTGCGGGTCGGGGCGAAGAACGGCATCGCGCCGCAGTCGCATGTGCTGGAACAGGCGTTCCTGCCCAGCGTCGATGACCTGGTCGCCGCCGCCTCCTCGATCCTCTAGGCCGAGTCATGGTCACCCCGATCGTCATGCCAAAATTCGGTCAGATGACCGAAGACAGCGCCATCGTCGAATGGCTGAAGAAGGAGGGCGACCCGGTCGCCAAGGGCGACGTGCTGTTCCTGGTCGAGACCGACAAGTCAGTGATGGAGGTTGAGAGCTTCAGCGAAGGGACGCTGCTCAAGATCGTCGTTGGCGTCGGCGTCAGCGTCCCGGTGCAGAGCGTCGTCGCCTATCTCGGGGAAAAGGGCGAAAAGGTTCCGGTGGCGGCGCCATCTCGACCTGCGCTCTCGAGCACGCCGTCAGCGCCGGTTGCGGTTCCCCCATTGCGCGGCGGAGCGCCAGTCGCCGCCGCTGCGCTGCCTGTGTCGCCCCCTCCTCCTCCGGCGGCGGCGCAGGCGCCCGTTTCCGCCACGCCGGCGCGGTTCCGCATCAGCCCGCGCGCGGCGACGCTCGCCAAGGAGAGCGTGATCGATCCGCGCGCCATCGCCGGCAGCGGCCCCGACGGCCGCATCGTCGAAAAGGACGTGAAGGCCCATCTTGCGGCGAACGACTACGCAGGCCTGCGCGTCAGCCCGGCCGCCAAATCGCTGGCGGCGAAGGAGGGCCTCGATCTGCTGGCCTTGCGCGCCGACATTGCCGGCAAGCGCATCGAGATTGCCGACGTCGAGCGCGCGATCGCCGAGAAGCCGGCGCCGCTGTCGAAGATGCGCCAGGTGATCGCCCAGCGGCTGGCCCATAGCGTGGTCACCGCGCCGCATTTCTACGTCACCGTCGAAGTCGACATGGGCGGCGCGCTCGCCCATCGCGCGCGGCTCAACGCCGCCGGGGCGCGCTTCACCGTCACCGACTTCGTCGCCCAGGCGTCGGTCCTGGCGCTCAAGGAATTCCCCACCGTCAACAGTTCGACCGACGGCAAAGCGGTTCGCTGGCATAGCCGCGTGCATCTCGGCGTAGCGGTCAATCTCGAGCAGGGCCTGGTCGTTCCGGTCATCCGCGACGCCGGTGAAATGACGCTGGCTGAGCTCAGCCAGCGCGCCAAGGCGCTGTTCGACAAGGCGCGCGCCGGCGGCCTCGCGCCCGACGAGATGAGCGGATCGACCTTCTCGATCTCCAACATGGGCATGCTCGACGTCGAAAACTTCACTGCGATCATCAATCCCGGCGAATCGGCGATCCTGGCGGTATCCAGCACCGTCAAGAAGCCGGTCGTGCGCGACGACGCGATCGTGGTGCGGCCGATCATGAAGCTGACGCTGTCGTCCGATCATCGCCAGATCGACGGCGCGACGGCGGCCCACTTCGTCAACAGCATCAAGACAAAACTCGAGGATGACGCATTATGGAGCGCTTTGACGTCGTAGTCGTCGGCGCGGGGCCGGGCGGCTATCCCGCCGCGATCCGCGCCGCCCAACTCGGCGCGTCCGTCGCCATCGTCGAGCGGGATCGCTTCGGTGGAACCTGCCTAAACTACGGCTGCATTCCGACCAAGTCGCTGATCGCCTCGGCGGAGGCGTTCGCCCATATCCGCGACGCCAAAGCGTTCGGAGTCTCGGTCAGCGGCGTGACGTTCGACTATGCGGCGATGGTCCATCGCAAAGACAAGGTCGTCGACCAGTTGCGCGGCGGCGTGAAGCAGCTCCTGACCGCCAACGGCGTGAAGCCGTTCGTCGGCTCGGCCGCCTTCAAGGACCGCGAGACGATCGCGATCGACGGCGGAGCGACGATCGGCGCGAAGCGGACGATCATCGCCACCGGCTCGACCTCGGCGACGCCCGATTTCATTCCCAGGCACGCTCGCGTCGTCGAGAGCCGCGCCTTCCTCACGCTCGATCGCCTGCCCAAGAGCATGATCGTGCTCGGCGGCGGCTTCATCGGCTGCGAGATCGCCGCGATGGCGGCGACGCTCGGGGTCAAGGTGACGGTCGTCGAACTGCTCGCCGACATCCTGATGCTGCTCGACGCCGACCTGCGCGGCGAAGTGCGCGCCCATATGGAGAAGGCGCTCGGCGCGCGCGTGCTGACCGGCAAGCCGCTCGTCGGCATTGCCGCCGACGCCGACGGCGTCAGCGGCCGCTGCGGCGACGAAACGCTGCACGCCGATCTGCTGCTTAACGCCGTCGGCCGCCGGCCGGCGACCGATGGCCTCAACCTTGCCGCCGCCGGGCTGGCGACCAACGCGCGCGGCTTCATCGACGCCGACGACTACTGCCGCACCAAGGCGGCGACGATCTTCGCCATCGGCGACGTCACCGGCAAAACCCAGCTCGCCCATTACGCCACCGCGCAGGGGATCGTCGCGGCAGAGAACGCCGTCGGCAAGAAGCCCCGCCGTCATGCGACGCTGGTCCCGAACGTCATCTTCACCGCCCCCGAAGTCGCGACCGTCGGCTTGAGCGAAGCCGAGGCGGCCGTTCAGGGCCGAGCGGTCAAAACCGGAAAATTCCGCTTCGCCGGCCTTGGCAAAGGCCTCGCCGCCGGCGAGACGACCGGCTTCGTCAAATGGATCGCCGACGCCGAATCCGAACGATTGCTCGGCGCCGCGGCGGTGGGGCCGCGCGCCACGGAACTGATCGCGACCGCAACGACGGCGATCCGCGCCGAATTCACCGCGCACGAGCTTGGCGAAACGATCCACGCGCATCCGACCTTTTCGGAAGCCTGGATGGAGGCGGCCCACGCGCTGCGCGGCGAAAGCATCCATGCTGCGCCACGCCGGCGCTAGCGGAGGGTAAGCGGAGGCGCCATGATCGGCGCCGCGCATAAACGTTCGGCCTTCGCCAAGCGAAGGCTCATGGTTTCGGGAGGACGCGCTCAGTCGCGCGGGTGAACGGCGATGATCGCGAGAGAGCAACTGGAGCGGCAGCTCGACGACTTTGACCGCGGCCGGCGGTCGGAGGCTCTGACGCTGCTGTGGCGGGAGACCGAGGTCGGCGAGATCGCGCTGCCCGAGCCGGGCGTCGAGGTCAATCTCCACGCCCACACCTTCTTTTCCTACAACGCCTATGGCTATTCGCCGTCGAAGTTCGCGTGGCTCGCGCGCAAGGCGGGGCTGGCGGCGGCCGGCATCGTCGATTTCGACGTGCTCGACGGCGTCGAGGAATTCCTCGCAGCGGGTCGGCTGATCGGGCTGAGGACCTGCGGCAGCCTGGAATCGCGAACCTTCGTGCCAGAATTCGCCGCGCTGGAGATCAACTCGCCCGGCGAGCCGGGGGTCGCCTACAACATGGGCGTCGGCTTTCCGCGCGGCGCATCGCATCCGTTCCTCGCCGAGATGCGCGCCGCCGCCAAGACTCGGACGCGCGGGATGATCGGGCGGGTCAACGCCTATCTTGATCCGGTCAAGCTCGACTTCGACCGCGACGTCGCGCCGCTGACGCCGAGCGGCAACGCGACCGAACGCCATCTCTGCGAAGCCTATGCGCGCAAGGCGGCAGACGTGTTCCCCGATCCCGAACGCCGCGCCGCGTTCTGGAGCGAGCGGCTCGGCGCGACGCCGGCGGACAGCGCAAAGCTGCAGGGACTGATCCGCTCCAAGACGATGAAAAAGGGCGGCGTCGGCTATGTCGCGCCGGACAGGGGATCGTTTCCAGAACTCGCGCAGATGAATCGCTTCGTCGCCGAGGCGGGCGCGATCCCGACCGTCGCCTGGCTCGACGGCGCGAGCGAGGGCGAGCGCCGGATGGAGGAATTCGTCGACATCGCCTCGGCTTCGGGCGCGGCGGCGCTGAACGTCATTCCCGACCGCAACTACACGCCGCGCCAGCCCGACGACAAGGTCAAGGCCCTCTATGACGCAGTCGCGCTCGCCGAGCGGCGAGGTTTCCCGGTCGTCGCCGGCACCGAGATGAACGCGCCGGGCCAAAAATTCGTCGACTCGTTTGTCTCCGCCGAGCTCGCGCCGCTGGCGCCGATCTTCCTGAGCAGCGCCTATATCGTCTACGCCCACACCATGTTGCAACGCGAGCTGGGGATCGGCTACCTCAGCGCGTGGTCGAAGGCGAGCTTCGCCTCGGTCGCGGCGAAGAACGAATTCTTCGCCACGGTCGGCCGCGCGCTCAGACCCGGCGCGGAGACGAAGCTAGCCGCGATCGACGCCGCGGCTTCGCCGAAGCAAGTGCTCGCAAGCCTGGAATGAGAGGCCCGCCATGAACGACATTCCCCAGTCGGAACGCGCCGTCCAACTGGTCGGTCCCGACAAACTCGAACTCAACGCCGCCAAGCCGGTCACCAGCCCCGGCCCACATCAGGTGCTCGCGCGGGTCGAGGCGATCGGGCTGTGCTTCTCCGATCTCAAACTGTTGAAGCAATTCTCGCAGCACAGCCGCAAGTCCGGCGTCCTGAGCGGCCTCGACGCGCGGACGCTGGCCGAGATGCCCCACTACGTCCCCGGCGACGCGCCGACCGTTCCCGGCCACGAGGCCGTCGTCCGCGTCGTCAAGGTCGGCGCGGGGGTCGACCGCTACAAGATCGGCGAACGGTTCATCGTAGAGACCGACTATCGCTGGCTGCCGACCGACAAGTCCAACGCCGCCTTCGGCTACAACTTCGAGGGCGGGCTGCAGGAATATGTGCTGCTCGACGAGCGGGTCATCACCTCGCCCGAGGGCGAGTCTATGCTGATCCCCGCGCCCGAAGACCTGTCGGCTTCGGCGCTGGCGCTGGTCGAGCCATGGGCCTGCGTCGAGAACGCCTACGCCGAAGTCCAGCGGCGGACGCTGAAGGCGGGCGGCCGGCTGCTCGTGGCCGGCGACGCGCCGGTCGACCCTGCAATCGTCGACAAACTGCCGGGCAGGCCTGGCGCGGTCGTCTTGGCGAGCGGCGATTCCGTCGCGACGCAGCCTGACGCGAGCTTCGACGACATCGTCTATTTCGGCGCCGACGCGGCGACCGTGGAGAAACTGTTCGCCAAGCTGGCGCCCAGCGGACTTCTGGCGATTGTCCAGGGCGGCCGCAAGTTCGGCCGACAGGTCGAGACCCAGGTCGGCCGCGTCCATTACGGCGGCATCCGCGTCGTCGGAACCGCCGGCGCCGATCCGGCGGCGGCCTACGCCGTGATCCCCGCCAGCGCCGAGATCCGACCGGGAGACAAGATCAACATCGTTGGCGCGGCGGGGCCGATGGGCGCGATGCACGTCATCCGCGACCTGTGTCAGGGCGTTCCCGAAGTGACGGTCTACGCCGGCGACCTCAACGACGCGCGTCTGGCCGGACTCGACAAACTCGCCGCGCCGTTGGCGGACCAACATCGCGTCGGCTACCATGGCTACAATCCGTCGAAGGCGCAGCCCAGCGAGGCGTTCAACTACACCGTGCTGATGGCGCCGGTCCCGGCGCTGGTCGCCCTGGCCGTCGTGGCCTCCGCGCCGCGCGGGATCGTCAATGTATTCGCCGGCATCCCTGCCGACAAGACCGCGCTGGTCGATCTCGACGCCTATGTCGCCAAGCAGCTCTATTTCATCGGCACCAGCGGCTCGGTGCTGAAAGACATGCAGCAGGTGCTCGCCAAGGTCGCCGAGCGCGCGCTCGACACCAATCTGTCGGTCGCCGCGGTGGCCGGCCTGGAGGGCGCGATCGACGGCATTCGCGCCGTCGAGATGAACCTTCTGCCCGGCAAGATCCTCGTCTATCCGTCGTGCCGCGGCCTCAAGCTGACGCCGCTCGCCGAGCTCGGCGGCGACGCCAGGCTCGAGGGCGGCCATTGGAACATCGAGGCCGAGCGCGCGCTGCTCGAGAGGTTCGCCAAGTCATGACCGCAACGCTTGCCGACAAGGTCGCCATCGTCACCGGCGGCGCGCAGGGGCTCGGCCGGGCGATCTCCGAGCGGCTGGTGAACGAGGGTTGCGTCGTCGTCGTCGCCGATGTCAACGAACAGGGCGCCAAGGAAGCCGCGGCGGCGATCGCCAAGGCGACGGCGGCGCGGGTCGTCGGCGTCAAGGTCGACGTCACCCGCGAGGCCGAGGTGGAAAAGCTGTTCCTCGACGCCGAGCGCGACTTCGGCCGGGTCGACGTCGTCGTCTCCAATGCGGCGATCCTGATCGCCGAGCCGATCGCCGAGGCCGACGCCGAAAAATGGCGCGCGGTGATGACCGTCAACCTGTTCGGCTATTTCCTCGTCACCAAGCACGCCTGCCGGGTGATGGCGAAGCAGCGCGCCGGCTCGATCATCAACATCAACTCGAAGTCGGGCAAGAAAGGCAGCGCAGCCAATTCCGCCTATGCGGCGAGCAAGTTCGGCTGCATCGGCCACACCCAGAGCGTTGCGCTGGAGATGGCCAAGCACAATGTCCGCTGCAATGCGATCTGCCCCGGCAACCTGCTCGACTCGCCCTTGTGGACCGATCCCGACAAGGGCCTGTTCGTCCAGTACCTGCGCGCCGGCAAGGTTCCCGGCGCCAAGGACGTCGACGACGTGCGCGAGGCCTATGTCGACCAGGTGCCGATGAAGCGCGGCTGCAGCTACGACGACGTCTGCAACGCGGTGGCGTTCCTGGCTTCCGACGCATCGTCGTACATCACCGGCGTCGCGCTCAGCGTCACCGGCGGCCAGGAGATGAACTGACGCGCGACGGGCGTGACGCCGCTCCCGCGAAACGGGCGGAGACATTGCCCGCGGCGTTGACGGCAAGCAGCCTTTGGCGCCCTCGCCGCGAGGGTTGGGTGGATTGAAATGACTTCAGCCGTTCCGCGGGGCATTGCCGTCGTCGACATTGGCGCGACGAACAGCAAGGTCGCCCTGTTCGACGCCGGGCTGCGCGAGATCGCTCGGCGCAAGACGGAAACCGTTCACCGCGACGGTCCGCCCTATCGCCATATCGACGCCGAGCGGATCGTCGCGTTCGCGATCGGCGCCATCGGCGAACTCGATCGGGTCCTGCCGGTGGACGCGATCGTCGTCAGCGCCTTCGGCTCGACGCTCGGCTGCGTCGACGAGAATGGCGAGTTGGCGACGCCGGTCATGGATTATCTCGCCGAGCCGCCGGCGGNNCGAGGCCTACGCGGAGATCGCTCCGCCCTTCTCGGAAACGTTCTGCAACACCTGGCCCGCCGCGCTGTCGCTAGGCCGGCAGCTCTTCTGGCTCGAGACCGCCTTTCCCGAGGCGTTCCAGCGGGTGCGGTCGATCATGACCTGGAGCCAGTATCTCGCCTTCCGCCTCGGCGGTCGGCAGACTTGCGAGGTCACCGCGCTCGGCGCGTTCTCGCAGCTTCTCGACGTGCTCAACGGCGACATTTCCTCGGTCGCTCGGCAGCGCGGCTGGGCCGCCCGCTTCGCGCCGCTGACGCGCGCCTGGGACGACATCGGCGAACTGAAGCGGGCGTTTCGCCCGGCCGCGTTCTCCGGTCGCGGCCGCATCCTTTGCGGCGTCCATGATTCCGACGCCAATTATCTGCGCTATCTCGCCGGGGGCTTCAACGAACTCGCGCTGCTGTCGACCGGCACCTTCATCATCGGCTTCGAAAGCCAGGCCGACATCCTGCGCCTCGATCCCAATCGCGGGACGTTCTCGTTCACCAATGTCTTCGGCCGGCCGGTCGGCTGCTGCGGTTTCTTCGGCGGCGGCGAGTTCGACAAGCTGCTCGCCGGCGCTTCGCCCTCGGCGGCCGCGGCGATGGACGTCGAAGCCATCGTCGCCCACGCGGCGTTCGCCTTGCCGTCGTTCAGCGACACCGGCGGCCCGGTCGCCGGCAGCGGCAATCGCGGACGTTTCGAAGGGCCGCTGACTGGCGCTTTGGGCGAGCGCGCCTCGCTGGCCACGCTCTATACCGCGCTGATGACCGCCGAAGCGCTCGACGCGCTCGAGTCGCGTTCGCCGATCGTCATCGATGGCGGCTTCGCGCGCAACGACCTCTATTGCGCGCTGCTGGCGGCGCTGCGGCCGGGCCAGACGGTGTCGTCGTCGCTCGCCTTGGAGGGAACCTCGGTCGGCGCCGCCCTGCTGGCGCTGATGGGACCGGAGGGCGAGCTGCCGTTTCGCGAGGTCGAACTGAAGCTTCGGGCGCCGGCCGAAGTCGCGGGTCTTGGCGAATATCAGGCCGCATGGCGGAAAAAAGCCCGCGCCGCCTCCCCGTGATCCGCGCAAACGCCCTTCGCCCCGCAGGCTCGGCGCCGTTTTGGCGTGAATGATCGTATGTTCGGCCGACGAGAGCGTTTCCCCGATCATCCGGCAGGCTAATGTTTGCGGGTTGCATCCGTCGAAGAGGCCCGAAATGTCCGTCGCTAACGCCGCGCTGATCGTCATCGACGCCCAGGAATCGTTCCGCCACCGACCCTATTTCCGCGTCGACCGTCTCGACGCCTATCTCGAGCGCCAACAGGCGCTGATCGACGGCGCCAGGAAGGCCGGCGTTCCGATTGTGCAGGTCTTCCATGTCGAGGAGACGGGCGCCTTCGCCGAGTCGTCGGGCTCGGTGACGACGCTCGCCCCGCTGAGACTCGCGCCCGACGCGATCTTCAGGAAGCGACGGCACAGCGCACTGGTCGGCAGCGGGCTCGACGTCTGGCTGATTGCAAACGGCGTCCGGCGCGTGATCGTCTCCGGCATCCGCACCGAACAATGCTGCGAGACGACGACGCGCCACGCTTCCGACCTCGGCTTCGCCGTCGATTTCGTTTCCGAGGCGACGCTGACCTTTCCGATGACCGACGCGCGCGGCCGCGAATGGTGCGCCGACGACATCAAGGCGCGGACCGAGCTGGTGCTGGCCGATCGCTTCGCCCGCATCGCCACGGTCGAGCAGGCTCTCGCCGCCTGACTACGCGCGGCGAAGCCGAGATCAAGGAGGGGTCGTTGATCGTCGTCCATCACCTCGAGAATTCGCGCTCCCATCGCGTGCTCTGGCTGCTCGAGGAATTCGGCCTCGCCTACGAGGTCGAACGCTACGCGCGCGATCCGAAGACGTTGCTGGCGCCGCCCGCTCTGCGCGCCGTTCATCCGCTCGGCAAATCGCCGGTCGTCGTCGACGGCGACGTCACGCTCGCCGAGTCCGGCGCGATCCTCGAATATCTCGTCGAGCAGAACCCCGACGCCGGCCTGGCGCCGACGCCCGGATCGGCCGAGCGGGCGCGCTATCTCTACTGGCTGCATTTTTCCGAAGGGTCGGCGATGCCGCCGCTGCTGATGAAGCTCGTGCTCGAGCGGATGGCGGCCGCGCCGCCCTGGCCGATCCGGCCGGTCGTCGCCGCTGTGGCGCGACGCGTCCAGACGACGGTCGTCTCGCCGCGGATCGCCGACAATCTCGACCTGATGGAGGCCGAGCTCGGTCGCTCGATCTGGTTCGCCGGCGAAGCGTTCTCGGCCGCCGACATCCAGATGAGCTATCCGGTCGAGGCTTCCGCGCGCCGCGGCGGCCTCGACAAGAGCCGGCCGAGGCTCATCGCCTATCTCCAGCGCATCCGCGAGCGACCCGCCTATCGCCGCGCGCTCGAGCGCGGCGGCGGCTTCGCCATTCCCGCCTAGGAAGCGGGCGTCCACGCCTCGAACCGGCAGACGAGCCAGATCGACGGCGCGAGAAACGTCGCGATCGGCAGCCGCGGCTGCGGGCGCAACGCGCGCCGTTTGCGCGCCTGCCGCAGGCCGTAGGCGACGAGCGCCGACAGCTCGGCGAGTTCCAGCGTCGCCGGCAGCAGCGCTGTGGCGGCGCGCTCGCGTCGCCTTATACGGAGGAGCATCGTAACGCGCAGGTCCGGCGCAGGTCGGGCGTGCGTCGCGTTCGCCGCGGTGAAAGACCAGGAACGCCGCAGCAAGACATTCGCCGATCCCTTTTGGCAGCCATCGCCAGCCTCGCGCACGGCGCGTCGCCGATTTGGGTGCGCGCGCCTACGGATGCGAACCGCGCCACGGCGGGCGCGCCTGCCGGCGAGGGGGGATCGCCGTCACGCCGTCGCCGCGACGGCGCTCTGCATCCAGTCCGCGAACGCGGCGCGCTCGTCGGCGCTCATGCGCAGGCCGTGCTTGGTGCGGCGGACGATGACGTCGTCGGCCGTCCGCGCCCATTCCTCGGCGATCAGGTAGCGCGCCTCGCGCTCGTAGAAGTCGGGGCCGAAGCGGCGGCCGAGATCGGCGAGCGAGGCGGCTGCGCCGATCGCCTTGGCCGCGCGCGCGCCGTAGAGCCGCGCATAGTGACGCGCGAGCGAGGGCGGCAGGAACGGATATTGGCCGGCGAGCGCGGCGACGAAGCGCTCGAAGTCGCCGTTTTCGAATTTGCCGCCCGGCAAGATCGCCTGCGCCGTCCAGTCGCCGCGCATCGCGACGAAATACGGCTTGAGCTTCTTCATCGCACGCTCGGCGAGGCGACGGTAGGTGGTGAGCTTGCCACCGAACACGTTGAGCAACGGCGCGCCACCCGTCGTGTCGAGCTCGAACGCATAGTCGCGCGTCACCGCCGACGGGTCGCCATGTCCGTCGTCGTACAGCGGACGAACGCCCGCCCACGCTTCGATCACGTCCTCGCGCTTGGGCGCGTCGCGGAAATAGCCAGCGACGCCGGCGAGCAGATAGACGATCTCCGCTTCGTCGGCGGCCGCCGTCTCCGGCGCGCCTGAAAACGGGATCTCGGTCGTGCCGATCAGCGCGAGGTCGTCCTGATAGGGGATGACGAAGATCACGCGACGGTCGTGGTTCTGCACCAGATAGGCCTGGGGGCCGTCCCAGAACTTGCGCGTGACGACATGGCTGCCCTTGACCAGCCGCACGCCGATCCTGCTTCGGACGCCTTCGATGCGGTCGATCACCCGGTCGACCCATGGGCCGGCGGCGTTGACCAGCGCGCGCGCCGCCAACTCACGCTTCTCGCCGCTCGCCTGATCGACGATCGACGCGCGCCAGACGTCGCCGTCGCGCCGCGCCGATTCGACCAGCGTTCGCGTCAGGATGCGCGCACCGCGCTCGTGCGCGTCGATCGCGGTGAGGACCGTCAGCCGCGCGTCGTCGGTGCAGCAGTCCGAATACTCGAATCCCCTGACGAAGGCCGGCAGCAGCGCCGCACCCTCGGGCTCGCGGCGAAGGTCGAGCGCGCGGCAGCCGGGCAAGGTGCGCCGGCCGCCGATGGTGTCGTAGAGGAAGAGGCCGATGCGCAGCATCCACGCCGGCCGGTCCTGCGGCGAATGCGGCAGCACGAAGCGGGTCGGCCAGACGATGTGCGGAGCCGCGTGCAGCAGGGACTCGCGTTCGGCGAGCGACTCGCGCACCAAGCGGAACTCATAATATTCGAGATAGCGCAGGCCGCCATGGACGAGCTTGCTCGAGCGCGACGAGGTCGCCTCGGCAAGGTCGCCTTTCTCGCACAGCACGACCGACAGCCCGCGCCCCGCGGCGTCGCGCGCGATGCCCGCGCCGTTGATTCCGCCACCGATCACCAGCAGGTCGACCGCATCCGCCATGCGCCAAGCTCCCGATTCGCCCACGCACAAAGCGCCGAAGGGGCGATTCAGCCCGTCTTATTGCAAGGACTGCGGCCCCGCCAGGGCGCATTCGGCCGCGCAACGCCGGGTCGCAGGGGCGCGCCGCGGTCTAGGGATTACGGCCGGCGACGAGACGCTCGCCGGACTTCGAGTCGAAAAAATGAACCCGTTCCGCCGCGAGCGAGAGATTGACGGTGTCGCCCTCGCGCTCAGCGAGCCGGTCGGCTCGACCAGCGACAGGTTGCACGGGAGTCCGCCGTTCGGAGCGAGATCGACATGCTCGGGACGGACGCCGGACACGACCTCGCGGCCCGACCGGACGGCGGCAACCGGCGCGATCGGCCGCCGCGAAGCCGCCGCACAGCGCGAGGCGGGCCGCATCGGCGCCGTCGATCAGGTTCATCGCCGGCGAACCGAGGAAGCTCGCAACCAGCAGATTCGCCGGCCGATCTTACAATTCTGGTGGCAGACTGCTCTGCTCGACGCATCCGCCATTGAGCACGACAATCTTGTCGCCCATCGTCATCGCCTCGACCTAGTCGCGCGTGACATAGACCGTCGTTATGCGGAAGCGACGTTGCAGCTCCCTGATCTCGGCGCCCAACTGGACGCGCAACTTGGCGTCGAGATTGGAGAGCGGATCGCCGAACAGAAACATTTTGGCGTTGCGCGCGATCGCTCGGCCCATGGCGACACGCTGGCGCGAGCCGCCCGACAATTGCCGCGGGCAGCGGCCGAGCAGCGGCTCGAGGCCCAGCTGCCGCCTGCAAACGTCGAGGCTTGCATCTCACAGCCCATGGTCGAGCGCACGCATGAGCTGGTCGAAACCCAGCCAATGATTGATCGCGTCGACGTAAGGGTCGGTGGTGGCGGGGGCGTCGCGAAAGACGTAGAGGAGCGCCATCGCGACGATCAGCGGGAAGAGCAGACGCTCGAGCGCATAGGCCGCGGCGGTCCATTTCACAGCGGCGACTCTTCGATGGCGAGGCGGTTGAGCAGCGCGCGTCGATCCGCCTCGAGTTGGCGGATGCGCCGGGACGCCTCGGGCGCGATCGGCGCCGCCGCCGACTCGAAGGCGACGCCGAGCCGCCGGCCGTCGCGCCAGACGACGCGGACCCTCCGCGTCTCGCCGCTGTCGCGCAGCGTGAGATCGAAGGCGTTGGGCATCAGCGTCGAGCCCGAGAGCTCGAGCCGCGCGCCGCCCTCCGATCGCTCGCGCACCAGGCACGCGTCGCTCGTGGCAAGCTTGTCGCAGCTCGCGCGACCGCCGAGATAGGTGCGCTGCCGGCTCGATTGACGACGCTCGCTCATTTTTGTCTCCGGGACGCGACCCATCGCGCCGCGGAGGCGGAGCATTGCGGGCGCCATCGGCGTCACCGATTGGCGTTACATTTTTGATCCCGCTTCACGATTTGGAAACCATGGCCGGCGGGCCAACTCCGCAGAATCAAGCGGTTGACCCGACTTGTGACGCCGCGTCTCGCTGTGCGATTTTGCCGCTGTTCGTCGAGATCGCGGCGAGCCGAGGCCGCGCCTGGGCGCCAAAACGGGATCGAGAGCCCGCGTCCGACTGTCGAAATGGGACGGTTGTCGCTTCCGGAGCGGGCGCTGGCGCAGCGCTGCGCCGAGTCGGCCAACCTCCGTCGGCGCGGCGTGAAAACGGCGCGGCCGGTCCGGACAGGACGACCGCGCCGCGTCAGGTCATTCGTCGTTTTGCGCCGGCGCCTGCTGAGCCTGCGTGGTTTGCGTCGGCTGGGCCTGATCGCCCTGCGCCATCGTCATGTGGTAGGAGCACGCGCTCGCCGCGCCGGCGGCGACTACGGCAAAGAGAAACGCGAGAAGCGTCGTTCGCATGGGTGAGCCTCCGTCAGGGCCCCTCAACGATCGCGAGACTAGCGGGCCGTCGCGGCGGTGAAAAGCGCGATCACGATCGCCGGCGCAATTCCCGCGCCAGCTTCGCGCAAGGCCGGGTCCGCCGGTTCAGCTTCGGACAATGTCCGCCGTCGAGTTTCGCCGCGCATTTCACCAGCGCGAGGCCCGATGTCGTTCGACCTGTCCCCATTCGACGCCCTTGACGGCGCGCCGCCGCCGTCCGCCGACCTCGGACCGCGGCCCGCAGCGACGCTGGACTGTTTCGCCACCCGGCGCCGTTCGCCGGCGGTCGGCCGGCGCTTCTGGCGCTTCCTGGCGGAAAACTGGGCGGGATTCGATCGGGTCGAGCGCGCGCGCTGCGTCCGCATGTTCGCGCGCTTCCGTCCCGATTGGACGCGCGACGCCCTCGATTGCGAGGGCCGCTCGATCTACGACTCGCTGCCGGAGACTTTCACGGCTTATCGCGGTCAGAACGGCCTCGAACTCGCCTCCGGCGCGCTCTTCACCCTGTCGCTCGAAGGCGCGCGCCGCCAGGCGGCGGAGCGGCGCGGCGTCGAGGCCGTCGAAGCGCGTATTTTCGCGCTTCGCGCCGCTAGGCGCGACGTTGCCTTGGTCTTTGCCGCCGACGGCGAGGGCGAGATCGTGATGTTCCCGGCGCCGCGCGTCGACCTGCGCGCGCGCCGGCTGATCGAGCTGGCGAACTAGGCGCCGCTCAGCGCCGCCAAGGCGTTTCCGGCGTCGGCGTCAGCGGCCCCTTGCCGTCGACCCACGACAACAGATTGTCGACAACCAGATTCGCCATCGCCGCGCGCGTGTGCCGGGTCGCCGAGCCGACGTGCGGCAACAGGACGGCGTTGTCGAGCGCGATCAACTCGGTCGGCGCGTTCGGCTCCTTCTCGTAGACGTCGAGACCGGCGGCGAGGATAACGCCGTCGCGCAGCGCCGCGATCAACGCCCTTTCGTCGACCAGCGAACCGCGCGCGATGTTGACCAGCACGCCGTCGGCGCCGAGCGCAGCGAGGACGCGCGAGTCGACGATGTGGCGCGTCGCAGGCCCGCCCGGCGCGGCGATCACCAGGATGTCGCAGGCTTCGGCCAGCGCGATCGGCGTCTCGTAATAGGGATAGGCGACGCCGTCCTGCTTGTGGCGGCCGTGGTAGGCGATCTTAAGGCCGAACGCCTCGGCGCGCCGCGCGATCGCAGCGCCGATGCGGCCGAGCCCGAGAATGCCCATCGTCCGCCCGCGCAACGAGGCGGTGAGACGATAGGCGCCGCTCGGCCAGCGGCCTTCGCGCAGGTAGCGTTCGGCCTGCGGCAGGCGGCGGGTCGCGGCGAGGGTCAGCGCGATGGCGATGTCGGCGACGTCCTCGTCGAGCACCCCGGGCGTGTGGGTGACGACGACGCCGTGCTGGCCGGCCCAGGCGGCGTCGATGTGGTCGTAGCCGACACCGAAACTGGCGACGATCTCGAGCTTGGGCAGGCGGCTCATCAGCGTGGCGTCGACCGGCGCGCTCACCCAGGTGGAGACGATTGCACGCACGTTCGGCGCGATCGCCGCGAGCCGCTCCTCGCGGTCGGCCGCCTCCCACAGCTTGTGCAGTTTGACCCGCCTCTCCAGCCGATCGGCGATTTCCGGCATGCCGGGAACGGGCATCAGGACTTCAAACGACGCCATGGGCTGCGATCCTCTCGAACAAGCCGCTGCGGCGGGGATTACGCCAGCCGCCGCTGCGCGACAAGCAGCCCGCGCCCCTTTCGCCGACGCCACGGACGTGGCACATCGGCGCCGATGTCGAGCCCGCCTGAAACGCCCGCGGCCCGCCGGCGCCCTATGGCGCGCCGGCTGATGCTCGGCGACTTCCGCTCCTACGCCACCCTCGATCTGGCGCTCGAGGGGGCGTTGATCGTCTTCTGCGGCGAGAATGGCGCCGGCAAGACCAATCTGCTCGAGGCGTTGTCGCTGTTCGCGCCCGGCCGCGGCCTGCGCCGCGCCGAACTCTCGGCCTGCGCGCGCATCGGCGGCGGCGGCGGCTTCGCGATCTCGATCGAGGTCGAGGACGGGGGCGCGACGCATCAGCTCGGCGTCGGCTTCGAGCCGGGCGACGGCGACAAGCCGGGCGAACGGCTCAACCGCATCGACCGCGCGCCGGTCGCCTCGGCGCGCGCCTTCGCCGACCATCTGCGCCTGGTCTGGCTGACGCCGACGATGGACGGGCTGTTCGTCGGCCCGGCGAGCGAGCGGCGGCGCTTTCTCGACCGCCTGGTGCTGGCGGTCGACCCCAATCACGGCGCGCGCGTCTCGGCCTTCGAACGTGCGCTGCGCGGCCGCAACCGCCTGCTCGAAGAGGGCGCGCGCAACGCCCATTGGCTCGACGCGCTGGAGCGCGAAGCGGCCGAACTCGGCGTCGCGGTCGCTGCGGCGCGACGCGAATGCGTCGACCGCCTCGCCACTTCGATCGCCCGCGAGCGCGACGAGGAGTCGCCCTTTCCCTGGGCGACGCTGACGATCGAGGGCGAAATCGAGACGCTCGCGGCGGAGAACCCGGCGCTGGTCGCCGAGGACCGCTATCGCGCGCTGCTCGACGACAATCGCGCACGCGACGCCGCGGCGGGCCGGGCGTTGATCGGGCCGCACCTCAGCGACCTCGTCGTCTTCCACGGCCCCAAAGGCGCGCCGGCGGCGCTCTCGTCAACCGGCGAGCAGAAAGCGCTGCTGGTCGGACTGGTGCTCGCGCATGCGCGGCTCGTCGCCGACATGTCGGGCGTCTCGCCGATCGCGCTGCTCGATGAAGCGGCGGCGCATTTCGATCCACGGCGCCGCGCGGCCCTCTTTGCCGCGCTCGAACGCCTCGGTTCGCAGGTGTTCGTCACCGGCGCCGACCCGGCTGTCTTCGCCGAGTTCGGCGATCGCGCGCGGCTCTACGAGGTGACGCCCGGCAGCGCGCGGCCGAACGCCAGATAACGCCCGGTCGCTAGCCCGGCGCCCCGCCGCCTGGGCCTTCGGCGACGAGCGTCTCTTCGTCGGCCGACATCACGTTGCCGCGCCAGACGAAGCGGGCGTTCATCCAGCCACTGAACCACAGGCCCGGCAGCGCGAGGTCGCGCGCGATCCAGGCGAGCAAGGACGACCAAGCGAGTGGCCAGCCCGCGGCGGCGGCGAGGCCGGCTTCGGCGCCGTACCAGATCGCCGCCGCCAGCGTCAGCGCCGCTGGCGCGGTCAGGCCGATCTCATCGCCGCCGATTGCCGCCGCGGCGAGCGTCAGCAGGCTCGTCGTGACAAGCTCGGGCGCGAAATAGAGTGGAAAAGTCGCGCGCCTCAGCCGCGCCCAGCGCACCTGCCGCGCCCAGACGTCGCGCAGGCGCCGCACGCCCAGCGGCTGCTTCGACGGCGGCGACGCGAGATGGGCGCGCAGGCCGGCGCGATGGACGAGCTTGGTCGAGGCGGCGTCCTCGGCGATCTCGGCGCCGAGCGCCTCGATGCTCCCGCCCGCCTCGAGCACGTCGCGCCGCCACAGCATCGTCTTGCCCTGGGCGAAGCCGAAGCCGAGCGCCTCGGCGGAATATTGCCAGCGCGCCTGATAGGTGTTGAGGAACGCGCATTCGATCTCGGCGGCGAAGTTTTCCGGCTGCGCGCCGAGCGGCGGAGCGCAGACGATGCCGGTGTCGTCGCGCCAACGCCGCAGCAGGCGTTGGATATAGTCGCGCGGCATCAAAACGTTGGAGTCGGCGATGACGATCCAATCGCGCCGCGCCGCCTTCCAGCCCTTGACGACATTGTTGAGCTTGGGATTGGCGCTGACCCGGTCGTCGCCGGTCAACAGCCGCGACGCGATCTGCGGATGGGCGGCCATCGCCCGGCGCGCGATCGGCGCAATCGGGTCGGCGGCGTCGGCGACGCAGAAAACGATCTCGTAGTCGGGATAGTCGAGCGCGAAGATCGACGCGAGCGTCTCTTTGGAGAACGGCTCGACGCCGCACAAAGGCTGGACGATCGCGACCGGCGGGGCGGCGGCGGGGACGGGAACCGACCTGCCGCCGCGGCGGCAGCGAACGGCGGCGATGGCGGCGCTGAACACATGCAGCGCGAGGCCGCCGCCAGCCACGCCGGCGGCCAGGGCGGAGATCGTCATGAAGCCCCCAGGCGTTTCAGCCGCGAATCGGCGGTCGGGCGATATTGCCGGGCCTAGGCGACGCTTCTATGAAGGCGCATGGCCGCCTATCCCGTCGTCCGCTTCGCCCCTTCGCCGACCGGGCTGATCCACATCGGCAACGCCCGCACCGCGCTGATCAACTGGCTCTACGCCCTGCGCGGCGGCGGACGCTTCGTCCTCCGCTTCGACGACACCGACCTCGAGCGGTCGCGGCGCGAATACGCCGACGCGATCGAGGCCGACCTCGCCTGGCTCGGAATCGTCCCTGACATCACCTGCCGTCAGTCCGAACGCATGGCGCTCTATGACGCGGCGGCCGAGACGCTGAAAAAGGCCGGCCGGCTCTATCCGGCCTACGAGACCGCCGAGGAACTCGATCGCCGGCGCAAGCGCCAGCAGGCGCTCGGTCGCCCGCCGATTTACGACCGCGCCGCGCTCAAGCTCGGCGACGCCGAGCGCGCCGAGCTCGGAGCGCAGGGCCGCAAGCCGCACTGGCGCTTCAAGCTCGACGCGAGCGTGGTGCGCTGGGACGACTTGGTGCGCGGACCGAGCCACATCGATTGCGCCTCGCTCTCCGATCCGGTGCTCAAGCGCGAAGACGGCAGCTTCCTCTACACCCTGCCGTCGGTGGTCGACGACATCGACCTCGGGGTGACGCATGTCATCCGTGGCGACGACCACGTCACCAACACCGCGGTGCAGATCCAGATCTTCGAGGCGCTGGGCGCCCGAGCGCCGGCCTTCGGCCACCACAATCTGCTCACCGGCGCCGGCGGCGAAGGCCTGTCGAAGCGCACCGGCGCGCTGTCGATCCGCTCGTTGCGCGAAAGCGGCGTCGAGGCGCTCGCGGTCGCGGCGCTGGCGGTGCTGGTCGGCTCGGCAGAGGCGGTGAGGCCGGTCGCCTCGCTCGCTGAGCTCGCCGCGACCTTCGACCTTGCCGACATCTCGCGCGCCGCGGCGCGCTTCGACGAAGCGGAGCTCAGGGCGCTGTCGGCGCGCGTGCTGCACCACCTGCCGTTCTCCGCCGTGCGCGAACGGCTGGAGGCGCTCGGCGTCGCCGGGCCGCAGGCGGAGCCATTGTGGAACGCGGCGCGCGGCAATCTCGCGCGGCTCGATGAGGCGGAGACGTGGTGGGGCGTCGTCCACGGCGCGATCGCGCCGGTCGTCGAGGATCACGCCCTGCTCGTTCAGGCCGCCGCTTGCCTGCCCGACGAGCCGTGGGACGAGACCACCTGGGGCGCGTGGACCGCGAAGCTCAAGGCGCTGAGCGGCCGCAAGGGGCGCGACCTCTACCACCCGCTGCGCCTGGCGCTGACCGGGCGCCAATCCGGGCCGGAGCTCGCCGCCCTTCTGCCGCTGATCGGTCGCGTCAGAGCGTTGGATCGATTATCCGCACCTTCCGCTTGACCCCGTTGGGACCAACCGACTCGATAACCTGGCCCTGACCCTCGCCATATTTCGCGCCGGTCTGCGCGTCTCCGCCGGCGATGCCCGAGGCTTCACGACTGATCGTCGCCGCCTGCTGGCTCAGCGCGTCGACGGCAGGGTCGCTGGTCTGCGCGGCGGCCGTGGCGCCGGGGGTCGACTTGCTCTTGGCCTTCGCGTCGTTCCTGGCGTCGTACTTCGGCCGCGACAGTTCGATCGACTTCTCGGGCGTCACGAAGACGTCGCCCTTCGACTCGCGGCCGAGCTTCGCTTCGGCGCCGGCGAGCGCGTCGGCCCAGCTCTGGCCCTTGCGCTTGCAAGAGCAGGTCGGATCGATGGTCTGCCGGTATTTCAATGCGTTGGGCATGTCGATGTATTTCGCGCCGCTGATCGACACCGCCTGCTCGATCTGGCCCGACGGCGGATAGGTATAGAGCGACACCTCGGCGTTGGGGCACAAAGCGCGGCACATGTCCTCGAGCCCGGCGAGCCGACCCTGGCTCGCCGAATAGGAAACCGGGAAGAACGCGCCGTCGCAGGAACGCACGCATACCGCCTTGGAGCCGGCCTGCGCCTCGGTGTTGTCGGGCTGCTGGTCGGGGTTGAGCGGCAGGGTCTGGACGTCGCTCGGCGGTTTGGCGATCGAGCCGAAGATCGCGTCGAAGATGTTGGCCGGCTGCTGCTGCGGCTGCTGCGGCTGCGACGCGCACTGGGCGTTGAAGCGCGCGATCAGCTCGCCGCGCCCGCCGGGCCCGCCGCCGGCCCTCTGCTGCAGCTCGTCGAGATTGGCGCGCATGCGGCCGATCTGGGCGTTGATCTCGCCGCATTGGGGCGGCGGGGCCGCGCCGAAGAACAGAAACTGGCGTCGGTCGCAGCCGATCGAATGGGCATAGGCGACCGTGCGGTCGAGCTCGGCGCGTTGGCGGTCGGCGGCGGACTGATATTGCGCCGAGGAATCGCTGTGCGAGGCGTCGGCGATCGCCTGGCGCAGCCGCTGGCAGTCGGCGCTGAGCTGCTGGGCCGAAACATGGCCGACCAGGCCGCCGACTCCGAAAGCGAGGATCAGCGCGAAAGCGGTGCGGGCGGCGACGGTCTTGATCCTGCGCGTATTCATCCTGCCGCTCTGCTGGCCCCAGTCGGTCGGCTCGGACGCCCGACGTCCAGCCCCCGGGCGACGTCGGCCGACGCGCCCCTTTGGCCGGACAACGCGGCGACATCATGACCTGCCACGGCCGGCGTGCACGGGCTTTTAGGGTTTTTTCCGTCGCCACGCCATAGGCGGATGGACCGACGGCTGGCCGCGGCGGCCGCGCTTCGGCATAGTCTCCCCTATGAGCGATTCTGACGCCCCTGGAGCCAACGCGCCCGAGTTCTCGGTCACCGAGTTGGCGAGCGCGCTCAAGCGCGCAATCGAGGACCGCTTCGGCTATGTGCGGGTGCGCGGCGAGATCTCCGGCTATCGCGGCCCGCATTCGTCCGGCCACGTCTATTTCTCGCTTAAGGATTCCAACGCCCGGCTCGACGCGGTGATCTGGAAAGGCGTGTTCGGCCGCATGCGCGTCAAGCCCGAGGAAGGGCTCGAAGTCGTCGTCACCGGCAAGATCACCACCTTTCCCGGCAAATCGGCCTATCAGATCATCGTCGAATCCCTTGAGCCGGCAGGCGTCGGCGCGCTGATGGCGCTGTTGGAGGCGCGAAGGCGCAAGCTGACCGAAGAGGGTCTGTTCGACGCCGCGCGNNGAGACTTCGGCGGCCGAGGTCGCGCAGGCGATCCGCGGCTTCAATGCGCTGGCGCCGGGGGGCGCGATTCCCCGGCCGGACCTGATCATCGTCGCGCGCGGCGGCGGCTCGCTCGAGGACCTGTGGAGCTTCAACGAGGAGATTGTCGTGCGCGCCGCGGCGGAGAGCGACATTCCGCTGGTCTCCGCCGTCGGCCACGAGACCGATTGGACCTTGATCGACCACGCCTCCGATCTGCGCGCGCCGACGCCGAC
>PLRT01000068.1 GCA_003164915.1 Hyphomicrobiales bacterium | reverse complement strand
CTACGCCCTCCCTCCGTCACGCCCAGCGCGCGAATATCGCAAAGGACCAACCCCGGCTGCGGTCCACTCAGCCTTCGCGGAATCCTGTGCCGACGACCAGGGCCAGCTCTCTCGTCCGTAGTGGGGTCACCCCTTGATATCAGAGGGTCTTCTGGGGGAGCACATTTTTGAAACGCTCTGTAACCTTGGAAACGCTACGAAACGATAAATGCGTTATATTTCAGCGAGACGTTGAAATTAAAAGACCACATCAGGAATGTCAAATCTGACTCTTAATCAGGGGGTCGTGGGTTCGAGTCCCACCGCGCTCTCCAGGGTTTCAATTCCTTGTCGCTTCGGCCAGAACGGCGACGCACTCTGTTGTCGGCGCAGCGGATGCGCTAACACATTGGGGGAACGGTTCGCGTAGTCGGCGTGGGAAGTGCGAGCCGCGCAAACGGTCACGCATAGAGGTCAAGCGACGATGGGCGCGATCCAACTGCAATCGGTGCGCAAGGCGTTCGGCGCGGTGAGCGTCATCAACGACGTCGATCTGGACATCAAGGACGGCGAATTCACGGTGTTCGTCGGCCCGTCGGGCTGCGGCAAGTCGACCTTGCTCAGGCTGATCGCCGGCCTCGAGGACCTGACCGGCGGCAATATCCTCATCGACGGCAAGGACGTCAGCGACGTCGGGCCCGCCCAGCGCGGGCTGGCGATGGTGTTCCAATCCTACGCGCTCTATCCCCACATGACCGTGCGCAACAACATCGGCTTCGCGCTGAAGATGGCGGGTGAGAAATCCGACGTCATCGAACGCAAGGTCGGCAAGGCGGCGGCGACGCTCAATCTCACCGACTANNTCGAGATCGGCGAACTGCACAACGCACTGAAGACGACGATGATCTACGTCACCCACGACCAGGTCGAGGCCATGACCATGGCCAACAAGATCGTCGTGCTCGACAAGGGCGCGGTGATGCAGGTCGGCTCGCCGCTCGAACTCTACAACAAGCCGAACGGCCTGTTCGTCGCCACCTTCATCGGCTCGCCGAAAATGAACCTGATCGCCGGCGCGCCGGCGGCCAGGCGCGACGCGACGACGATCGGCATCCGCCCCGAGCATGCCGACGTCTCGACCACCGCCGGGGAATGGAAGGCGACGGTGCGGCTCGCCGAGCATCTCGGCTCGGACACGCTGGTCCACGCCGACGCCGGAGAGATCGGCTCTCTGACGCTGCGGTTGCCCGGCGAGAACCCGCTCGCCGCCGGCCAGGAGATCTTCGTCACGCCCCGCGAGGACCGCATCCACCGCTTCGACGGCGACGGCAAGCGCATCAACTGACGCCGGTTGTCGGCGCGCGCTACGACTTGACCGCGCCGGCGGTGAGCCCGGCGACGATGTAGCGCTGGGCGAACAGGAACATCACGATCGCCGGCAGGATGGTCAGGGTGATGAAGGCGAGCACGAGCTGCCACGAGGTGTTGTACTGGCCCTGATAGGCCATCAGGCCGAGCGTCCAAGGATAACGCCACTCGCTGTCGAGGACGACGAGCGGCAGGAGGTAGCCGTTCCAACTGCCGACGAACGAGATCACGGCGACGGTCGATAGGATCGGCCCGGAAAGCGGCAGGGTGATGAAGATGAAGTAACGGAAGTAGCCGCAGCCATCCATCATCGCCGCGTCGAGAAGCTCGCCCGGCAATTGGCGGAAAGAGTTGCGTAGCAGCAGAATGGCCATGGCGAGCGAGAAGGCGACCTGCGGCAACACGACGCCCCAATAGGAATCGAGCAGCCCGAGGTCGCGGACCTTGATGAACAGCGGCAGGATCGCGGTCGCCAACGGGAACAGCATGCCGAGCAGCAGATAGCTCAACAGGAACTTGCCGCCGAAGAATTTGAGATGGGCGAAGGCGAACGCGGCCATCGACGACAGCGCCAGCGTGAGCGCGACGGTGAGCAGCGCGATCAGCAGCGAATTGCCGAGCACTTGCCAGTATCGATGGCCCGCCAGGATGTCCCAGTAGTTCTTCCACACCCAGTGCTGCGGCAGACCCAGCAGATTGACGCGCAGTTCGCCGAGCGTCTTGAAGCCGCCGAGTGCGGTGGCCAAGATCGGAACGAGAACGACCGCGGAGAGTGCGACGAGCGCGCCGAAGATCGCGATCATCGCAAGCGGACTGAGCCGGCGACCGGACTCGTCGCGCGGGGTGGCTGGCACGGATATCTCAGTCATTGCGCATGAAGATTCGTTGGTAGCCGATGGCGAAGGTGACGCAGATGAAGAACAGCACCACGCCGACCGCCGAGCCGAAGCCGACGCGCATTCGGGTGATGCCGAAATAATAGAGGAACGACACCATCGTGTGCGTCGTGTCGAACGGCCCGCCGCCGGTCAGCGGCACGATGATGTCGAAGAGCTGCAGCGAACCGACGACGGCGAAAAAGATCGACAGGCGGATCATCGGCCCAAGCAGCGGCAGCGTGATGTAGCGGAAGCGTTGCAACGCGCTCGCGCCGTCCACCTCCGCCGCTTCGAGCACCGACTTGTCGATGCCTTTCAGTCCGGCGATGTACAGCATCATGTAGAAGCCGAAGTATTTCCAGATGATGACAATCAGGATTGCCGTGAACGCCCAGTCCCTGTCGGCGAGCAGGTAATACGGTTGGAGGCCGAGGGCGCCGGTAATCGTGGCGACGAGGCCATAGTCGCCGCTGAACATGTAGCGCCAGATGAGCCCCGCCGCGACGTCGGCCAGCACATAGGGCAGGAAGAAGATCATTCGAAACCACACCGCGCCGACGACCCGGCCGGCGACCGCCATCGCGGCGGCGAGCGCGAGCGGCAATTCGACGAGCAACGAAACGGCGATCACCAAGCCGTTGTTGACGAGCGACCGGGCGAAGACCGGGTTGCCGATCAGGTAACCGTAATTCTTGAGGCCGATGAACCGCTCCGGCCGGCCGTAACCATCCCAGTCGTAGAAGCCGTACCAAGCCGCCTCGACCATCGGCAGCGCGACGAAAACGGTGAACAGCAGCAGCGCTGGCGGCAGGAAGACGAGGGCGACCGCCCAACCGTTGGCGGACATCCGTCTGGCCGGCTCGAAATGGGCCGTCTCCGCGGTCGGCAAACGATGAGCCTCGCTGCGCTGGGACAGAAGCCCCGCCGCGGGCGGGCGGCGGGGCGAAACATCGGTTCGCGATTCGAACGTTACTGCTGTTCGGCGGCCTCTTGGAGGGCTGCGGCCGCTGCTTCAGGCGTCGTCTGTCCCGCCGCCACGGCGACCGAGATCTCATTGATGACGCCACCTAGCGAGGGACCGAGGTCCTGATCGAGGTAATTCTGGTGGTAGGTCGACGCCGCGAGATCGTCGGCCAGGCGCCGCTGCAGCGGGTCGGTGATCGCCGCTTCGGCGCCCTTCACGACCGGGATGTAGGCGCCGGTGGCCGCGGCCTCCTCGGCGTATTTCTTTTGGCTGAAGAACTTGAGGAAGTCGACGGCCTCCGCCGGCGCGCTCTTGGTGACGAGGAAGCCGTTGATGCCTCCCATCGTGTCGGTCGCCTTGCCCTTGCCGTCCGGCACGGTCGGGAACGACAGGATGCCGATGTCATCCTCCGGCAGACCCTTGCCGCTCGCCGAATTCGGCGCTTGCATGCCGAGCAGCCATTGGCCCATCAGGTCCATCGCCGCCTTGCCGTCGCCGAACACGCCGGCGGACTGCGCATGCGAGGTCTGGAGATAGCCAGGCTGGAACGGGTCGAGCGCTCCGAGTTCGTGAAGGCGTTTCCCGGCCTCGACGAAGGTCGCGTTCTTGAAGCCGCCGTTCTTGTTCGCCTTCGCATCGGGCACCGCGCTTTCGCCGCCGACGCGGATGACGAGGTAGTCATAGAAGAAGGCCATCGGCCATTTCTCGCCGGCGCCGACGACGATCGGCGTGATCCCCGCCGCCTTGAGCTTCTTCACCGCGCCGAGGAAATCGTCCCAGGTCTTGACGTCCTTGGCCTTCACGCCGGCTTGGGCGAACAGTTTCTTGTTGTAGTAGAAGGCGACCTCGCCCAATTCGAACGGCAGGCCGACCAACTTGCCGTCAGCCTTGAAGGCGTTGACGGCCGTCTGCGACATTGTGGGCGCGACGTCGGCGACGTCGGCGGTAATGTCCTTGAGCAGGCCGGCTTTGGCCTGGGCCTGCATGACGCCGCCCGCCCAACTGTAGAAGAGGTCGGGGCGGTCGTCGGACTGCAGCATGGTCGGCAGCTTGGCCTTGAAGGCTTCGTTCTCCAGGTATTTGAACTGGACATTCACGCCCGGGTGCGACGCGTTGTAGTCCGCCGCGATCTTGTCCCACAGCGTTTTGGCGGCGGCGACTTCGTTGACGTGCAGGATGGTGACGTTCGTCTCGGCCAGGGCTGAGCCGGCCAAGGCGAACACGCAGGCGGACGCCAGCGCAAAGGTTCTGAGCGACATGATTTCCTCCTGAAGCGAGCGCGTGCTTTTGGTTTTTTATTCGCTATACAAATAAATGTGTCGCGGCTTCCCGGGCCTGTCAAGCGCCCGGCCGCCGCAGCCGAGCAAAGGCGGGGGCTCGTGGTTGACAGGCGTCTGTTCCAATGAAATTAATTCCCTGTCCCGCATAAAATAAATCATTTTTTCAGCTCTCAGCGCCAACCCGATGAAAACCGCCGACCCCGAACTGATGCGGGCGATCAACCGCTTCCATGTGATGGACGCGATCCGGCGGTTCGGGCCGATCAGCCGCGTCGAAATCTCGCAACTCACCGAACTCAGCCCGACCACGGTTTCGGCGATCACGGCGGCGCTGCTCGACGACAAACTGATCATGACGATGCAGGTCGGCGCGCTGCGCGACTCGACGCGCGGGCGGCCGCGCGTGATGCTGAGGCTCAATCCCGACGCTGCGCGGGTGGTCGGCGTCAAGCTCGCGCCCGACCTCATCACCGTGGCGGTGACCAACTTCTGCGCCGACGTGCTGCGCAGCGTCGCGCTGCCGATCCGCATCGACCGCCAGACCCCGGCGGTGATTGCCGACCTGGTCGAGGACGGCGTGCGGCGCTGCGTCAGCGACGCCGGGCTCGAGATGAAGGATATCTCCGGCCTGTGCATCGGGCTGCCCGGCGTGGTCGAGCGGGCGGCGGGCGTCTGCCGGCAGAGCCCGATCTTCGGCGACCGCGACGTCGCCTTCGGACCGCAACTGACGGAGCGGCTCGGCGTGCCGGTGACGATCGACTGCGACGTCAATCTCTGCGCGCTTGCCGAGCACTGGTTCGGCCAGGGGCGGGGGCTCAACGATTTTCTCGTCGTCAGCGTCGAGCGCAGCCTCGGCCTCGGCATCCTCCACAACGGCGAGCTGTTTCGCGGCGCGAGCGGGCTGAGCCCCGACCTCGGCGACTTCATGGTGCGACCGTCCGGCAACGAAGGCGGCCGGCTCGGCGATCTCGCGTCGGAGACCTCGGTGCTGGCGGATCTCGAGACGCCGGCGCGCAGCCGCGAATCCGACGGCGCCCACGGTCATGGCCGCGCGATCGCCCAGGTCGTGCAGCGCGCCGACGCCGGCGACAAGCGCTGCATCGCGGCGCTGGCTGCGGCGGGCGAGGCGCTCGGCTTCGCCATCGCCAATCTGATCACCCTGTTCGCGCCGCCCAAGGTGATCGTCTCCGGCGGGGAGATGGCGCATAGCGAGCACTTCCTCGGGCCGCTCAGGCGCGCGCTGGCGGCGCAATTGCCGCCCAGCCTGGCCGACGTCTCCGAGATTGTCGCGCGCGAGTGGAGCGACGGCATCTGGGTGCGCGGCGCGGCGGCGATGACCTTGCGCGATCTCTACGGCGCGCCGTGGAACACGACGGGTCCGGCGCGGCCGTCCACCGCGATCGCGGAGGGCGAGCCGTGACCAGGCCAGTCGGCGTCGGGGTGATCGGCTGCGGCAACATCAGCACGGCCTATCTGACCGCCGCCCGAACGTTTCCGATCCTCGACATTGTCGCTCTTGCCGACGCGCGCCCCGAGGCGGCGCGGGCGCGCGCGGCCGAATTCGGGCTGCGCGCGGTTTCGGTGGAAGACTTGCTTGCCGATCCGGACGTCGAGATCGTGCTCAACCTGACCGTGCCCAGGGCGCATGTGGAGGTCGACCTCGCAGCGCTCGCGGCCGGCAAGCACGTCTATTCGGAGAAGCCGCTCGGCGTCAGCCTCGCCGAAGGGCGACGCCTCGCCGCCGCCGCGGGGGCGAAGGGATTGCGGCTCGGCTGCGCGCCCGACACGTTTCTCGGCGGCGCGCACCAGGCCGCGCGGGCGCTGATCGACGATGGCGCGATCGGCCGGCCGGTCGGTGGATCCGCGTTCTTCATGTGCCCTGGTCACGAGCGCTGGCATCCCGATCCCGGCTTCTACTATCTCGCCGGCGGCGGCCCGATGCTCGACATGGGGCCCTATTACATCACCGATCTCGTCAACCTGCTCGGTCCGGTCGAGCAGGTGATCGGCGTCGCGACGCGAACGCGCGCCGAGCGGACGATCGCCAGCGAGCCGTTGAGAGGAACACGCATTCCGGTCGAAGTCGCGACCCACGTGACTGGCGTCTTGCGCTTTGCCGGCGGCGCTGCAGTCAGCGTGACGTTGAGCTTCGACGTCGTCGGCCACAAGCATGTCCCGCTCGAGATCTATGGTGAAAGCGGTTCGCTGATCGTCCCCGATCCCAACGGGTTTGGCGGCGCGGTCGAGATCGCTGAGGTCGACGCGACGTGGCGCGAGGTCCCCAATCGGCGGCCTTACGCAGATGCGAATTATCGCAGCCTCGGCCTCGCCGACATGGCGCAGGCGATCCGCAGCGGCCGGCCGCATCGGGCGAGCGGCGCGCTGGCGCTACACGCGCTCGAGGTGATGGAGGCGTTTCAGGCGTCGTCCGACTCGGGGCGGGCGATCGACGTCGCCTCGCGGCCGGAACGGCCGGCGCCAATGCCGGCGTCGCTCGCGCGCGGCGAGCTCGATTGACGAGCGAATGATCGGAGAGGCGGGAATGCGCGAAGCGCTGATTGTGTGGGGCGGCTGGAGCGGCCACGAGCCTGAGCAGGGCGCGCGGATCGTCGGCGAGATGCTCGAGCGCCACGGTTTCACGGTCTATGTCGAGAACACGACCGAGGCCTTCGCCGATCCGGCGATCGCCGACATGAGCCTGGTGGTGCCGATCGTCACCATGGCGAAGATCGAGAAGGAGGAGGTCGAGAATCTCGCCGCGGCGGTGCGCGGCGGCGTCGGCCTCGCCGGCTATCACGGCGGCATGTGCGACGCCTTCCGCGATTGCATAGACTATCACTTCATCTGCGGCGGCCAGTGGGTCGCCCATCCCGGCGGGATCGTCGACTATCAGGTGGACGTCGCGGCGCCCGACGATCCAATCATGCAGGGTTTGTCGAGCTTCGCATACCGCTCCGAGCAATATTACATGCACGTCGATCCTGCCAACCAGGTGCTGGCGACGACTCGCTTCTCCGGCGAGCACGCGCCGTGGCTCGAAGGGGTGGTCATGCCGGTGGCGTGGAAGCGCCGCCACGGGCTCGGGCGCGTCTTCTACAGTTCGCTCGGCCACGTCACCAGCGAATTCGCGGTGCCGGAAATGCGGACGATCCTCGAGCGCGGGCTACTGTGGGCCGCGCGCTGACGCCGCTCGCGCTCCAGAGGGAGGAAAGCTTCGCATGGCGGTCATCCGCAATCCCATTCTGCCGGGCTTCAACCCCGACCCCTCGATCTGTCGCGTCGGCGACGATTATTACATCGCCACCTCCACCTTCGAATGGTACCCCGGCGTGCAGATCCACCATTCGCGCGACCTGGCGAACTGGCGGCTGGCGAAACGCCCGCTCGATCGCGCCGCGCAGCTCGACCTGCGCGGCGAGCCCGATTCCGGCGGCGTCTGGGCGCCGTGCCTGTCTTACGCCGACGGGCTGTTCTGGCTGGTCTATACCGACGTCAAGCGGCTCGACGGCAGTTTCAAGGACACGCACAACTACATCGTCACAGCGCCGGCGATCGAGGGGCCGTGGTCCGATCCTGTCCATGTCAATTCGAGCGGCTTCGATCCCTCGCTCTTCCACGACGACGACGGTCGCAAGTGGTTCGTCAACATGGTTTGGAACCATCGCGCCGCCGCGCCCGGCGCGCACCCCAAGAGCCCCGCGTTCTTCGGCATTCGCCTGCAGGAATGGAGCCCCGAGAGCCGCCGGCTGGTCGGCGAGGCCAAGACGATCTTCCCCGGCAGCGCGCATGGCCTGGTCGAAGGCCCGCATCTCTACAAGCGCGGCGGCTGGTATTACCTGACCGTCGCCGAAGGCGGCACCGGCTACGACCACGCCGTGACGATGGCGCGGTCGCGGCGGATCGACGGCCCCTACGAACTGCATCCCGACGTCCATCTCATCACGGCGAAAGACGCGCCCGACGCGCCGCTGCAGCGCGCCGGCCATGGCCAGATCGTCGAGACGCCGGACGGGCAAGTCTATCACACCCATTTGTGCTCGCGGCCGCTGCAAGGCCTGCGGCGCTCGCCGCTCGGTCGCGAAACGGCGATCCAGAAATGCGTGTGGGGCGACGACGGCTGGCTTTATCTCGCCCACCTCGGTCCGGTCCCGTCGCTCGAAGTTCCGGCGCCGTTCGCGACGACGCCGGCGCCGCGGGGCGCGCGCGAGCGCTATGACTTCTCTGCCGAGGGCGGCCTGCCGCTCGATTTCCAATGGCTGCGCACGCCGCATCCGGAGCGCATCTTCTCGCTCTCGGCGCGCCCCGGCTGGCTGCGCCTCTATGGGCGCGAGTCGATCGGCTCGTGGTTCGAGCAGGCGCTGGCGGCGCGGCGGCAAACGCATTTCGTCTATCGCGCCGAGACCGAGCTCGACTTCGCGCCGACCACCTTCCAGCAGGCGGCGGGCCTGACCGCCTATTACAATCGCTTCAAGTTCCACGCGCTGGCGGTGAGTTGGGACGAGAACCTGGGACGGTCGCTGACGATCCTGAGCTGCCTCGCCGATTTCCCCGCCGGGCGGTTGAGCTTTCCACTCGCGGCGCCGATCCGGCTCGGCGACGGGCCGGTGAGGCTCGCCGTCTCGGTCGACCACGCCAGGCTGCAATTCGCCTATGCGCTCGCCGACGGCGTCTGGCGCGACGTCGGGCCGAGCCTCGATGCGTCGCTGATCTCCGACGAAGCGGGCGCCGGAGAACACGGCTCATTCACCGGCGCCTTCGTCGGCATGTTCGCGTTCGACACGTCGGGCGCGGCGCGCCAGGCCGACTTCCGCGGCTTCGCCTACGACGGCGCCGACGCGCGGTGATCGGCCGGCGCGCTCACGCAACCGATTCGGCGATCCACACTTCCATCGAGCCGGGTTGGCGATTGGCCCAGAGGAAGTAGGGCAGGGCGGTCAGCGTCGCGTCGCGCGCTGCGGGCGGTCGGGTCGAATAGAGTGCGTCGCCGTCGGCCGACGCGAGCGCCTTCGCCGGCGCCTTGAGCGTCGTCGCGCCGGCGAACCCGCTCGCGCGCTCGACCGTGATCGGCGCCTCGCGCGGAAGCGTCAGTCGCTGAACCGGGCCGCCGGGATTGTCGGCCTCTTCGACGCAATAAATCAGCGGGCCGCGCCGCAGCGCGACGCGGCCGACGTCCGTGCGCACGTCGGGATGGGCGTATAGACGCTCGGCGGGCATTGGCAGGTCGAGCGCGACGACGTCGCCAGCGCGCCACTCGCGCGCGATCGTCGCATAGCCGCGCGCGGGCGCGAGGGCGATCGGCCGGCCGTTGATCGTCGCGATCGCCGATTTCGCCCAGCCGGGCACGCGCAGCTTCAATTCGAACGTCGTCGGCGTCTCGGGATCGACAGCGATGCGGATGTCGCCCGACCAGGGGTAGTCGCTTGTCTCCTCAATCGTCACCCGCTTGCCCTGGATCGTCGGCGAGGCGGAAAAGCCGCCGTAGAGATGGATCGCGACGCCGTCGTCCGAGCGCGACAGGAAATAGCCGCCCACCGAAGCCACCAGCCGCGAGACGTTCATCGTGCAGCAGGGGCAGACGTGCCAGGCCCAGCGAGGGTGCTGGCCGCGGCTCTCGAGCGGATTGGCGTAGAAGTAATGCGTTCCCTCACGCGACAGTCCGCTCAGCGCGCCGTTGTATAGCGCGCGCTCGATCGTATCGGCGTAGGCGCCGTCGAGATCGAGGTGCAGCATGCGCTGCGCCCAGAACACCAGCGCCACCGATGCGCACGTCTCGGCGTAGGCGGTCTCGTTGGGCAGGTCATAGGGCTCGGTGAAGCCCTCGTTGCTCTCCTTCGGCCCGAGCCCGGCGGTGACGTACATTTGCGCGGTCGTCACGTCGCGCCACAGCGCTTCGCAGGCGCGCTTGAGGCCAGCATCGTCGAGCTCGAGCGCGAGATCGGCCATCGCCGAGGCCATGTACATCGCGCGCACGGCGTGACCGACCATCTTGGTCTGTTCGCGCACCGGCATGTGCGACTGGTTGTATTCGTAGGTCCCGGCCCAGAAGGCGGCGGGGTCGTCGCCGCGCGCGACCGCCTCCTGAGTGAAGTAGTGCGGTTGCCGGCCGCGCTCGTCGATGAAATAGGCGGCGAGATCGAGGCGGCGGCGGTCGCCGGTCAGGCGATAGAGTTTGACCAGCGCGAGCTCGATCTCTTGATGCCCGGGATAGCCGCGCTTCTGACCATGGCCGCGTCCGAAGGTCGCGGCGATGTGGTCGAGGTAGCGCTCCATGAGGTCGAGGAAGCGCCGTCGACCGGTCGCGCGGAAATAGGCGATCGCGCCTTCGAGCAGATGGCCGGCGTTGTAGAGCTCGTGGTTGTCGCGCAGGTTGGTCCAGCGCCTTTCGGGCTCGCGGCCGTTGTACCAGCAGTTGAGGTAGCCGTCGGGCGATTGGGCGCGCGCAAGGTCGTCGACGATCGCGTCGATCTTCGCCTCGATGTCGGCGTCGCGGCGATGCGACAGCGCGTAGCTCGCCGCCTCGATCCACTTGCCGACGTCGGAATCCCAGAAGATCTGGGTGGTGAAATTGTGCTTGTTGCGCGGAATGGACAGCGGCGGAACGGGCTTGGGAAGCTTCAACGAATCGAGGATTCCCGCCTCCTTGAGCTTGGCGTGCTGGCTGGGAATGGTGCGCGTGAGCACCGTTTCGAGCCGCTCGCGCCAGAACGGGCCGGTCATCGCCACTTCGGTGAAGGGCAGCGGCGCGTAGGGCTGTCTGGTCATGGATTCCTCTCAGGCGCCGGCGTGCGCATGCGCCCCGCAGGAGGCGCGAACGACCAGCGAGCAGGGCAGGCGGCGCAGGCCGGCGAGCCGGCGGCCGGAAATCATGTCGAGCAGCGCCGCGCCCGCCTCTGCGCCGAGCGCGCCGAGGTTCATGTCGACGCTGGTCAGCGGCGGGCGCGTTGCGTCGGCCATCACGTTCCAATTGTCGAAGCCGACGATCGCGACGTCCTCGGGGATCGAGCGGCCGATGTCCTTGAGCGCGTCGACCGCGCCGCGCGCGATCTGGTCGTTGCCGCAGAACAGCGCGTCCGGCAGGTCGCGGCTGCGCTTGAACAGCTCGGCGACCGCTTCGCGCCCCCAGGCCTCCGACCAGCGCCCCGACAGGCAGTCGCTGTCGCGCGCCGCCAGTCCCGCCTCGCTGAGCGCCGCCCGCCAGCCCGCTTCGCGCAGGCGCACCGCCTCGAAGTGGCGCGGCCCGGTGATATGGGCGATGCGCTTGCGGCCGAGCCGGGCGAGGTGGCTGATCGCCAGTCTCGCGCCGCCTTCGTCGTCGGGCAGCAGGCACAATGCGTCCGGGTCGTCGATGTAGGAGAACGCGTAGACGACGGGCAGGCCGCGCGCGACCGGTTCGATCGGCGCGCGCTTGTCGGCGCGCCGCGCGGTGACGACCAGTCCGTCGACCCGCTTGCCGAGCAACTGCTCGAGGTGGCGGCGTTCGCGCGCCGGATCGTCGGTGGCGTTGCACATGAAGATGGCGATGCCGTCATCGAACAGGCGCCGCTCCAGCGCCTCGACGATCGGAAAGGTGAAACGGCCGAAACTGTCGGTCGACAGGATACCGACCGTCATCGAGCGCGCGCGATGCAGGCTCTGGGCGAGATCGTTCGGCCGGTAGTCGAGCGACTTGGCGACCTCGAGCACCTTGGCCCGCGTTTCGGCGCTGAGCCGGCCGCTGGCGTTGAGCGCCTTCGAGGCGGTTCCGATCGACACGCCGGCCGCCTGCGCGACATCGCGCAGCGTTCGCGCGCCGGGCGCAGGAGCGACGTCGCGCGGCGGCGCGCCTTCGGGCGACAGGTCGTCGGGCGGAAGACCGTTCATTTGACCGCGCCTGAAAGCAAGCCGGAGATGTAATAACGCTGCAGCGCGAGATAGACGACGAGGCAGGGGATGATCGACAGGACGATGCTCGCTTGCAACGCGCCCCAGTCGACCGCGCCATGGTCGCCCGTCCGCACGCTGACCAGCAGAATCGGCATGGTGAACGAGGATTCGCGGTTCATGAACACCAGCGCGCCGAGAAATTCGTTCCACGAGGCGATGAAGGCGAACAGCGCGACCGTGACCAGCGCCGGGACGGCGAGCGGCACGAAGATGTAGGCGAGCCGCCGCAAGGCGGTGCAGCCGTCGATCATCGCCGCCTCTTCGATCTCGCGCGGAATCGCCTCGAACGCGTTGCGCATCAGATAGACCGAAAACGGCAACTGCAGAATCGTGTGGATGATCGCCAGGCCGATGCGGCTGTCGACCAGCCCGAACTTGGCGAAATCGAGATAGAGCGGGGTCAGCAGCGCCTGATAGGGGATCATCATCGGCGCCAGCAGAATCAGGAACGCGATCTCCTTGCCGTAGGTCGAGAAGCGGGCCAGCCCGTAGCCCGCCGGGGCCGCCAGCGCGATGCAGGCGACGATGGTCATCAGCGCCACCAGCGTCGAATTGCCGACATAGGTCGCCAGACCCGCCTGGTAGCCGGCAACCTTGAGATAGTTCTGCAGGCTGAAACTCTGCGGCAGGTAGTGGGGCGCCGAGGACGCCTCGGTCGCCGTTTCGATCGAGGCGAAGAACGAAAACATCAGCGGCGCCGCCATGATCGCCATGATCGCGACGCACGCCGCGACCGCGAGGTACGTCGAGGGCGGCGCACGGCGCCTGCGGCGGGGCGCGAGCGCGCCGATCTCGGAGGCGATCGTCGACGCGCTCATGCCGCCTCGCTGCGCGCGGTCAGCGCGATCTGCAGCGCCGACAAGACGAGGATGACCAGCGTCAGCACGACCGACAGCGCCGAGCCGTAGCCGAGTCTGAACGACACGAACGAGTTCTGGTAGATCCAATAGACCGCGGTGAAGGTCTGTCCACGCGGCGCGCCGGACGTCATGATGTAGAACTGGTCGAACGCGAGCATCGAGCCGATTGCGCTGACCAGCGTCGTCAGCAACACGATCCGCCGGGTGAGCGGCAGAATAACCAGGCGAACCCGACTCCAGTAGCTGGCGCCGTCCATGGTCGCCGCTTCGATGATGTCGGGATTGATCGATTGGATTCCCGACACGAACAGCACCATGCCGAAGCCGACGACCTTCCAGGTGATCGAGATGACGACCGCCCAGAAGGCGAGATCGGCGGACACGAACCAGACGATCGGCTCCCTGAGAATGTGCAGGTCGACGAGCAGTTTGTTGAACAGTCCGACCTGCTCGTCGAGCAGCCAGAACCACAGCAGGCTCGAGCTCGACAGGCCGATGATCACCGGCACGAACACGATCGTGCGCGTCAGGCGCTTGAGCGGCGTGTTGTCGAATGTCAACAGCGCCAGCGCGTAACCGAGGCCCATCAAGATCGGCGTGAGGACGATCGTGTATTGGGCGGTGAACGCCAGCGCGCGCCAGAAGCTGGCGTCGCGCCAGATGCGCAGGTAGTTGTCGAAGCCGACGAACCGTCCGCCGCCGAGCAGCGAGCGGTCGGTCAGCGAGGTGTCGACGAGCTGGCCGAGCGGAACGAGCACGAACAGCGCGACGAAGAGGAGGGCCGGCCCGGTGAAGAGCCAGCCCTGCAATTGGCTCGAGCGTCGCGCTCGCATGATCCGCAGCCTCTTCGAGAGCGCCAGCCCGCGCTCACTCGCTGGCGATATCCTTCATCTTCTGGCGCGCTTCCGTGATCGCGCCGTCGACGTCGCCGTCGAAAATTGCGCGCTGCAACATGTTGATCCAGGGGCTGGAGTCCGAGTTGACCATGTCGGCGAAATGATAGACCCACGGCACGTAGCCGATGCCGATCGCCTTGGCGGTGACGACGACGCGCGGATCGGCGGCGAAGTACTTGTTGTCGGCGAGCTCCGGCCGGGACGGCAGAATGTTGTTCTTGGCGAGGCCTTCGAGCTGGGCTTCATCGGTCAGTTCCCAGGCGATGAACGCCTTGGCGAGCTCGAGATGCTTGGAGCCCTTGGGGATCGCGACGACGTCGCCGCCGACGAACGACGAGACTTGGCCTTCCTTCACGCCGGGCAGGAATGTGACGCCGAAGCTCATGTTGGGCGCGTCGTGCTTGAGCTCGGACAGCAGGAAGCCGCCGGTGCCCTGGATGCCGATCTTGCCGGTCTTGAAGATCGACGCGAAATTGGCCCCGCTGTCGGCCTGGGCGCTCTTGGGGATCAGGCCCTCGTTCCACATCTCCTTGAACTGCTCGAGCACCTCTTTGACGCCGTCGCCGGTCAGCGCGTCGTCATTGCCATTGGCGGGGAGGATCTTCGAACCCGCCGCGACCATCATCGGCGAGGTGGTGAAGATGTTGCAGCCGGGGCAGGCGCCGGAGAAATAGAAGCCGTAGATGTCGGGACCGAGCGCGCGGATCTTCTTGGCGTCCTCATGGATCTCGCCGATCGTGCGCGGCGGCTTATCGGGGTCGAGGCCCGCTTTCTTGAAGAGGTCCTTGTTCCACACCAGGATCGACACGTCGGGGGTGAAACCCGCGCCATAGAGCTTGCCCTGATAGGTGGCGATGTCGACGTAGGCTTTGGCGACCGAGGCGAAATCGGGATCGGCCTTCAGTTCAGCGGTGAGGTCTTCGAGGAAGCCCGCCTTCATGAAGTCCGGCATGTAGATCAGGTCGAAGGAGACGAGGTCGGGGACTTCGCCTGCCTGGACGCCGGTGGCGAGCTTGGTGACCATCTGGGTGTCGGGGATGGTGGTCAGCTCGATCTTGTCGGGGTGGGTCGAGTTCCACAGATCGACTAGGTGGGCAGCGGCGTTGGCGCCGCTGGAGCGCACCCACATGGTCATCGAGTCGGCGAAGGCGCTTGGCGCGAAGGCGGCCGTCCCCAGCAGAAGGGCGGCGAACGCGGCGCAGGTGGACCGCTTAATCATGGCGTTTCTCCCAGAAGATTCGAGGACGGTTCGCTCTCGAGAAAGGCCCTTCCCCAATATGAGAAAAGCTTTTCCCAATTCTTCTAGCGCCGACGATCGGCGCAGGCAAGAGCGAGCGCGGCGATCGGACGACGCAAATCGGCGCTGGCGACAGACGCACGTCGCGGACTCGCCGCTGCGCCGCGCTCGGCTTAGCAACGCATTGATTTATAGATAGAAATAATGGTTGGCGGCCTCGCCGCCGTCGTGCGCCGTCAGCGGGCGATGATGACGTCGACGCGGCGGCTCTCGAACGCGCGGGCGTCTTCGTCGCGAATTCCGCAAGGAGCGCGATTCGATAGCCGGCTTGGTGATCTGCCTGCGGAACTTCGGCGACGAGATCGCGATCATGGAACTCGTCAACGAAGCGAAGCTCGACGTGCCGATCCTGCTGCAGGCGAACTACGACGAGATCGACAAGGCCGACGTCGCCAGCCGGCGCGACGCCTTCTGCGGCAAGTTCTCGGTCGCCAACAATTTCTACCAGCACGGCGTCCCGTTCACCGACACGACCAACCACACCTGCGACGTCGACGACGCGCCGCTGCGCTCGCGCTCGGGCCTGTCGACGACGGCCGCCTGGCGCCGCTCGGGCGAGATCGCCTACGCGCTCGAGGGCAACATTTCCGTCTCGGCTCAGGCGGCGGCGTGGATGGCGGAACTGATGGGCCTGCCTGACGTCGAGGCGCTGACCGCGCTCGCGGCGAAAGCATCAGGCGATTCAGAGGTCTGCCTCGCGCCGGCGCGCCGGGGCCGGCGGAACGTTCGACCGCGCCAGGGATTGACAGTCCCGCCGCGCCAGCAGGAGGGTCGGCGCAACGGACGACGGCGGCCGCAGGGTTCGCGCCGCCCGGCGGAGAGAAGGACCCTCTGATGCTGAAGCTCCGCGATCCGTCGCTGCTCTGCGATCGCGCCTACGTCGGCGGCGTCTGGACCCAGGCTGAGCGCCGCACGCCCGTTCGCAATCCCGCCAATGGCGCGCTGATCGCCGAGGTCGCCGACGTCGGCGTCGCCGGCGCGAAGGCGGCGATCGACGCCGCTGCGGCGGCATTTCCCGGCTGGTCGGCGAAGACGGCGCGCGAGCGCGCGGCGATCCTCAATGCCTGGAACCGCCTGCTGATCGACAACGTCGACGATCTCGCTCGCATCCTGACGGCCGAGATGGGCAAGCCGCTCGCCGAGGCGCGGGGCGAAATTCTCTACGGCGCGAGCTTCGTCGAGTGGTTCGCCGAGGAGGGGCGGCGCGTCTATGGCGACGTGATTCCCGGACACCTCGCCGACAAGCGCATTCTCGTGCTCAAGCAGCCGGTCGGCGTCGCGGCGTCGATCACGCCGTGGAACTTCCCCAATGCGATGATCGCGCGCAAGGTCGCGCCGGCGCTCGCGGCGGGCTGCACATTCGTCGCGCGGCCGTCCGAGCTGACGCCGCTTTCGGCGCTGGCGTTGGCGGCGCTCGGCGAGCGCGCCGGCCTTCCCGCCGGCGTGTTCAACGTCGTCACCAGCGCCGACGCCGCCGGGGTCGGCCAGGAATTCTGCGCCAACCCCAGGGTGCGCAAGATCTCGTTCACCGGCTCGACGCGGGTCGGCTCGATCCTGATGCGGCAAAGCGCCGACGGGATCAAGAAGCTCAGTCTCGAACTCGGCGGCAACGCGCCGTTCATCGTGTTTGACGACGCCGACCTCGACGAGGCGGTTGAAGGGGCGCTGATCGCCAAGTTCCGCAACGCCGGCCAGACCTGCGTCTGCGCCAATCGCCTCTATGTCCAGCGTGGCGTCTATGACGCATTCGCCGCGAAGCTCGCGACGGCGGTCGGCCGGCTGGAGGTCGGCGACGGCGGCGAGCCCGGCGCGCAGATCGGCCCGCTGATTTCGCCCGCCGCGCTCGCCAAGGTCGAGGCGCATGTCGCCGACGCCTTGGCCCATGGCGCCAGGGCGACGGTCGGCGGCAAGCGCCATCCGGCCGGCGCGCTGTTCTACCAGCCGACCGTGCTGGTCGGCGCCGATCGGGCGATGACGATCGCGCGCGAGGAGACCTTCGGGCCGGTCGCGCCGTTGTTCGTTTTCGACACGGTCGAGGACGTCATCGCAATGGCCAACGACACAGAGTTCGGCCTCGCCTCCTACTTCTACGCACGTGACCTCGGCCGCGTGTGGAAGGTCGTGGAGGCGCTCGAATACGGCATGGTCGGCGTCAACACCGGCTTGATCTCGACTGCCGAAGCGCCGTTCGGCGGCGTCAAGGCGTCCGGAATCGGTCGCGAGGGCTCGAAATACGGCATCGACGAATATCTGACGCTGAAATACGTCTGCCTGTCCGTTTAGCCGCGTTCGCGGTCGCCGCTAATCCTCGTCGATGGTCGGCGCGTCGGCGGCAAGGTCGAGGAACAGGCCGAGACTGAGCAGCCACAACGTCGCGACCGCGATCATCGCCGGCCGATCCCGCCGGGCGTCATTCGGCGGCGACGCGCGCGACGCCGCGGCGCGCGGGCTCGACGCGTTCGACGCCGAAGCGGCCGATCAGACCTTCGAGTTCGCCGGTCTGCGCCGCCAGCGCGCGCGCTGCGGCGGTCGTGCGCTGCGCCATTTCGGCGTTGCGCTGGGTCGAGTGGTCCATCTGCGCGACGGCGCGATCGACCTGCTGCAGCGCGCCGGCCTGTTCTTCGGCGCTGCGCGCGATGGCGGAGACGACATTGTCGATCTCGACCACCTGCGCGACGATGCGCTCGAGCGCCTTGCCGGTCTGGGCGACGAGGTCGACGCCGAGATCGACCTGGGTCGCCGCCGACGAAATCAGACCCTTGATTTCCTTCGCCGCCTCGGCCGAGCGTTGCGCCAACGCGCGGACTTCCGAGGCGACCACGGCGAAACCGCGTCCGGCGTCGCCGGCGCGCGCCGCTTCGACTCCCGCATTCAGCGCCAACAGGTTGGTCTGGAAGGCGATCTCGTCGATGACGCCGATGATGCGGACGATGTGTTTGGACGATTGCTCGATGCCGCCCATCGCTCCGATCGCCTGGCGGACGATGTCGCCGCTCAGCTCGGCGTCGCTCTTGGCGGCGGAGACCACTTTGTGCGCGGCGCCGACGACATCGGCGGTCTTCCTGACCGTGCTGGTGATCTGGTCGACCGCCGCCGCGGTCTGTTCGAGGCTGGTGGCCTGGCCTTCGGTCCGGGTCGCGAGTTCGTCGAGCGCGGTTGAGATCTGCCCGGCGCCGCCGCGGATCGTCGCCGCCACCTCGACGATCGCCTCCATCGCCGTCTGCAGCGCCTCGGCGGCGGCGTTGAAATCGAGGCGCAGCAGGTCGGCCTCGCCGTGCAATTCGGTTTGGACGCGCGCGACCAGATCGCCTTTGGCGAGCTCGGCGAGGCCCGCGCCGAGCGCGCCGACCACCGTCTCGAGACGTTCGGCGGCGTGCGCCCGTTCGGCGGCGATCGCCGCTTCGGCTTCCTTGATCGCGGTCAGGTCCTGAAGCGTCTCGACCACGCCGATCACCGCGCCGTCGGCGTCGCGGATCACGTCGGCGTCGATCGCGAGGTAGACGCGCACGCCGCGCGGCAGGTCGCACCAGTTCTTCGCCTGCAGGCGGTCGGCGCGGCCGCCGTCGCCCTGGTCGGCGTAGAGCGCGGCGACCTTGGTCGTCTCGCCCTCGAGCGCGAGATCGGCGAGACAGGGGCGTGCGGCGAGATAGAAGCCCTTCCAATGGTCCTTGGTGCCGATGACCTTCGCCGCTTCGAGCCCAGTCAGCCGTGCGCAGGCGTCGTTCCACATCGCGACCCGGCCGTCGCGGTCGAGAACGAAGGTCGCCACCGCCATTTCGTGGACGACGCGGCTTGCGTGGCGGCTGAGGTCGGGCCTGCCGCCGTTCGCATTGCCTCCGCGGAGGCGGCGGATCGCGGCGAACGGCTTGGTGAAGCGCGCTGGAACCATGTTCGGAGTCCTCGCTGAGCCCGACCGCAGAAACGCGACGCTGCTGCGAAGCGCGACCGCTCGCAGCGGCGCAGCCTCGACGACGCCGTGCGCTCCCTTCGAACGACGCCCGCCGCCCGGCGAGGCCGGAGAGGCGAACTCGACGCCTAAAGGGCGGAGCTTGCCTCAGACTGACGCGCGCCCTGCGGCGCTGGAGCGCGCGGCATAGCGGCGCGCCGACAGAACCCGCGCCGCCGCCGGAGGGAATTTCGGCAAGCGGTCAATTCGGCGTGAACGCAAGGATTTGCTTCGCTTTCGGCGATCCTGCGGCGCCCCCGCTTGGCGCATTGCTGCAATGCGGCGCATGCGATTGCCGAATACCCGCATTTGTGGCAGAAGCCGACCCACTTAATCAATCCCACGAGGCGGAATGTCGTTTCTTAATAGCAACCGATTTCAGGACCGTCAGGCCGCCGCCGCCCAGGCGCGCAAAGCGATGGCGGAGAAATTTCTCTCCCGCCCGAGATACGACCCCAACGATCCGGCCGTGAAGGAGCGTGAGGCCAAGCGCCGCGCGATCCTCGAAGCGCGCGTGGCGCGCGACGCCGAGCGCCAGCGCCTTCGCAAGGAGGCTGAGGCCGCCGAAGCGGTGCGCAAGGCCGCCGAGGACGTCGCGCGGCTCGAGGCGTTGCGCCAGGAGGGGCTCGCCCTCGAGGCGGCGGAAGCCGCCCGTCGCGCGGAAGAAGAGCGGCTCGAATACGAGCGCAAACTCGATCGCGACGCGCGCTACGCGGCCCGCAAGGAACGCAAGAAGAAGGCCAAGAGCGCCTTCGAGCGCTTTCGCTGAGTCTTGTTGATTGCCGGTCGCGACTGGGGCAAATAGGGCCCGAGTCGGGGGAATCCGGCTTTTTCAGCGGGACAGCGGTCGAATGGCGAAACCTTTACGCGTCGGGCTCGCGGGCGTGGGCACCGTCGGCGGCGCCCTGGTCCGCCTGTTGCAGCGCCGGCGAGAGGACCTTGCGGCGCGCACGGGCCGCGACATCGCCGTCGTCGCGGTCAGCGCGCTCTCCCGAGGCGAGTGCGGCCCCGGGCTGGAGCAGGCCGCCTTCTACAACGACGCGAAGGCGCTCGCCGCCGAAGGCGACATCGATGTGTTCGTCGAAGCGATCGGCGGCTCGGACGGGCCCGCCTACGCCGGTGCACGCGTCGCGCTGTCGCGCGGCCTGCCGCTGGTGACCTCCAACAAGGCGATGATCGCCGCCCACGGCCTCGAGCTCGCCGCCCTCGCCGAAGCGAACGGCGCCTCGCTGTCTTTCGAAGCGGCGGTCGGCGGCGGCATTCCGGTGATCAAGACCCTGCGCGAAGGCCTGGCCGGCAACGACGTGCGGCGCGTGTCGGGCATCCTCAACGGCACCTGCAATTACATATTGTCGCGGATGGAGAGCGAGGGCCTGCCGTTCGACGCCTGCCTCGCCGAAGCGCAGAAGCTCGGCTACGCAGAGGCCGATCCGACGTTCGACATCGGCGGGTTCGACACCGCGCACAAACTGGCGATTCTCGCTTCGCTGGCGTTCGGGGTGAAGATCGACGCCGACGCGATTTCGGTCGAGGGCATCCAGTCGATCACGCTCGCCGATCTCGCCGCCGCCGACGAACTCGGCTACCGCATCAAGCTGCTCGGGGTTGCGGAACGCACCGCCAAGGGAGTCGAGCAGCGCGTCCATCCGACGATGGTCGCCAAGTCGGAACCGCTGGCGCAGACCATGGGCGTCCTCAACGCGGTGACGATCGACGCCGACGCGATCGGCTCTCTGACCCTGGTCGGCCCGGGGGCGGGCGGCGACGCCACCGCTTCGGCGGTCGCCGCCGACATTTGCGACATCGCGCGCGGCGACGTCGCGCCGGCGTTCGGTCGGCCGATCGGCGCGCTCGAGGACGGCGAGCGCGTGCCAATGCAACGCCACGAGGGCGGTTACTACGTGCGCATGTCGGTCGTCGACCGGCCGGGCTCGGTGGCGGTGTTCGCAAAGCGAATGGGCGAGCGGGGCATCTCGCTCGAGGCGATCATGCAAAAGCGCTCGGACATGAGCGCGTCGGCGAGCGGGTTCGTGCCGGTCGTGCTGATCACCAAAGCCACGACGGAAGCCTCGATCCGCGAGGCGCTGGAGCTGGCGCTCGCCGACGGCGTGGTGCGCGAGAAGCCGCAAGTGATCCGCATCGAGCGTGCGTGAGCGCGCGTTCGCCTCGCGCACCGGTTGGCGCCGGCCGGCCACGGCGCAGCGGCCCTCTCCTCCAAGGCGCGGGCCGGTGACGAATCGCCCTTCGCCGTTCGGCGGCTGCGCGGCGACGCCGGCGATCTCTTCCGCTTGGCCGCCCACCCCGGCGATCGCCTCGGCGTTCGCCTGAGGCTCGACGGGGCGGGGGCCGGCCTTCCGCTGGCCCCGCGCGCCCCGATCGATGTCCTCGGCGCGCAATCGCGACGGCGCGGACAACCGTTCAAGTCGGGATTTGTCGCTCGGGGCATCCGGCGCGCGGCGATTGTCGCCGCGAAGTCCGCCGACGCCCCGCGCTCGACTCATAATGGCACGCGGATTGCATGAATTGTCTTCAGCAAGGAGCGTGCGCTGGAATCGTAATTCGGCGGCCTCTGACGCCAATGGTGACAAGATAAAGTCAAATAATTGACTGTGTCCAGTCCCTCGTAACGCGTCGGAAAACAACAAGACATCGGAGAACTGTCCAATGAAAAGACGCCTATGCCTGTTGTCGACGGTCGTCGCGATCGCTGCTTCTAGCCATGCCTACGCCGGCGGAGCTGGGGACTCGACCTGCGGTCCGCTCGACGAAGCCGTGAAGCTGGTGATCGAGGGTTTTCGCGGCGAGCCTTTCCAGGAACTTACCGAGGCCCAGGTCCACGTCGCCCGCGCCGTGCTGCTCAACCCTGGCAATGGCCAGGACGCACGAGCGCTCGCCGCCACGCGGGTCATCGTCTCGAAGACCGATCTCGGCGAGGCGACCATCTTTGTCGACGGCGACGAGGCTTGCAGCCTCGCCTTCATGCCGGAGGGGACAATGAACTTGATCGACGCGCTCAAGAACCGGCCGATGGTCGAGGCGGGAACGCGAAGCTGAGGCGACAGACGGCGGCGCGCCCCGCTGGCCAGCGATGCGAATCCGATGGCTCGGCGGGGCGCTTCGGCGCCAGGGGGCGTCCCGACTTTCTATGCTGGTCGGCGCCGACAGGCTCGGCCGTGGGCGCCCATCGGCGCTGCAATCCGCGCGTCTGCGAAGTCGCGCTTTTCGCGGCGCCTTTGTTTGCCGGCGCCGGCCTCAGCCTTCTGTGAGACGCAATTGTTCGAGATCGGCGATCAACCCCGGCCCGCTCGGTCGCCATCCCAGCTTTCTCCGCGTCTGCGCGCTGGAAGCGGGCAGGTCGAGGCCGGCGAACATGCCGAGCCAGCCGAAGAAGGCCTGAGCCTCTTCCGCGGCGACGGATTTGACCGGCAGGCTAAGGCGTCGGCCGATGGCTTCGGCGATGTCGCGCATCGGCACGCCTTCCTCCGCGACCGCGTGATATTTTGCGTTCGGTTCTGCCCTCTCGATCGCCAGCCGATAAAGACGCGCGACGTCGTCGACGTGCGCTGACGGCCAGCGATTGAGCCCGTCGCCGATATACGCGCAAGCGCCCTTTTCGCGGTACATCGCGATCGCCGGCGTGACGAGACCCTGGGTTACGGGATCGTGAACCTGCGGCAGACGGACAACGGAGACGTTGACTCCGTCCGCGGCGACCGCGGCGGCCGCTTCCTCGGATGCCGCGCGCGGATGCACGTCCGAACCGACGATCGGATTGTCTTCCTCGGCCGGCTGACCGGCAATCGCGTTGGCGAGCCCGGTGCCGGAGGTGACGATCAGGGGCCGGTCGGAGCCGGCGAGGACCGAACCGAGCGCCTTGATCACGCTTCGATCGTCCTCGCAGTTTTGGACGAATCGCGAGAAGTCGTGGTTGAAGGCGAGATGGATGACGCCGTCCGACCGAGCGGCGCCGTCCTTCAGGCTGTCCGGGTCTGCGATCGACCCGCGATAGACCTCGGCGCCGGCGGCCGCCAGCGCCGGCGCCTTCCCGTCCGAACGGCAGAGGCCGATCACCTGATGGCCGGCGGCGATCAGGTCCTTGACGACTCGCGAGCCGATGTTTCCCGTCGCGCCGGTGACGAATACACGCATGAACAAGTCTCCGTTTCTTTCACAAATGCCGAAGGCGATCGCCGCTCGATCGCCGCACTCTCACGGCGCGAAGTAGGCGGGATGATCGAGGTCGGCGATCAGTCCCGGCTGCTCGGGCTTCCAACCGAGCCGCGACCGGGTTGTCCCGCTCGAGGCGGGGCAGTCGACGCCGGCGAACCTGGCGAACCAGCCGAAATGCGTCGCCGCTTCTTCCGGCGACTGCGAGACGACCGGAACACGCAATCGTCGGCCAATCACTTCGGCGATCGCCTTGAACGGCACGCCTTCGTCGGCCACCGCGTGGAAAGGTCCCCCTTCGGCGCCGCATTCGAGGGCGAGCCGAAAGACGCGCGCCGCGTCGAGCCGATGCACGGCTGGCCAACGGTTGAGCCCGTCGCCGACATAGGGGGACACGCCCTTCTCGCGCGCCAAGGCGATGACGCGGGGGACAAAGCCGTGGTCGCCGTGACCATGGACCGACGGCGGCAACCGCACCGCCGTTGCGCGCAGGCCGCGCTCCGCCAGCGCCGCGATAGCCGCCTCGGGATTACGCGGGAAGGCCTCGGAGTGTGCGCGCGACGGGCTCTCTTCGGTCGCGACGGCGCCCGGCGCCAGCAGCGCGATGCCCGAGGTGACGATGAGCGGACGGTCGGAACCTTCCAGAGCGGCGCCGATCGCGGCGATGGCGCGTTGCTCGTCGGCGCCGTTTTCCGCGAATCGTGAAAAATCGTGGTTGAAGGCGGTGTGGATCACGCCGTCGCATTTCGAGGCGCCGGCCTTGAGGCTGTCGAGGTCCTGGAGGGTGGCGAGATGGACTTCGACGCCCGCCGCGGCGAGGGCCGCGGCGCCGGCGTCCGAGCGCGCCATGCCGAGCACCTTGTGACCCGCGGCGATCAGGTCCTTCACGACCGCCGAACCCACCCAACCGGTGGCGCCAGTGACGAACACGCGCATGAGCAATGTCTCCGAATTTCGTGAGACAACTCTCCGCCTTTGGCCTATTCTGGTAAAGTAGTGACCTTATCATAGTAGGACGGCTAACAGGATGAGCGCGCTCGTCACCCACGAGAACCGGCTGGGCGTCTATTTGCGCGATCGCCGAGCCAAGCTCGATCCCGCTGCGCTCGGCTTCCCACCCGAGCGCCGCCGCACCGCGGGCCTGCGCCGCGAGGAAGTGGCGCTGCGCGCCAATATCAGCCCAACCTGGTACACATGGCTGGAACAGGGCCGGGGCGGCGCGCCGTCCGCCGACGTGCTCGACCGAATCGCCCGCGCGCTGATGCTGACGGATTTCGAGCGCGAACACCTTTTCCTGCTCGCCCTCGGCCGCCCGCCCGAAGTGCGCTACCACAAGAACGACGGCGTCACGCCGCGTCTGCAGCGCGTTCTCGACGCGCTGGACCCGAGCCCCGCGGTGATCAGGACCGCGCTGTGGGATGTGGTCGCCTGGAACCGCGCGGCGACTGTGATGCTGATGGACTACGGGTCGCTCCCGCCCGACCAGCGCAATATCCTGCGCTTCATCTTCCTCGACCCGCGCGCCCGCGCGGCGCAATACGACTGGGAAAGCGTCGCGCGCTTCGCGTTGGGCTCGTTCCGGGTCGACGCCGTCCGCGCCGGCGCGGCCGCCGAAGTGGATTCGCTCGTCGAAGAGCTCTGCCGCCGCAGCCCCGAATTCAGGGCGATGTGGCGCGACAACGACGTCCGCGGCCCCCACGGCGAGGCCGTCAAGCACATCCGGCATCCGACGCTCGGTCGAATCGCCTTCGAGTACACCGCCTTCGCGGTCGACGGCCGGCCGGATCTCAGCCTGGTCGTCTACAACCCGGCGACGCGGCAGGACGCGGAACGGATCAAATCGTTGCTTGTCGAGCCAGCGAGGCCGGAGGCGCCCGTCCTCGAACCGACTCGATGAGCGCTGGAGCCTGTCGGCCGCGCGGAGCGATGTCTCGGACGCCTAATTGGGATTGAGCAGCCCGAACAGGCTGACCAGCGCGACGACCCCTGCGCCAAGAGCGATTTCGGCCAAGCAGCCTCGCATCAGCGCATGCCGCGCTGCGCCGTCCGGCGCCAATCGCGGCGTGATCACATAGCGGTTGGCGAGCGCCAGCGCGACCATCGTCGCGACCAGGGCGAGCTTGACGGCGAGCAGGAGGCGATAGGGCGTCGGCGTGAACGCGCCAAGGCCGCTGGTCAGCGCGACATTGGCGATGCCGGTGAGCAGCGCGAGCGCCACGTCGAATTGGCCCCAGAACGAGAACCGCCGCATCGCCGTCACCGCGCCCGCGCTCAGATTCGGGTCGCGATAGGCCTTGAGGCAGAGCGCGAACATTGGCAGGGCGCCCAGCCACGCCGCCGTCGCCAGCAGATGCAGAGCGTCGTTGGCGCGATGGAGAACGCCGAGGGCGCCGGCCTGCATTGCCGCATGGTCAACGAGGCCGAGGCTCGCCAGCAGCAGCGCTGCGCCGACGAGAAGCGCGAGCGTCGGACCGTCGCGACCGAGCGCCAGCGCCGCGACGAGCGCAACGGCGAGAACAAGCCGCCACAGCCATACGGCGCCAAAGTCCGTATCGGTTAGGACTGCGCTGATCGACCCGAGATCGAAGAACGCGCTCCAGTCGCCGGCCATCGAGGCAGATTCGAGCGCGAGCCAAACGAGCGCGCTGAGCGCCGCGGCAGGAATCGCCACCGCCGCGATGGCGCGCGTCGGCGGTCGAAGCGCATGCGCGAGATCGGGCGGCGCCAGCGCGACGACGAAGGCCGTCGCGCCGAACAGCGTCATCGCCGCGGCGAAATGGGCGAAGCGGCAAAGGGCGAGCGCGGCCTCCACGGCGCTACCTTTCGGCGGCGCCCCCGCTCTTATCTACATCCCCTTCATTCCCTTCATGTCCATCCCCTTCATGTCGCCGCCGCCGGAGGCGCCGACGCCGAGGATGGGGAAATCGACCGTGACTGCGCCGGCGTGTTCGAAGGTCAGCGTCAGCTTGGCGGTCTCGCCCTTGACCAAGGGATGCTTCAGGCCGGTCAGCATGATGTGGTAGCCGCCGGGCGCGAGCTTGACGTCGCCGTGGGCGGGGATCGCCAGGCCGTCCTTCAGCTCTTGCATCTTCATCACGTTGCCCTGCATCGACATCTGATGAATCTCGACATTGGCGAAATCAGCCGAGCCGCCGGTCAGCTTGTCGGCCTCGCCTCCGCCGTTGCGGATTTCGAGATAGGCGGCGCCGACATCAGCCCCTTTTGGCGTCGCGCGCGCCCACGGCTTCTCGATCGTCAGGTCGCCCGCTTTGATTCCTTCAGCGAGCGCGGGGACGGCGACGAGCG
>PLRT01000098.1 GCA_003164915.1 Hyphomicrobiales bacterium | reverse complement strand
CACTCCTTCCGCCAGCCGGCGAGAACCGCGATCCGCGGCGGCGACCGCGGCGCCTGGGACAATCGGCGGCGGGGCGTCGAGACCGCCGGCGCGACGCGCTCGCCAAAAGCGGGTTAAGTTCCGCGGCGACGATGGAACGGGCCGATGCCGATGTCGAGAGGCCGAATTGACGCCGTCCTGGCGCTGCGCAGCCAGGGACGATTCCTGATCGGGCGCGATCGCATCCGGCTGCTCGAAGCCGTGATCGAACACGGCAGCATCGCCAAAGCCGCGAGGGTGGCGGGCTTCAGTTACAAGACGGCGTGGGAGGCGGTCGCCGCCGTCAACAATCTGCTGCCCACCCCCGCCTTCGTGACCAAGGTCGGGGGAGCGGCGGACAGCGGCGCGGAGGCGACCGACGCGGGGCGGCGGCTGATCGCCGTGTTCCGCAAGCTCGAGGACCGTCTGGCGCGAATCTCCAACCTAATCGCCGAGGAAGGTCTGGCCAGCGACGAGGAGACCCTCCTGTGGGCGCTGGGCGCGCGTATTTCGGCGCGCAACGTCTTCTGGACGGAAGTCACGCAGGTCAGGAAATGGGCGGTCGACGTCGAAGTCCACCTCAAGCTGTCGGACGAGCACGTGATCCTGACCACCGTCACCAACGAAGCCGCCGCCGAACTCGGCCTCTCGCCCGGCCGCAAGGTTCTGGCGGCGATCAAGGCGCCGTCCATTCGCATCGTCGCGCCGTCCCCCGCCCCGAAGCCGGCGCGCAACTGGTTCGTCGGAACCGTCAGCCGGCGCGTCGACGCCGAGCGCAACAGCGAAGTGCGGCTCGACATCGGCCGCTCGAAGCAACTGATCGCGGTCGCGCCGCGGGCCGAGGTCGAGGCGCTCGCGCTGCAGGTCGGCGGCGCGGCCGCCGCCACCTTCGACCCCAATCAGGTGGTTCTTATCGCGGAGTGAGCCGGGACGATCGTCCGACGCCGGCGAGGCGCGGACCCGCCGCATCGACCTCACCGCGATACGGAGATATGTAATCTTGATAAATAGACAATACGGACAGTTGACTGACGTCGTGGCGCCGAAGCAAACAAAGCCTGCTCAAATCGCCGTGCTCTGGAGGCGTCGACCCGCGAAGATCTGCCTGGCGTGGGCCGCCGCCCGAGGCCGCCGCACGGCCCGCGGGTTCGCACAACGAAACGCTTGAAGGGCGATGCGGCCCGCGGCGAACTGTGTCCCCCCGATCGCCCCGCGCCTGGCGCGAAATCGCAGGCTTACATCTCTCCGTCATCCGTTCTATCTATTCGCAATTCATAGTCCAGGTCGCAGATCGCGCGGAGCCAGGCTTCGCGCGCGTCATCGAGGAGGTCGCCTTCGCCAGAGGGCCGGATTGGGCGGACGCCGACCTTGCTGCGAACGCGGCAATTCGAGGAGAAGATCATGAGGTTGCGCGTTGTTCTGGCCGCGATAGGCGCGTTCATTCTCTCCGCCCTGGGACCGGCGCAGGCCGGCCAGACCCAGGTCGCGGTCGCCGCCAACTTCACCGCGCCGGCGAAAGACATCGCCGCCGCCTTCAAGGCCAAGACCGGCGACGAAGCGGTGCTCAGCTTCGGCGCCTCCGGCCAGTTCTACGCGCAGATCCAGCAGGGCGCGCCCTATCAGGTGTTCCTCTCGGCCGACGCCGACCGGCCGAAGGCGGCGGTCGAAGCGGGCCTGGCGGTCGCCGACAGCCGCTTCACTTATGCAATCGGCAAGCTCGTGTTGTGGAGCAAGAGCCTCGACGTCAGCAAAGGCGACGAGACGCTGAAGGCCAACGCCTTCGCCAAGCTGTCGATCGCCAATCCCAAATCCGCGCCTTATGGCGCGGCGGCGGTCGAAGCGATGACCAAGCTCGGCGTCTATGACGCGATCCAGCCGAAGATCGTTCAGGGTAACAGCATTGCGCAGGCTTTCGAGTTCGTCGACACCGGAAACGCCGAGCTCGGTTTCGTCGCGTTGTCGCAACTGGCGGCCGTCACGGCCGGCTCGCGCTGGGTCGTGCCGCAGGCGCTCTATGCGCCGATCCGTCAGGACGCGGCGCTGCTCGAGACCGGCGCCGACGACGCGACCTCGAAAGCCTTCCTCGCCTTCCTCAAGGGGCCGGAAGCGCGCGCGATCATCGAGAAATACGGCTACAGCCTCGAGTGACGCGCGAGCGCGCGCGTCGCGGCCGTTCGCTCCGGCGGCGCCCAGCGCGCGTATTCCTTTGCGACCCAGTCGATGAAGATGCGGACGCGCAGGCTGAGCTGACGGCTGCGCGGGTAGAGCACGGTGACCGGCGTCGGCGACGGCGGCGTGTCCGCCAGGCACTCGATCAGCGCCCCGTTCGCGATCTCCGCCTCGACCGAATAGCGCGGGACCTGGATCAGACCGAGGCCCTGCCGGCAGGCGGCCTCGTAAGTGTCGGCGCCGTTGACCGAGAGGCTGGCGGGCAGCATCGCCGTCTTGCGCACGCCCTCCACCATGAACTCCAGCGGCAACACGTTTCCGGTCGCCGAGGAGCGGAAGCCGATCATGCGATGGCCGTCGAGCGCGTCCCAGCGGCGCGGAAGTCCGAAGCGGGCGACGTAGTCGGCCGAGGCCACCGTCGCCTCAGGCAAAGTGGCGACGCGCCGGGCGATGAGGTCGCTTTCCCTCAGTTCGCCGGCGCGCAACACGCAGTCGACCCCTTCGCGGACGAGATCGACGAAACGATCGCCCTCGCCCATGAACAGCGCGAGATCCGGGTATTCGGCGAAGAAGCGCGGCAAGGCGGGAACGATGACGCGCCGCGCCTGGGCGCCCTGCACGTCTATGCGCAGCAGCCCGCGCGGCCGCGCGCCGCTGAAGGCGCTTTCGGCCTCTTCGATGTCGTCGAGGATGGCGAGGCAGCGCCGGTAATAGGCCTCGCCGTCGAGCGTCGGGCTCACCTGGCGGGTCGTGCGCTGCAGCAGCCGCACGCCGAGTCTCGCCTCGAGCTGCTTGACGGCGTCGGTCGCGGTCGAGGCCGGCAGCCCGAGATCCTCGGCGGCGCGGACAAAGCTGCCCCGCTCCAAGACCCGCGCGAAAACCCGCATCCCGTCGATTCGGTCCATTATTCGCTGTCTCCGGATAATGATCGCGTATTACGCCAGATTATCCCGGAAGGCGAGCGGGCCATCTTGTCTGCATCGGAAGCAAGGAGACGAACGATGACGACAGACAACGCGAAAATCGCCCTGGTGACCGGCGCCAGCCGGGGTCTGGGCCGCAACATGGCGATCGCGCTGGCGCGCAAGGGCGTCGACGTGATCGGCGCCTATCACACCAACAAGGCCGAGGCCGACGCGACGGCGGCGGCGATCGCCGCGCTCGGGCGCAAGGCCGCAATGTTCCAGCTCGACACCGGCGACGTCGCCCGCTTCCCCGCTTTCGCCGCCGATCTGAAGCAGGCGCTGGCGGCGAAATGGGGCCGCGCCAACTTCGACTTCCTGGTCAACAACGCCGGAATCGGCGTCAATGCGCCCTTCGCCGAAACGACCGAAGCCGATTTCGACCGGTTGATGAACATCCATCTCAAAGGCGTGTTCTTTCTCACCCAGGCGCTGCTGCCGCTGATCGCCGACGGCGGCCGGATCGTGAACCTGTCGAGCGGCCTCACCCGCTTCGCCTTGCCCGGCTATGCCGCCTATTCCGCGATGAAGGGCGCGATCGAGGTGCTGACGCGCTACCTCGCCAAGGAGCTCGGACCGCGCGGCATCGCGGTCAACACNNGCGCAGCGGATCGAGATTTCGGGCGGGATGTTCGTGTGAGCGAAGAAGAACTGAGCGCATTAGGCGTCTGACCGAGCGCTCGGCGCCGGTTGGGACTCCCCCTGCTCCCACCCGAACACGCTCCTGCCCCCGTAGGCCGGCGAGGCGCGGCGCTCTTCGGCGATCAGCGCTTCGA
>PLRT01000171.1 GCA_003164915.1 Hyphomicrobiales bacterium | reverse complement strand
AGGCGTCGGCGCCGAGCGAGATCAAATGATGGCGGCGCACCGCCTGCATCAGCGGCGCGCTCGAGACGAGGCCGGGGAAGCGGAAGAACAGCGACGGCGTCTGGCCGTTGGCGACCAGCAGCCGCTCGACCTGAAGGATCTCCGCGTCGGCGTCGACGCCGGGCTCGAGCAGGAAGTTGCGGGCGTCGGGCGCCCCGCGCGCATAGGGGTGATGGTAGGTGTGGTTGACCCACAGGATGTCGAGCGCGCCGCTCGCCTGCTGGTCGACGAGCCAGCGATAGTCGGCGAAGTGGTGGATGAGCCACACCCCGGAGATCGACAGCGCGACCGGCGTATGCGGCCCTTGTTCGGCGAGCTTTTCGAGAAAGCCGCGCTCGAGCGGCTTCAGGCTCGGACAGAGGTCGCCGGTGACGAAGGCGCCGGGCGCGGCGCCGTGAACCAGGCCGGCGTTGCGCAGGAAGCCGCGATGGACGAGGCCGGGCGCCTGAGCCGATTCCTCGATCGCGCGCATCATGCGGGTCGAGGCGAGCGAGGCTTCGTCCGTGTCTGAGCACGTCCAGCAGGCGGCGCGCTCGATGCGGGTCGTCAGTTTTTCCGGATCGGCGAGCAGCAACAGCGGTTCGCCCGCCACGGTCATCGATCGGATCGCCGTCGCCTGGCGGCCGTCGGCCGCATGGCAGGCCTGCAGGGTCGACCGATAGTCGGCGACCGCGTCGGCGTGAGCGAGGCGTTCGGGCGCAGGCGGCNNGTCGAAAGAATGATATCAGCGGCTTCGGCGCCATTTTGCGCGCGGGCGCACCGGGCGTCAAAGGCCGGCAGTTGGGCGGTGAGACGGAAGGGCGCGAAAGGGCGGCGCGCGCCGCGGCGGAATCGCGCCGTGGCGCAGGGGCCGAGAGCGGCGCAGCGCGGCGCCGCCGACGACGGCCGAACCGCCCAAAGGGGGCGCCGTTTTCCGGCGCGATGGTTTGTTTTCAGAGGTTTGCGTGGAGATTTGTCGCCGCCTCGCCGGGCCGCGAACGCAGCCGGACTGGCGGCGCCAACGATAGCCGCCGCCACTTGCAAAAGCTCGTTACCTGACTAAAGTCAGAGAATGACCGAAGCCGCGATCCAACAGATCCGAAGGTTCAACCGCCTCGTCACCCGCCGCGTCGGCGCGCTCGACCAAAGCTACCTCAGCCGCGGCCGGCCGCTCGGCGAGGCGCGGCTGCTGTTCGAGATTGGCCAGGGCGGCGCCGACGTGCGCGAGCTTCGCGCCGCGCTCGATCTCGATTCCGGCTATCTGAGCCGGCTGTTGCGCGCGCTGACGGCGCAGGGGCTGATCGCGGTCGAGAAGGGCCGCGACGACGCGCGGGTCAGGCGCGTCGCGCTGACCGCCTTGGGCCGCGCCGAGGTCGCCGCCTACGACCGGCTGTCGGACGCGCTGGCGCGTTCGTTCCTCGAGCCGCTCGCGCCGCCCGAGCGCGAGCGGCTGCTCGCGGCGATGGCCGAGATCGAGCGGCTGCTCAGCGCCGGCGCGGTCGCCGTTGCGTGCGAGCCGGCGGATTCGGCCGACGCGACTTGGTGCCTGGAGCGCTATTTCGCCGAGCTGGCGCGGCGGTTCGACGAAGGCTTCGACCCCGCAAAGGGCGCGGCGGCCGGCGTGGAAGCGATGAACCCGCCACACGGATGGTTCTTCCTCGCCCGGCTCGACGGCCGGCCGGTCGGTTGCGGCGGGCTGGCGCGGCTCGGCGCAGAAGCGGGCGAGGTCAAACGCGTATGGACGGCGCCGGACGCGCGCGGGCTCGGCGTCGCGCGCCGCCTCGTCGCCGCGATCGAGGCGCAAGCGCGCGAGGCGGGCCTGTCGACGCTGAAGCTCGACACCAATCGCGCGCTGAAGGAGGCGCAGTCGCTCTATCGCAAGCTCGGCTACGTCGAAACCGCGCGCTACAACGACAACCCTTACGCCGATCACTGGTTCGAGAAGCGACTTTCAAGGCCGGCCCGCGGCTAACGAGGACTGCGCCGGCCTTCGGCCGAGCGCGCCATCGCCGCGGCGAGCCACGAAGCCTCGCGCTGCGCAGCGTCGAGCGCCGCCGCTTCGGTCGGGTAAGCGACGCCGGAACAATAGGCAATCGGCGTCCACGCGCCGCGATCCTCGACGTCGCGACGAAACGCCTCGAAGCCGTAAGAGCCGTCCGGCCGGCGAAAGAGGTCGACGCAGCGGTCGGCGGCCGTGTCCTCCACGCTGCTGAAGACCGTGCATGACTTGTCGATGGACTGGGACATGGTCGTTCCTGACGCTCAGGCCGCCCGCGCCGCGGACGATGGCGCGTCGCGCGGCGGACCGGAAGCGGCGCCCTGCGGCGTCCGGCCGCGCAGGATCAGCGCGTCGAGCCGGGAGAGGAAGAGCTTCAAGGTCGCCGACGAATTCCTCCTGCTGTAACCGACGACGAGATCGATCGTCGGCGTTTCTCCGGCCAGCGGGCGGCTAGTCACCGACCACGGCAGGAAGTTCCTGGCGTAGGCGGGCAACAGCGTGACGCCGCGAGTCGAGGCGATCAGCGACATCGCCATGGCGAGATTGTCGACGCGGTGTGAAGGTTTGAGCGGGACGCCGACTTTCGCCAGATAGGCCTCGATCGCCGCCTGCACCGTCGGCGCCGTCTCCGACATGCCGAGGAACGTCTCGCCTTTGAGCTCTTCGATCGCGACCGCTTCGCGCGCGGCGAGGCGATGGTCGCTCGGCATCGCCACGACGAACGGCTCGGTGGCGACGAGCCGGTATTCGAGTTCGGGCCTGCCCGGCTCCGGCCTGAGGAAGGCGAGATCGAGCTTGCCGCGCATCAGGGCCTCGGCGAGCGAATGCGAATAGCCGCTCGACACCGTCACTTCGATCTCGGGCAGGACGTCCTTCAGCGTTCGCATCGCTTCGGGCAGCCAATCCATCTCCTGGCCGGTGAGGAAGCCGAGCGCGAAGGCCGGCTTGGCCGGCGTCGCCGCCCGGCGCGCCGCTGCGACGGCGGCCTCCGCCTGGTCGAGCGCCAGCCTTGCCGGCTCGAGGAAGGCTTTGCCCGCCGCGGTGAGTTCGACGCCGCGCGCGCTGCGGACGAACAGCGTCGCGCCGACCTCGTATTCGAGATCACGGATTTGGCGGCTCAGCGAGGGCTGAGCGGTGTGCAGCCGCTGCTCCGCCGCCAGCGTCAGGCTGCCGGTTTCGGCGACGGCGACGAAATAGCGAAGATGACGCAGCTCCATGACGGCTCCCATGCCTGACAAGCATGAAGACAACTCTACAAAGTCTTTCTCTTCGCAGCCAGAGCCAGGTAGACATCATGCCGCTCGGGACTTGACGGCGATCGCCGTTGGCGGCCCGGGCGGCGAGAATTCCAGGTTTCAGTCCCGATCGCTGCGGAAGCCCTCGCTTCGGCAAACGCCCGGCCGCGCTTCGCTGCCGGCCCGGACCAGGAGATTCAATCATGGCCACGCTTTCCGGAAAGACCGCGCTCGTCACCGGCGCTTCGCGCGGCATCGGCCGAGCCTCGGCTCTGGCGCTCGCCGCGCGCGGCGCGCAGGTGCTCGTCCACTATGGCCGCGGCGAGGCCGAGGCCGAGGCGGTCGTCAAGGCGATCCGCGACCAGGGCGGCCGCGCCGAAATGCTCGCCGCCGACCTCGCCGATCCGGGCGCGCCGGCCGCGCTCGCGCGTCGGGTCCGCGCCGTCGTCGGCGACAGGCTCGACATCCTCGTCGCCAATGCGGGCGTGTCGAAGGCGGCGACGATCGAGGAAACGACAGTCGCCGACTTCGACCGCCTCTTCGCCGTCAACGTTCGCGCGCCGTTCTTTCTCGTCCAGCAATTGCTGCCGATCCTCGGCGCGGGAAGCAGCGTCGTTTTGGTCTCGTCGCTGGCGGCGCGCGGCGCGGTCGGCAATCTCGCCGCCTACACCGCGACAAAAGGGGCGATCGACACGCTGGTCAGGCATTTCGCCGCCGCGCTCGGCGACCGCGGCGTGCGCGTCAACGCCGTCGCGCCGGGAATCGTCGCCACCGAGATGTCGAACTTCGCCAAGACCGAGGCGGGGCGCAGTTTCGCCCTCGGACTTCAGGCCCTGAAGCGGCTCGCCGAGCCCGACGACATCGCGCGCGCCATCGCCTTTCTCGCCTCCGACGATGCGGGCTGGGTCACCGGCGACACCCTGCAGGTCGACGGCGGCTCCAAGCTGTGAGGCGGCGCGGCAGCCTTCTTCGTTTCGATTTCTCCCCCACAATCACGTGAGGTCCGGCCCCGCGCCGTGGCGCGACCGCGCGGCGCGCGCCATAATCACGGTGTGCGAGGGGCGCACGGATTCGAGCGGGAGGTTCGGGACGATGATCGCGGCTTTAGTGCTGATCGCGCTTGCCGGGGCGCCCCCCGCAGTCGACGCCGGCCAGGTCTGCAGGGATGCGCAGGCTTCGGCCCTTCCCGAGGACGCCAAGGTCGCTTTCGACAGTTGCGTGCGCGACGAGCAGGCGGCGCGCGACAAGTTGAAGGCGCGCTGGCCGCATTATTCGGCTTCTGCGCGGGCCGCCTGCGTCGGCGACGGCGGCGGCGTTGCGGCGAGCAACGTCGAATTGTGGACTTGCCTCGAGATGCAGCCGGGCGGCAGCCTGAGTCTGCAGAGCAGCGACGAAGACGCGGCGTCCGGGTCGTCGGCCCTGCCGCCGCGCGGCAAGAAGCCTTAGCGCCGGCCATCCCGCCAGCCGATAAACGTCGGGCGGTTTCTGAGCGGAGACGGGCCATGGAAAAACGCGCGCGGCGCAAACCGAATTGGATATTGGACGCGCTGGTGTGCGGCGGCGTGGTCGCTTCGCTGGTCTACACCATGGCGACGGTGACCGAGGCGCCGTCGACGGCGCAGGTGGCGGCGGAATGGATTCTGATCGCCTTGGGCACGGCCGGCGCCGTCTGGTCGCTGGTGATGCTGGCGCGCAGCCGCCAGAAACCCGGCTGAGCGACGGCGGTCCGGGCGCTCGGCTTGATTCGCCAAACCTTTGTCTTTAAGGCCTCGCCTGATCGTTTCCCCGCGAGGCGCCCTGATGGCCGAATTGCCCCTTCATCTGCGACGCCTTGAGGCGGAGGCAATTCACATAATGCGCGAGGTTGTTTCCGAATTTCGCAATCCGGTAATGCTTTATTCGATCGGCAAGGACTCCTCGGCGATGCTGCATGTCGCCCTCAAGGCCTTCCATCCGGCCCCGCTGCCGTTTCCGCTGCTGCACGTCGACACGACCTGGAAGTTCCGCGAGATGATCGCCTTCCGCGACGAGACGGCGCGGCGGCTTGGCCTCGATCTGCGCGTCCATATCAACAAGGAGGGGCTCGCGCGCGGCATTTCGCCGGTCGCCTCGGGCAGCCAGGTCCATACCCAGGTGATGAAGACCGAGGCGCTGCGCCAGGCGCTCGACGCCGGCCGTTTCGACGCGGCGTTCGGCGGCGCGCGGCGCGACGAGGAGAAGAGCCGCGCCAAGGAGCGCGTGTTCTCGCACCGCTCCGCCGCACACGCCTGGGACCCGCGCAACCAGCGCCCCGAACTCTGGCGGCTCTACAACACGCGCATCCGCGACGGCGAGTCGATGCGCGTCTTTCCGCTGTCGAACTGGACCGAGCTCGACGTGTGGGAATACGTCCGCGCCGAGGGTATCCCGGTCGTGCCGCTCTATTTCGCCAAAGAGCGGCCGGTGGTCGAGCGCGGTGGGACGCTGATCATGGTCGACGACGACCGCCTGCCGCTCGAACCCGGCGAAACGCCGCAGATGAAGCGTGTGCGCTTCCGCACGCTGGGCTGCTATCCGCTGACCGGGGCGATCGAGTCGGACGCCGACACGCTCGACGCGATCATCGCCGAGATGCGAGCCGCAACCACTTCGGAGCGTCAGGGGCGGCTGATCGACAGTGACGAATCCGCGTCGATGGAGAAGAAGAAGCGCGAGGGGTACTTCTGATGGACGCGCCCGTTCGCCAAACTGCGCTGCCGACACTGCGCCTGCTCACCTGCGGCTCGGTCGACGACGGCAAGTCGACCCTGATCGGCCGGCTGCTCTACGAGCAGAAGCTGATCTTCGACGACCAGCTCTCGGCGCTCGAACGCGACTCGAAGAAGCACGGCACGGTCGGGGCCGACATCGACTTCGCGCTGCTGGTCGACGGCCTCGAGGCCGAGCGCGAACAGGGCATCACNNGCATCACCATCGACGTCGCCTATCGCTATTTCGCCACGCCGAGGCGATCGTTCATCGTCGCCGACGCGCCGGGCCACGAACAGTACACGCGCAACATGGCGACCGGCGCCTCCAACGCCGATCTCGCCATCCTGCTGGTCGACGCGCGCAAGGGCCTGCTCACCCAGACCCACCGCCACGCGATCATCGCCTCGCTGCTCGGCGTGCGCCACGTCGTGCTGGCGGTGAACAAGATCGACCTCGTCGACTACGATCAGGCGACATTTCGCCGCATCGTCGAGGCGTTCACGGCTTTCGCCGTGGAACTCGATTTCCGCTCGATGGTCGCCATCCCGATCTCGGCCCGCTTCGGCGACAACATTTCCTCGCTCAGCCCCAACACGCCCTGGTACGAAGGACCCTACCTGGTCGATCATCTCGAGCGCGTCGAGGTCGAGGACCAGCGCCGCAACGGGCCGTTCCGCCTGCCGGTGCAATGGGTCAACCGGCCGCATCTCGACTTTCGCGGCTTTGCCGGCACGATCGCCGGCGGGCGGGTCAAGCTCGGCGATCCGATCGTCGTCGCCGGCTCCGGGCGGATGAGCGCGGTGACCGGCATCCTGCGCGCCGACCAGCCGGTCGAAGAGGCCGAGGCCGGCGACGCGGTGACGCTGACGCTCGCCGATGAGGTCGACGTCGCGCGCGGCGACGTGCTGGCGCCGCCCGACGCGCGGCCCGAGGTCGCCGATCAGTTCACCGCCCATCTCATCTGGATGAGCCAGGAGCCGCTGCTGCCGGGCCGCTCCTATCTGATGAAGATCGGCGCGCGCACCGCGCCGGCCTCGGTGACCGAACTCAAGCACCGCATCGACGTCGACAATTTCGACCGGCTCGCCGCCAAGACGCTGGCGCTCAACGAAGTCGGCTTCGCCAATCTCGCCACCACCGCGCCGGTCGCCTACGACCCTTACGCGGAGAGCCGCGAGACCGGCGCCTTCATCCTGATCGACCGCGCCAGCAACGAAACCGCGGCGGCGGGCATGATCGCTCACGGCTTGCGCCGCGCCACCAACATCCACCGCCAGGGCCTGGCCGTTTCGCGCGAGGCGCATGCGGCGCTGAAGCACCAGCGGCCGGCGGTTCTTTGGTTCACCGGCCTTTCCGGCGCCGGCAAGTCGACGATCGCCAATCTGGTCGAGACCAAGCTGATGGCGCGCGGCGTCCACACCGCGCTGCTCGACGGCGACAACGTCCGACACGGCCTCAACAAGGACCTCGGCTTCACCGCCGCCGACCGGGTCGAGAACATCCGTCGCATCGCCGAGGTGGCGCGCCTGATGACCGACGTCGGGCTGATCGTGCTGACCTCGTTCATCTCGCCGTTCCGCGCCGAGCGGAAGCTCGCCCGCGAGATCGCCGCGCCGGGCGAGTTCATTGAGGTCTACGTCGACACGCCGCTGCAGACGGCGATCGCCCGCGACCCGAAGGGGCTCTACAAGCGGGCTCTGGCGGGCGAAATCAAGAATTTCACCGGCGTCGACCAACCCTATGAGCCGCCCGAGGCGGCCGAATTGACCCTCGACACGGCGGCCGCCGCGGCCGAAACGCTTGCCGATCGCGTCATTGCCGAACTCGAGGCGCGCGGTCGGATCGACCGGCTCTAGACGCCCGCGCCGGAGCCGTCGCCGCTTGGGCCAGCCCATTGCGCCAAGGCCGAAAACGGGCCTAGATGGCGCCCAGCCGCCTCGGGAGGCGCCTCAGCGCGCGGGCCCGGACGCGTTCTAAGGGGAGCATTCATGAAATCTGTCGTCTTCGCCAGCCTCGGGCTGGCGGCCCTGCTGGCAGGCATGCCCGCCGCCTCAGCCAAGACACTCGTCTATTGCTCGGAAGGCAGCCCGGAGAACTTCACGCCGGCGATCAACACCACCGGCACCACCTTCGACGCGGCGCGACCGGTCTACGACCGCCTCACCGAGTTCAAGCGCGGCACCACCGAGGTCGTGCCCGGGCTGGCGGAGAGCTGGAACGTCGCCGACGGCGGCAAGACGATCACCTTCCACCTGCGCAAGGGGGTCAAGTTCCACGGGGTCAAGGATTTCACGCCGACCCGCGACTTCAACGCCGACGACGTGCTGTTCTCGATCGACCGGCAGTGGAAGGAGGACAACCCCTACCACAACGTGTCGGGCGGCAAGTACGACTACTTCAGCGATATGGATATGCCGGACTCGCTCGAGTCGGTGACCAAGACCGACGACTACACGGTCGTCGTCAAGCTGAAGGAGGCGAACACTCCCATCCTCGCCAACTTCGCGATGGACTTCATGGCGATCGGCTCAGCTGAATACGCCGACTTCCTGCTGAAGAAGGGGACGCCCGAGCAGTTCGACCAGGTTCCGGTCGGCACCGGCCCGTTCTATTTCGTCGCCTATCAGAAGGACTCGGTGATCCGCTTCAAGAAGAATCCCGACCATAATTTTGGCGAGAAGGCGCTGGTCGACGATCTCGTCTTCGCCATCACCCCCGACGACACGGCGCGCTACGCCAAGCTCAAGGCGGGCGAGTGCCACGTCAACGGCTATCCGCGGCCGGCCGACGTCGCCGAGATGGAGAAGGACTCGTCGCTGAAAGTCGTCCACGAGCCCGGCCTCAACATCGCCTACTGGGCGTTCAACATGACCAAGCCGCCGTTCGATAACAAGGACGTGCGCATGGCGCTGTCGATGGCGATCGATCGCGATGCGATCATCAAGGACGTCTACCTGGGCGCCGGCGAGAAAGCCAAGACGCTGATCCCGCCGACGATGTGGTCCTATGACGACAAGATCGTCGACCTTTCCTACGATCCCGAGAAGGCCAAGGCGATGCTCGCCGCGGCCGGCGTCAAGACGCCGCTCGACATCGACCTCTGGTATCAGCCGGTGCAGCGCCCCTACAACCCGAACGGCAAGCGCATCGGCGAGATGATGCAGGCCGACCTCGCCAAGATCGGCGTCAACGCCAAGCTCGTCACCTTCGAGTGGGGCGAGTACCGCAAGCGCCTGCAGAACGCCGAGGACGACACCGGCCAGATGGGCTGGACGGGCGACAACGGCGACCCGGACAACTTCTTCTTCCTGCTCGGCTGCCCGGACGGCAAGCCGGCCGGCAATAACATCCCGAAGTGGTGCAACGCGGAGTTCAACGACCTGCTCGCCAAGGCGCGGGCCATTCCCGACCAGGCCGAGCGCGCCAAGCTTTATGCTCGGATGCAGGAGATCGAGCACGACGAACAGCCGGAACTGCTCATCGCCCACTCGATCGTCTATGAAGCGATGCGCGCGAATGTCGAGGGCTACAAGCAAAGCCCACTCGGCACGCATGCGTTCCAAGGCGTCGACGTCAAGTAAGCAGGCGAGGGGCCCGTCCGTTTCCGCGGTCGGGCCCCGAACCTCACGAACGCGCCAATGATCGTTTATTTCCTCCGCCGCCTCGCGCTGACCGTTCCGACGTTCGTCGCGCTGATGTTCGTCACCTTCGTCGCCATTCGCCTGGTGCCGGGGGATCCGGTCGAAGTGCGCGTCGGCGAGCACGGCATTTCGCCGGAACGACTCGCCTATTTCCGCCATCAGCTTGGCCTCGATCTCCCGGTCTGGCGCCAGTTTCTCGACTACTGCTGGCGACTGCTGCACGGCGATTTCGGCGTGTCGCTGTCGACCAATCAGAAGGTGCTGACCGAGTTCCTCACCCTGTTTCCGGCGACGATCGAATTGTCTGTCTGTGCGATGCTGTTTGCGGTGGCGATCGGCGTGCCGGCGGGCGCAGTGGCGGCGGTCAAGCGCGGCAGCGTCTACGATCAGGCGCTGATGACGGTCTCGCTGTTCGGCTATTCGATGCCGATCTTCTGGTGGGGCCTGCTGCTGATCATGTTCGTCTCGGTCAAGCTCGAGTGGCTGCCGGTCTCGGGCCGCATCGACCTCATCGCCTATTACTTCGACCAGCCGACCGGCTTCATGTTGATCGACACGCTCCTCTCGGGCCAGAGCGGCGCGTTTCTCGACGCCGTCCGCCACTTGATCCTACCGGCGATCGTGCTCGGCACCGTGCCGCTCGGCGTGATCGCCCGCATGACGCGCTCATCGATGCTGGAAGTGCTGTCGGAAGACTACGTCCGCACGGCGCGCGCCAAGGGCCTGTCGCCGTTCCGGGTGATCGGCGTCCATGCGCTGCGCAACGCGCTGCTGCCGGTGGTCACCGTCATCGGCCTGATGGTGTCGAGCCTGCTCGCCGGCGCGGTGCTGACCGAGACGATCTTTTCCTGGCCGGGGGTCGGCCACTGGCTGATCGAATCGATCAGCCGACGCGACTATCCGGCGTTGCAGGGCGGGGTGATGCTGGTTTCGACGGTCGTGATCGGCGTCAACCTCGTCGTCGACCTCGTCTATGGCGCGATCAATCCGAGGATCCGCCATGGCCGCTGACGTCGCCCTCCCCGCCGTGACGAGCGAAGAAGCGGCCGAGGTTCTCGGCCAACCGACGCCGCTTTCCGCGTTCTGGGCCGCCTTCCGAGAGAACCACGGCGCGGTGTTCGGCCTTTCCGTGATCTCCACGATCGCGCTGATCGCCATCTTCGCCAACTTCATCGCGCCGCACTCGCCGATCGAGCAGTTTCGCGACGCGGTGCGCGCGCCGCCGATCTGGGACGCGGGCGGCACGTGGCGTTTTGTCCTCGGCACCGACGGCGACGGCCACGACACCTTGTCGCGACTGATTTACGGAGCGCGGGTGTCGCTGTTCATCGGCCTGTCGGTGATGAGCGTGTCGTTCGTGATCGGCGTCGTCCTCGGCCTTCTGGCCGCTTCGGTCGGGTCGCTGGTCGACGTCGTGATCACCCGCGTCATGGACCTGATCATGGCGGTGCCGAGCCTGGTGATGGCGATCCTGGTTGTCGCCGTGCTCGGCCCGAGCCTCGCCAACACCATCGTCGCGGTGACGATCGTTTACCTGCCGCGCTACGTCCGGCTGGTGCGCGCTTCCGCGCTCGGCGAACTGACCAAGGACTACGTCACCGCCGCGCGCGTCGCCGGCGTCGGGCCGCTCAGGTTGATGGTCTCGACCGTGCTGCCCAACTGTCTCGCGCCGCTGATCGTCCAGGCGGCGCTCGGCGTTTCCGACGCCATTCTCGAAGCGGCGGGGCTCGGCTTCCTCGGGCTCGGCGCCCAGGCGCCGACTCCGGAATGGGGCACGATGCTGGCCGATTCGCGCGAGTTCATCCGCTCGGACCCCTGGATCGTCGCGCTGCCCGGTCTGGCGATCCTGATCGCGGTCGTCGCGATCAACTTGACCGGCGACGGGATGCGCGACGCGTTCGACCCCAGAATGCGGCGGACCTGAGCTATGGCGCTGCTCGAAGTCCGCAACCTCACCGTCGCTTTCGCCACCCGCCACGGCGACTTCGTCGCCGTTGACGGCCTCGACATCACCGTCGACCGCGACGGGGTGCTGGCGATCGTCGGCGAATCCGGCTCGGGCAAGTCGGTGGCGATGCTGGCGGTGATGGGGCTGCTGCCGTTCACCGCCAGGGTGTCCGCCGACCGCATGTCGTTCGACGGCGCCGACCTGATGACGATGACGCCGGCCCAGCGCCGCCGCATCGCCGGCAAGGACCTGGCGATGATCTTCCAGGAGCCGATGTCGTCGCTCAACCCCTGTTTCACCGTCGGGTTCCAGATCGACGAGGCGCTGAAGACCCACCTCGACCTCGATCGCCGCGCCCGCGCCAAGCGAGTCATCGAGCTGCTCGCTGAGGTCGGCATTCCCGATCCGGCCCGCCGCCTCCACTCTTTTCCTCACCAACTCTCGGGCGGCATGAGCCAGCGGGTGATGATCGCGATGGCGCTCGCCTGCCGGCCGAAGCTTCTCATCGCCGACGAGCCGACGACGGCGCTGGACGTGACGATCCAGGCGCAGATCCTCGATCTGCTGCTGTCGCTCAAGCAGCGCAACGGCATGGCGCTGGTGCTGATCACCCACGACATGGGGGTCGTCGCCGAAACCGCCGACCGCGTCATCGTCCAATACGCCGGCCAGCAGGTCGAGGAGAATACGACCGCCGCGCTGTTCGCCGATCCTCACCATCCCTACACCGCCGCGCTGCTCGCCGCTTTGCCCGAGCGCGCGACGGCGCGCCGTCTGCCGGCGATACCCGGCGTGGTGCCCGGGCAATTTGACCGGCCGCGCGGCTGCCTGTTCGCGCCGCGCTGCGCCCATGTCTTCGACGCCTGCCGCCGCGCCGCGCCCGACCGCGCTCCGGCGGCGCTCGGCCGCGCGCTGTGCTATACGCCACTCAGCGGCGGCGAGCCGGCGCCGGCGGGCGAGGGGGCTGCAGCATGAGCGCGGTCATCGAAGCGCGCGGCCTGACGCGCGAGTACGTCGTCTCGCGCGGCGCCTTCCGTCCGCCCGCGGTCGTCCATGCGCTCGACGGTGTGTCGTTTTCGCTCGAGGCGGGGCGCACGCTGGCGGTGGTCGGCGAATCCGGCTCGGGCAAGTCGACCCTGGCGCGGTTGTTGACGCTGATCGAGCCGCCGACCGCCGGCGCGCTGCTGATCGAAGGCGAGGACGTGGCGCACGCCGGCCATGCCCGCCGCCGGCGTCTGCGC
>PLRT01000111.1:5123-28715 GCA_003164915.1 Hyphomicrobiales bacterium | reverse complement strand
GGAACGAGCATTGTTCCTACAAGTCCTCCCGCCTGCATTTGAGGAAGCTGCCGACCAAGGCGCCGTGGGTGATCCAGGGGCCGGGCGAGAACGCCGGCGTCATCGACATCGGCGACGGCGACGCGGTCGTCTTCAAGATGGAGAGCCACAACCACCCCTCGTTCATCGAGCCCTACCAGGGCGCGGCGACCGGGGTCGGCGGCATCCTGCGCGACGTCTTCACCATGGGCGCGCGGCCGGTGGCGAGCCTCGACTTCCTGCGCTTCGGCGCGCCCGACCATCCCAAGACCCGCCATCTCGTCGCCGGCGTGGTGGCGGGCATCGGCGGCTACGGCAATTCGTTCGGCGTGCCGACGGTCGGCGGCTCGGTCGGCTTCCATAGGCGCTACGACGGCAACATCCTGGTCAACGCGATGGCGGTCGGCCTGGCGCGCGCCGACGCGATCTTCACCGCCAAGGCGACCGGGGTCGGAAATCCGATCGTCTACCTCGGCTCCAAGACCGGTCGCGACGGCATCCACGGCGCGTCGATGGCCTCGGCCGCGTTCGAGGCCGACGCGGAGGCGAAGCGGCCGACGGTGCAGGTGGGCGACCCGTTCGCCGAGAAGCTGCTGCTCGAAGCCTGCCTCGAATTGATGGCGTCGGGCGCAGTGGTGGCGATCCAGGACATGGGCGCGGCCGGGCTGACCTCGTCGGCGGTCGAGATGGGCGCCAAGGGCGACCTCGGCGTCGAACTCGACCTCGACGCCTTGCCCTGCCGCGAAGAGGGCATGACCGCCTACGAGATGATGCTCTCCGAGAGCCAGGAGCGCATGCTGATGGTTCTCAAGCCCGAGAAGGAACGCGAGGCCGAGGCGATCTTCCGCAAATGGGGGCTCGATTTCGCCGTCATCGGCCGGACGACCGACAGCCGGCGGTTCGTCGTCAAGCATGGCGGCGCCGTCAAGGCCGATCTGCCGATCCGCGAACTCGGCGACCAGGCGCCGCTCTACGACCGACCGTGGACGCCGACGCCGAAGCCGGCGGTCCTTGACCCGGCGAGCGTCAAAGCGCCGATCGCCAACGCGCAAGCGCTGCTCAAATTGATCGGCTCGCCCGACCTCTGCTCGAAGCGTTGGGTGACCGAGCAATACGACACGCTGATCCTCGGCAATACGATCGAGGGGCCCGGCGGCGACGCGGCCGTGATCCGGCTCGGCGACGGCCCGAAGGGCCTCGCGCTGACGACCGACGCGACTGAACGCTATTGCGAGGCGGATCCGGTCGAAGGCGGCCGACAGGCGGTCGCCGAGGCCTGGCGCAACCTCGTCGCGGTCGGCGCGCGGCCGCTGGCGCTGACCGACAACCTCAATTTCGGTAATCCCGAGAAGCCGGAAGCGATGGGCCAGCTGGTCGGTTGCCTCGAAGGGATCGGCGAAGCGGCGCGCGCGCTCGACTTCCCGATCGTCTCGGGCAACGTCTCGCTCTACAACGAGACCTCGGGCGTCGGCATCCTGCCGACGCCGACAATCGGCGGCGTCGGCCTCGTCGCCGACGTCGCCAAGGCCGCCTCGCTCGCCTTCAAACGCGCTGGCGAGGCCGTACTGCTGATTGGCGGCGCGCCGTCGTGGCTCGGCCGCTCGGCCTATCTGGCGACGGTCTGCGGTCGCGAGGACGGCGCCCCGCCGCCGGTCGATCTCGCCGCCGAGCGGCTGAACGGCGAATTCATCGCGTCGCTGATCGCCGATGGCAAGGCGAGCGCGGTGCACGACCTCTCCGACGGCGGGCTCGCCGTCGCGCTCGCCGAAATGGCGATCGCCGGCGGGCGCGGCGCGACAATCGACCGGCAAGCGGTGGTTGGCCCCGCCCACGCCTTCTTCTTCGGCGAGGATCAGGGCCGCTACGTCGTGACGGCGGCAGCCGGGGCCGCGGCGGCGATCCTCGCCGCAGCGGCCGACGCCGGCGTCGCGGCGGCGCAGATCGGGACGACCGGCGGCGAGGCGCTCGCCCTGCCCGGCGAAGCGCCGATCGCGGTCGGCGCGCTCGTCCAGGCCCACGAATCCTGGCTGCCCCATTATATGGACGGACCAGGAGGAGAACGAACATGACGAGCTTCGTGGCGGTCAAGACGCTGGCCGGCTTCAACTACGTGCGCGCGGATCAGGTCATGGCCGTCGCCACCGCCGAGCAGACCAAGTGCAACATCTATCTCGTCGGCGGCGTGACGGTGCCGTGCGCCGAACCGGCCAAGGAGATCGTCGCCCGCATCGACGCGGCGGCGGTCGCGACTGAGCCGGAGATCGCGTGATGGCGATGGCGATCGCCGAGATCGAGGCGATGATCCGCGCCGCGCTGCCCGACGCCAAGGTCGAAGTGCGCGATCTTGCCGGCGACGGCGATCATTACGCGGCGACGGTTGTGAGTTCCGCCTTCAAGGGCAAGAGCCGGGTGCAGCAGCACCAGATGGTCTACGACGCGCTCAAGGGCCGGATGGGCGGCGAACTGCACGCGCTGGCGCTGACGACCTCGGCCGGGTAAAGGCGGCGCCTTCTCCTCCCGTCATTTCCCTCATTGGTCGCCAATCGGCGACGGCCGTGCGGCAGGACGGCGGAGCGCAGACCGTAAAGTCATCGCGAAGCTGAAGGAGGCGACGACGATGGTGATCCGTCTCACCCTTTACGGGATCGTGGCGCTGGGCGCGATGGCGTTCGGCCTGGGAGCCGACCTCGTTTACGCCGGCGTCCTGGTCATGTAGCGGAGGCTGGATTCGTTCGCTGAATCCTTCCGCGATACGCTTCCAGGAACGCCTGGACCGCGCTTCAGCAAATTCGCCGCCCTGACGGACTCCCACAGCGCGGGGTCGCGCCGTCGATCACGGGCGCGACCGCGCCCCTACCCCGCCTTGAGCTCACGCTCGAGGAAGTCCAGCGCCTGCACTTCGCTCACATCCTTCGAGACGAAGCTCGCGCCGATTGCGCGCGCGAGGATGAAGGTCAGGCGACCGCGCTCGACTTTCTTGTCCTGGCGCATCGCGTCGAGGATGGCGGGCGCGTCGGCGTTGAGGCCGCGGATCGCCGAAACGCGGGTCGGCAAGCCGACCGCGGCGAGGTGGGCCTCGACCCGGCGAACGTCGTCGGCCGCGCACAAGCCGAGGTCGCGCGAAAAGCGGAACGCGCAGGCCATGCCGATCGCGACGCCCTCGCCATGCACCAGCATTTCGCCATTGTAATGGGCGAGGCGCTCGAGCGCATGGCCGAAGGTGTGGCCGAGGTTGAGCAGCGCGCGCTCGCCCTGCTCGGTCTCGTCGGCGGCGACGACGCGCGCCTTGGCGGCGCAGCTCGTCGCAATCGCTTCCAGCCGCGCCGCCCCGCCGGCGAACACCGCGCGCCAGTCGCGTTCGAGCCAGGCGAAAAAGTCGCGGTCGCCGATCAGGCCGTATTTGGCCACCTCGGCGTAGCCGGCGCGGAACTCGCGCGCGCTCAGCGTGTCGAGGGCGCCGGTGTCGGCGAGCACCAACGACGGCTGATGGAAGGCGCCGACGAGGTTCTTGCCGAGCGGCGAATTGATCGCCGTCTTGCCGCCGACGCTGGAATCGACCTGGGCGAGCAGGGTCGTCGGAATCTGGACGAAGCGCACGCCGCGCCTCAAGCTCGCGGCGCAGAAGCCGGCGAGGTCGCCGATCACGCCGCCCCCGAGCGCGACGACCACATCGCGCCGCTCGACCCGCGCCTCGATCAGCGCGTCGCTGACCCGCGCGAATTCGGCGTAGGATTTGGTCGCCTCGCCCGGCGGACAGACGACGACGGTCGTCTGCAGCCCGGACGCCTCGAGGCTCTTGCGCAGCGGATCGAGATGGAGGCGGGCGACGGTTTCGTCTGTGACGATCGCGCAGCGCGCGCCGGGCGCGAGCGCCGCGACATGGGCGCCGGCGGAGTCGATCAGGCCGGGTCCGATGAGGATGCGATAGGCGCGGCGGCCGAGGTCGACCGCGACCTCGCGCGTCGTCGACGCAACCGGATGGGCGAGCCGGCGGCGCAGCGCGCCGATCAGCGTCTCGACCACCGCGTCATGCGGGCCATCGTGGGTTTCGATCGTCAGGTGGGCGAGCGCGTAGGTCGGGCTGCGTTCCGCGAGCAGCTTGCGCAACGTCGCTTCGGGGTCGTCGGTGCGCAACAGCGGACGATTGGAGCGTTTGCGCACCCGGCGCAGCAGCGTCTCGAACTCCGGCTTCAGCCACACCGACACGCCGCGCTCGGCGACGCGCCGGCGCGTCTCCTCGTTGAGAAAGGCGCCGCCGCCGGTCGACAACACCTTGGGCCCGTCTTCGAGCAGGCGAGCGATCACCCGGCGCTCGCCGTCGCGAAAATACGGCTCGCCGAACCGCTCGAAGATCTCGGGGATCGTCATCTGGGCGCCGGCTTCGATTTCGTCGTCGGCGTCGACGAAAGGCAGGCCGAGCTTTTGGGCGAGGCGTTTGCCGACCGACGTTTTGCCCGCCCCCATCATGCCGATGAGCACGATCGACCGGCCGCCCAGGGCGGCGACCAGCCCTTCGGCATCGGGTATGGGGGCGGCGTCGTTCATGGCCCTCTTCCGGCGCCTGGGCGAAGCGCCTCCCGCGCACGGCCGCTCCTTAGCCCAACAGACGCGGCTTGGCCAATCCCGGCTTGACTCATGTCAATGGCCGGCTAGCGTCGCGCGCAGAGAGTTGAAGACCGACATAAGACGGACATGAAACCGTAAAAAGCAGGTCGTGGAGGAGGGTCGGATGGGCGGAAGCGGTCAGAATGGCGAGCATAGGATTGCCGGACCGCGGTTGATCGCGATCATCGGCCCCTTTCAAAGCGGCAAGACCAGCCTGCTCGAGGGCCTGCTGGTCCGGGCGGGCGGCGCGGCGCGCCAAGGTTCGGTGCGCGACGGCACCAGCGTCGGCGACTCGAGCCCGGAGGCGCGCGCCCACGCGATGAGCGTCGAGCCGAACGTCGCCAGCGTCGACTACATGGGCGACCGCTTCACCTTCGTCGACTGCCCCGGCTCGGTCGAATTCATCAACGACATGCGCTACGCGCTGCCGATCTGCGACGCGGCAGTGGTGGTGTGCGAGGCCGACGCCCGCAAGACGCCGGCGCTGCAAGTGATCCTGCGCGAGCTCGAAGAGCTCAAGCTGCCGCGCATCGTGTTCCTCAACAAGGTCGATCTCGCCGGCGCCAGCGTGCGCGAGGCGCTCGAAATGCTGCAGCCCGCTTCGCGCGCGCCGCTGCTGTTGCGCCAGCTGCCGACCTTCGCCAACGGCGTCGCCACCGGCTTCATCGACCTCGCGCTCGAGCGTGCGTTCGTCTACCGCGAATCCGGTCCCTCCGAGGTGGTCGAGATGCCCTCCGGAATCGCCGGCGACGAAAAGCAGGCGCGCTACAACATGCTCGAGAAGCTCGCCGACTACGACGACGCGCTGATGGAGCAGCTCATCAGCGACATCGAGCCGCCGCGCGACCGCGTGTTCGACGACCTCGCCAAGGAATTGCGCGACGGCCATGTCGTGCCGCTGCTGATCGGCTCGGCGACCGCCGGCCATGGCGTGACGCGGCTGCTCAAGGCGCTGCGCCACGAGGCGCCGGCCGTCGGTCAAGCCCGCGCACGGCTCGGCATCGACGACAGCGGCCCGGCGCTCGCTCAAGTGCTGCGCACCGTCCACACCGCGCATGGCGGCAAGCTGTCGCTGGCGCGCGTGCTGCGCGGTTCGTTTCCTGACGGAGCTGCGGTCGCCAGTTCGCGCGGCAAGGAAGAGCGCATCGCCGGCGTCGCGCGCCTCACCGGCGCGGTGACCGCCAAGCTGCCCAAGGCCGAGGAGGGCGACACCGTCGCTTTCGCGCGGCTCGAAAGCTTCCTCACCGGCGACCGCTTCTCGGACAGCAAGAAGCCGCCGGAAGCCGCGGCCATCGCGCCGCCGCCGCCCCACACCCAGGCGCTGGCGATCGTCGCCAGGGACCGCAAGGACGAGGTGCGGCTCGCCGCCGCGCTCGCCAAGCTCACCGAGGAGGACCCGTCGCTCGCCTTCGTCCAGGACCAGGAATCCGGCGAGCTCAAGCTGTTCGGTCAGGGCGAGATGCACCTGCGCGTAACGGTCGAGCGGCTCGCCGGCCGTTTCGACGTCGTCGTCGAGACGAAGAAGCCGTCGGTCGGCTATCGCGAGACCATCCGCGATCCGGTCACGGTGCGCGGCCGGCACAAGAAGCAGTCGGGCGGCCACGGCCAGTTCGGCGACGTTCTGGTCGAGGTGACGCCACGCGAGCGCGGCGAGGGCTTCGCCTTTGGCGAACGCGTGCACGGCGGCACGGTGCCGAGGCAATATTTCTCTTCGGTCGAGATTGGCGCGCGCGACGCGTTGACCCGCGGCCCGCTCGGCTTTCCGGTGGTCGACGTCGGCGTGACGCTGATCGACGGCTCCTATCACACCGTCGATTCGTCGGACATGGCGTTCCGCGCCGCAACCAAGATCGCGCTTGCCGAGGCGCTGCCGAAGGCGCGCCCGGTGCTGCTCGAGCCGGTCCTGGCGGTGACGATCTACGTGCCGTCCGACGCTTTGGCCCGCGCCAGCGCGCTGGTCAGCGCGCGTCGCGGCCAGATTCTCGGCTTCGAGTCGCGCGAGGGGTGGCCCGGCTGGGAGGCCTTGCGGGCGACCATTCCCGAGGCGGAAATCGGCGACCTGATCGTCGAGCTGCGTTCGGCGACCGCCGGTGTCGGCGCCTTCGAGACCAAGTTCGACCACCTCGCCGAACTGAGCGGCCGCGTCGCCGACCAGGTTATCGCCGCGCACAAACAGGCCATCGAGGAAGCGCGCAAGGAATAGCCTGACGCCGTCGCGCCCAGGCGCGGGTCGCACTCCAAAAAACCGCCGTGAGCTGCGTCCGTCGCGGCGGCGAGGCGGGGCGGCCGGGAGGGTCGAATCGCGCCTCGACCGGCGGTTCCGCCCCGTCTGTACAGCCGCGGCGCCATCGCTTATGCAGGGGCGACTACCGGCAGGAGCGACGCGAGAATGGCTGACCTTCCCCTTGACGCCGATCGTCTGGCGACCGTGTTCGGCGGCTCCGGCTTCGTCGGCCGGCATATCGTGCGGGCGCTGGCGCGCGACGGCTGGCGCATACGGGCGGCGGTCAGACGGCCCGACCTCGCCGGCTTCCTCCGCCCGCTCGGCGCCGTCGGCCAGATCGAGCTGGTGCAGGCCAATCTGCGTTACCCGGATTCTGTCGCCGCGGCGGTCGAAGGCGCGGTCGCCGTCGTCAACGCCGCCGGCGTCAAGCGCCAGCGCGGCCGCCAGACCTACGAGGCGGTGCATGCGGCAGGCTCGGCCGCGATCGCCCGCGCGACCGCAGCGGCGGGGATCGCCACGCTCGTCCATGTCTCCGGCATCGGCGCCAACCCGAGCTCGCCCAATCCCTACATCGCCAGCAAGGGGCATGGCGAGGCCGCCGCGCGTGACGCGCTGCCGGCGACGATCGTCCTGCGCCCCTCGGTCGTGTTCGGGCCGGAAGACGATTTCCTCAACCGCTTCGGCGCATTGGCGCGCGCCCTGCCGGCGCTGCCGCTGTTCGGCGGCGGCGCGACCCGGCTGCAGCCGGTGTTCGCCGGCGACGTCGCGCTGGCGGCGCTCGCCGCGATCGACGACGCCAGCGCGGCGGGACGCGCGTACGAACTCGGCGGCCCGGAAGTGCTGACGCTGCGGGAGATCGCCGTGTTGTGCCTGCGCATCGCCGAGCGCCGCCGCGCGCTCGTCCCGCTGCCGTTCGCGCTGGCGAAACTGATCGCGTGGTCGACCGAAGTCGCCTCGACGCTGTCGTTTGGCAAGTTCCCGCCCAAGGCGCTGACGACGACGCGCGACGAGGTCGAGCTGCTGCGCTACGACAACGTCGTCTCGCAGGCGGCGATCGCCGAAGGGCGCACCCTGCGGGGTCTCGGAATCAGTCCGCAGGGGCTCGAGGCGATCGCGCCGTCCTATCTCTATCGCTTCCGCAAGACCGGCCAATACGCCGCGCGTCGTCTCGCCTAAGCTTCGCGACGCGACGCAACGCCGCATCTCCTTACGTATTCGTCAGCGTCGGCGCGTCACGGCGTTACGATCACACGCGTTTTGTCACTGCATCAGCTTCACGAGAGAGACGACAATGTTATCGTCTGCGTGTCGTCGCGGCGATTCGATATTGCCTTGAATGCGCGCGGCGGCAGGTTTCGCCGCAATCGCTCTTCGCCCAACGCGGGAAGGCCACGTCCTCGGGCGTCGAATTCACTCTTCGCGCGTCGTCGCTCGCGGCGGCGCGTCGATGTCGGATTCGCGGCGCGAACGTCAACGACGATTCAACAAGGGGAGCCGCAATGCCAAACATCGAGGACATCATCGCCAACGCACAGAGCGCAGTCGCCGCCTCTTTGCGCGAAGCTTACGACGCCGGCCGTCATCACCAGATCGGCGAGATGCGCGAGAAGTTCGTCGCCTTTTTCGAAGGCGTGATCGCGCCGTTCTCGGGAGCGCCGGCGGCGGAAGCCGCGCCGGAAGCCGCGCCAGAGGTCGCGCCGTCGGAGGCCGCGCCCGAAGCCGCGCCGGCCGAAGCCGCCGCTGAACCGCCCGCCGCCGAAGCGTCGGCCGAACCGACGGTCGAACCGTCGGCCGAAACGCAGCCGGAAGCGAGCGCCGAGCCAGCCTCTGCCGCTTGACGGCGCGGCTGAAGGCGCGTCCAGATCCGCAGCCGGCGAAAGCGCGCGCAATGACGCGCGCTTTTCAAGCACTTGCGCCGGGATGGCGCGGCGACTAACTTGCCGCCTCGTCCAGGCGATCGCCCGCGCCCTCTGGCGCGCGTAGCGAAGCGCCGGCCGCTGCGGAGAGGTTGCGTGTCCACATCCGCCGCCGACTATCTCGTCGATCGTCGGCGTCTTCGCCGCCAGGTCGGATTCTGGCGCATCGTCGCATTCGTCGTCGCGGCGCTGGCGATCGTCGCGCTCGGCGTGCGCTTTTCTGCGTCGATGGGCTTCGGCGGAAAGCACATCGCCCGGCTCACGCTGTCCGGCTTCATCGCCGGCAACGACCAGACGTTGAAGCTGATCCGCGAGGCGCGCGATTCGCCCGACGTCGCCGCAGCCCTGGTGCGCATCGACAGTCCCGGCGGCACCACCGAGGGCTCGGAGGAGGTTTACGACGAATTGCGCCGATTGGCGGCCAAGAAGCCGGTGGCGGCGGTCGTGGGCGGCATGGCCGCCTCGGGCGCCTATATCGCCGCGCTCGCAACCGACCGCATTTTCGTCCGCGGCAATTCGATCGTCGGCTCGATCGGCGTGCTGGTCGAATATCCCAACGTGTCGGGCCTGATGGACAAGGTCGGGATCAAGCTCGAGTCGATCAAGTCTTCGCCGTTGAAGGCGGCGCCGAACGGCTTCGAGCCGACCAGCGAGGAAGCGCGCGCGGCGATGGCGTCGCTGATCGCCGACTCGTTCGACTGGTTCAAGGCGCTGGTCAAGGACCGACGCGGCCTCAGCGACGACGAACTCGCCAAGGTCGACGACGGCCGCGTCTTCACCGGCCGCCAGGGCCTGACGCTGAAACTCGTCGACGCGATGGGCGGCGAGGGCGAGGCGATCGCCTGGCTGGAGAAGGACCGCGGCGTTACGAAGAACCTGCCGGTGCGCGATTACCGGCCCGACGCCGGCTGGGCCGGTTTCAAGCTGTCCAGCCTCGGCGCCGCCGCCGCCGACCTCGCCGGCCTGCCGTCGCTCGCCGAGGCCCTGCGTTACACGGACCAGCCGCCGGTTGACGGACTGGTCTCGATTTGGCAACTGTCTGGCGGGACTTAGGGATGTGCGGCGGGATCTCTAACTGTTCCGGAGGGGGCGTCCGTTGATCAAGTCCGAACTCGTGCAGCGCATGGCCGCACATAATCCGCATCTCTACCAACGCGACATCGAGAACATCGTCGACGCCATTCTCGGCGAGATCGCCGACGCGCTCGCGCGGGGCGAGCGCGTCGAATTGCGCGGCTTCGGCGCCTTCTCGACCAAGCAGCGCCTGGCCCGCACCGGCCGCAACCCGCGCACCGGCGACAAGGTGCCGGTGACCGAGAAGCTGGTGCCGTNNAAGGAGATGCGCGAGCGGCTGAACGTCGAGCCGATCGCCTGAGTCTCTGCTGCGCAGGTTTGCGCCGCCGCCGCTTTGGCGGCATTGTCGCGGCCGATGCGGATCGCCGCCGCCGCCGGATCGTTCCATGGTTCGCTTTCTCAAGATCGTCGTCGTCGTTCCGGTCGCGATCGCGCTGCTCGCCTTCNNATCGACCTGCCGCTGTTCGTCGCGCTGATCCTCGCGGCGATGCTCGGCGTCGTCGCCGGCGGCGTCGCGGTGTGGCTCGCGCAAGGCCGACATCGCCGCGCCGCCCGCCGCAGCCGCGCCGAGGCCGACCGGCTGCGCGCCGAGGCCGAGGTGGGCCGCGCCAGGCTCGCCGACCCACACCGGGGCTGACCGGCGCATGCGCCATTTCGCCGCCGCCGAGATCGACGCCGCGCTGGATTTTCCCTCGCTGATCGACGCGCTCGCCGAAGCGTTCCGCGGCGGCTTCCACGCGCCCCTGCGCCATCACCATGCGATCGAGCGGCCGGGCGAGGCGGCGGCGACGACGCTGCTGATGCCGGCCTGGACGACCTTCGGATCGAGCGAGGACTTCCTCGGCGCCAAGATCGTCAACGTCTTTCCCGGCAACGGGGCGCGCGGACTGCCCGCGGTGCAGGGCGTCTATGTGCTGCAGTCGGGCGTCACCGGCGCGCCGATCGCCACCCTCGACGGAACGCGGCTGACGGTCTGGCGCACCGCCGCCGCCTCGGCTTTGGCGGCGCGCTATCTCGCGCGCGCCGATGCGCGGCGGCTCTTGATCGTCGGCGCCGGCCAGCTCGCGCCGTTCCTCGTCCGCGCCCATATGAGCCAGCGGCCGATCAGGACGATCGCCGTGTGGAACCACCGTCCGGAAGGCGCGCACCGGCTCGCCGCCGCGCTCGGCGACGAGGGCCTCAATGCGCATGTGGTCAAGCGGCTCGAAGACGGCGTGCGCGACGCCGACATCATCTCCTGCGCCACGCTGTCCGAGGCGCCGCTGGCGCTCGGCGCCTGGCTGAAATCCGGCCAGCACCTCGACCTGGTGGGCGCCTTTTCGATGCGCATGCGCGAAGCCGACGACGCGGCCTTGAAGCGCGCGCGCATCTTCGTCGACACGGAGGCGGCGATGAGCGAGGGCGGCGACGTCGCGCTCGGCCTCGAGAGCGGCGCGATAACCCGCGCTGACATCGCCGGCGACCTCGCCGCGCTCACCCGCGGCGCGCCCGGCCGGACGGCCGCCGAAGAGATCACCCTCTTCAAGTCGATCGGCGCGTCGATCGAGGACCTGGCGGCGGCGATGCTGGTGTGGAAACGGGCCGGCGGCCGCTGAGTTCCGCCGCGGCCGACAATCGATTTTCACAAAATTCGCTGTATCGTCGCCGTTTACGGCGTTCGCCGTGGCGCAATCCGTCGACGGAGAGAATATGAGCTCGCAGGGACGACCTTCAGGACAGGACTGGGCGCGGCGCTTTCATCTGCCGCACGCCCATCTCGAATCGGTTTTTGGCGGCGACTGGTTCGCGCTGAAGGCGGAGGCCTTCGCCCGCTTCTTCGGCACGCCGACCTTTCTCATCGCCCAGACGCTCATCGTCGCCGTGTGGATCTGGATCAACGTGGCGGGCTGGACGACGTTCGACGTCTATCCCTTCATCCTGCTCAACCTCGCCTTTTCGCTGCAGGCGGCCTATGCGGCGCCGCTGATCCTGCTCGCCGCAACGCGCCAGTCCGATCGCGACAAGGCGCATTCGATCGCCGACGCCGAGCACCGCGAGGAGCTGCACCGCATCTCCGAAGAGCGCCAGCAGCAGATGGAGAAGCAAACCGCGCTGCTGGTCGACATGCTCGGCCAGAACACCGTGCTGACGCAGAGCGTCGAAGCGCTGTTGCGCCAGAACACCGAACTGACCGACAAGGTCAGAGCGCTGGCCGAGCGGATCGAGGCGATGACCGCCAAGGTGAGCGAGCGCGTTGGCCTGCCGGCCGGCGGCTAGGTCCGGCCGCGCGGCGCCCGCGCCGGAATCTTTGACTCGGCCGGCGTCTTGTCGGAAACAGGCGCATGGTTCCGACGGTCAAAATCTGCGGTCTGGCCACCGCGGCGACGCTCGAGGCGGCGCTCGACGCCGGCGCCGACATGGTCGGGCTGGTGTTCTTCGCCAGGAGCCCGCGCTTCGTCGGCCTCGACCATGCTCGCGAGCTCGCCGCCCAGGCGCGCGACCGCGCCCGCATCGTCGCGCTGACCGTCGACGCCGACGACGCTCTGCTGGCGGCGATCGCCCGCGTCGTCGGCCCCGACATGCTGCAATTGCATGGCCGCGAGACGCCGCAGCGGGTGGCGGCGATCAAGCAGGCGTTCGGCCTGCCGGCGATGAAGGCGATCGGCGTCTCCGAGGCGACGGACTTCGACCGCGCGCGCGACTACGAGGGCGTCGCTGATGGACTGCTGATCGACGCCAAACCGCCGAAAGACGCCGTGCTGCCAGGCGGCAACGGCCGGCCGTTCGACTGGCGCCTGGCGCGCGGCTTCGCCCCCAAGGTTCCGTGGCTGCTGTCGGGCGGGCTCGACGCGGACAACGTCGGCGCGGCGATCGCGCTTTCGGGCGCGCTCGGCGTCGACGTCTCGTCGGGCGTCGAACGCGCGCCGGGCGTCAAGGACGAAAAGAAGATTGCGGCCTTCGCCGCCGCCGCGCGCGCCGCCTTCGCGCAGCGATACGAGGCAAGGAGCCCTGCGTGACCAAGATTGACAAGCCCAATTCGTTCCGCAACGGCCCTGACGAGCGCGGCCATTTCGGCATCTTCGGCGGCCGGTTCGTCGCCGAGACGCTGATGCCGCTGGTGCTGGCGCTGGAGGAGGCCTACGGCAAGGCCAAGGCCGATCCGGAATTCCATCGCGAGCTCGACGGCCTGCTCAAGCATTATGTCGGTCGGCCGAGCCCGCTCTATTTCGCCGAGCGGCTGACCGCCCATCTCGGCGGCGCGAAGATCTATTTCAAGCGCGAAGAGCTCAATCACACCGGCGCGCACAAGATCAACAACGTGCTCGGCCAGATCCTGCTGGCGCGGCGGATGGGCAAGACGCGCATCATCGCCGAGACCGGCGCCGGCCAGCACGGCGTCGCCACCGCCACCGCCTGCGCGCGCTTCGGACTGAAATGCGTCGTCTACATGGGCGCGGTCGACATCGAACGGCAGAAGCCCAACGTCTTCCGCATGAAGCTGCTCGGCGCGGAAGTGCGCCCGGTGCAGTCGGGCGCGCGCACGCTCAAGGACGCGATGAACGAGGCGCTGCGCGACTGGGTGACCAACGTCGCCGACACCTTCTATTGCATCGGCACTTGCGCCGGCCCGCATCCCTATCCGGCGATGGTGCGCGACTTCCAAAGCGTGATCGGTGACGAGACGCGCGTCCAGATGCAGGAGATGGAAGGCCGACTGCCCGACAGCCTGGTCGCATGCATCGGCGGCGGCTCCAACGCCATCGGCCTCTTTCATCCGTTCCTCGACGACGAGAGCGTCGAAATGTACGGGGTCGAGGCGGCGGGCCACGGCCTCGACGTGCCCGACGGTCATGCCGCATCGCTCGCCGGCGGCAGGCCCGGCGTGCTGCACGGCAACCGCACCTATCTACTGATGAACGAGGACGGCCAGATCAATGAGGGCCACTCGATCTCGGCCGGCCTCGACTATCCCGGCATCGGCCCCGAGCATGCGTGGCTGAAGGAAAGCGGCCGCGTCACCTATCTTTCCGCGACCGACAAGGAGACGCTGGTCGCGTTCCAGCTCTGCTCGCAGCTCGAAGGAATCATCCCGGCGCTCGAGCCGGCCCACGCGCTCGCCAAGGTGACGGAACTCGCGCCGAAGAAGCCCAGCGATCACCTGATGGTGGTCAACATCTCCGGCCGCGGCGACAAGGACATTTTCGCCGTCGCCGACCATCTCGGCGGGATGTAGCCTCGGGCGACGCAAACCGGGGGGGACGCCGATGGACGCCGAAATGGTGACGACCGCGCTCGAGCTGCCCGGCTGGCGCATCGTCCGCAACGTCGGGGTGGCGCGCGGCATCGTCGTGCGCTCGCGCTCGCTGGTCGGCAATTTCGCCGGCGGACTGCAGACTTTGTTCGGCGGCGCCAACTCGGTCTACACCAACCTCTGCGAGCAGACTCGCACCGAGTCCTACCGCATGATGTGCGCCCACGCCGAGGCCAACGGCGCCAATGCGATCGTCGCCATGCGCGACGACGCCAACGAGATCCTCAGCGGCGTCACCGAGGTCATCTGCTACGGGGCGGCGGTGGTTGCGGAGCCGGCGCGATGAGCCTCGCGGCGATCCTCGCCTTCGGCCTGTTCATCCTCGGCGTCGCCGGCGGACCGGCGCAGCTTTGGCTGCAGGTCTGGTCGACCGACGTTTTCACCAAGCTGGCGATCACCGACGGCGCGCTGATCGTCGTCGCTCTGGCGTGGCATTTCGTCGCAGGAGAGCGGCGCGCCAGCGAACGCCTGAGCAAGGACAGGCGGCTCGACTGAGCGCCGGGCTCACGCCTCTTTGCCGGCGACGCCCGCCTCGGCGAAGGTCGCCATGCCGTTGTGGCAGGCGACCGCCGCCTTGACGATCGCGACCGCCAGCGCCGCGCCCGAGCCCTCGCCGAGCCGCATGCCGAGATCGATGAGCGGCCGTTTGCCGAGCCGGCGCAGGACTTCGGCGTGGGCGCCTTCCGCCGAGACGTGCGCGGCGAGGCAATGATCGAGCGCGCGATCGTCGAGCGCTTGGAGGACGGCCGCCGCGGCGCAGACGACGAAACCGTCCAGCAGCACCGGCACGCGCTGGATGCGCGCGGCGAGAATCGCGCCGGCGATCGCCGCGATCTCGCGCCCGCCGAGGCGGCGCAAGACCTCGAGCGGATCGCCGAGATGCTCGCGATGAAGCGCAATCGCCGCGCGCACCGCTTCCGCCTTTCGCCGCAGTCCGGCGTCGTCGACGCCGGCGCCGCGGCCGACCCAATCCTCCGCCGCGCCGCCGTATAGCCCGCAATAGATTGCGGCGGCGGCGGTGGTGTTGCCGATGCCCATTTCCCCGAGACAGAGCAGATCGGGTTGGGCGGCGAGCGCCTCCATGCCGAACGCCATCGTCGCCGCGCAGGCCTTTTCGTCGAGCGCCGGCTCGCGCGTGATGTCGCCGGTCGGCCGTTCGAGCGCGAGTTCGAACACCCGCAGCGAAATATCGAAGGTCTTGCAGATCTGGTTGATCGCCGCGCCGCCGGCGGCGAAATTGGCCACCATCGCCTGGGTGACCGAGGCGGGATAGGCCGAGACGCCCTGGGCGACGACGCCGTGATTGCCGGCGAACACCGCCACCAGCGGCGCGTCGACGTGCGGCGCCCCGCCCTGCCAGCCGGCGAGCCACTTGGCGATGTCTTCGAGCCGGCCGAGCGATCCGGCGGGCTTGGTCAACTCCACCTGGCGCGCGCACGCCGCGTCGAACGCGGCAGCGTCGGGTTCCGGCATCGCCCTGACCAGCGCGCGAATATCGTCGAAGGGCCTCAGCGGCGCGTTCATCTTCACTCTCCGGGGGCGGCCGACGTCCGAAGCGACGAACGCCGGCCGCGGACCATAACGCGGCCGAACTTGGGGAGGAAGATGACGACGTCGCCGATCAGGATCAAAGGCGCTCCGATCAGCGCCCAGCGGCTCCACTGGTAGTTTTCGAGCAGCCAGGAGAAGCCGAGCGCGATCGCCGGCGACATCACGGTCGTGTAGGCGGCGCGCTCGGGGCCGATTCGGGCGACGAGCGCGAGATAGGCGAGGAAGCCGAGCACCGAACCGATCGCCGCCAGATAGAGCAGCGCGCCGAGATAGACCGGCTCGGTCGACGGCGCGAAGCTGAGGCCGCGCGCGGCGACGACGACGGCGAGCATCGCCGTTCCCCAGGTCATCGCGCGGGCGACCGCGTTGGCCAGGTCGCCCGCCGCCGCGGCGGCGGGCCGCGAGGCGAGATTGCCGAGCGAGAAGCAATAGGTCCCGCCGACGGCCAGGACGAGGCCGAGCGCCGAGCCGCCGCCGACGGTCGCGCCGAGCTGGTCGGCGAACAGGCAGGCGACGCCGGCGACGCCGATCAACGCGCCGGCGATCGTGCGCGCGCTCGGCCGCACGCGGTTGAACAGCCACTGGTTGAAGACATTAAACGCCGCAGCCATGGCGAACATGACCGACACGACGCCGCTCGCGACGAAGCGCTCGGCGTTGTAGAAAAACAGGAAATTGGCGAAGAACAGCACGAAGCCGAGCGCCGCGAACCACAGATGGGCCCTGAGCGCGACCCGCTTCAGCCGACCGGTGGCGGCCAAGCCGATCCACAGGATCGCCGAAGCGACGAGAAAGCGCCAGAAGATCGAAGTTTCGGGCGGAACCGCGCCGAGTTCGAGCCGCATGGCGTACCAAGTCAGGCCCCAGACGAAGACGACGACCGTGAAGAGCAGCGCGTTCAAGTCTCACCTCGGCGGCCGCGGCGGCGTTTGCGAATGGACAGGGCGAGGATCCGCGCCCGACGACCGAACCGCCGCGACTCGGCGCCCCGATTTCCTCCGTTTGCGCGCGCTCCGGCCTCGGCGCCGGACGCGCCAATCCGCGCGGGACGATCGGCCTCGGCCTATTGCGCAGCGCAATCGCGCGTTCTACATGGATTCCAGCGATCTGTCGTCGGCGTCTGCCGCGTTTTCGCCTGTCGCTGATCCTGGCGGGCGGGTGAGCGGTTTGGAAGGGCAGCCGGCGACTGGCGGGGGGATGATCCGTGGCCGATGCGACGGGACCCAAGCGACGGCGAACCGCGAGATGGGCGGCTAGCGGCGAGCGCGACGAAACGGGCGAAAGCGGGGTCGCGCCGAAACGAAACGTTAACGATTCCCTCGCCGCGGCGCTCGGGTGCGAGATCATCGCCGGCGTCCATCCGCCTGGTTCGCGCCTGCCGAACGAAGCCAGTCTGCTGGTGCGTTTCGGGGTGTCGCGGCCGACGCTGCGCGAGGCTTTCCGCGCGCTCGAAGCGAAGGGCTTGATCGTTTCGCGCCAGAAGGTCGGCACGCTGGTCAGGCCGAAGGCCGACTGGCACATGCTCGACGCCGACTTCCTCGCCTGGCACATGCAGGCGGCGCCCACCGAGGCGTTCGTCAACGACGTCTTCCAGCTCAGGCGCATTTTCGAGCCGCAGGCGGCCGGACTCGCAGCCGAGAGCCGCGACGCGGCGGCGCTCGGGCGCATCGAGGCCGCCTACGCCGACATGGAGGCGCACAAGTCGGGCGACTCCGAGCTGATCGCCGCCGACGTCCGCTTCCACAAGGAAATCCTCCAGGCGAGCGGCAACCGCCTGCTCGGCGCGCTCGGCAGCCTGATCGAGATGGCGCTCGTCGGAACGTTCAAGATGGGCTGGCGCAGCCTGGCGATCAAGGACGACCGCCTGCATCAGCATCGCGACGTCATGGCGGCGATCGCCGCCAAGCGCCCCGAGACGGCCCGCGCGGCGATGGCCAAGCTGTTGCAGGAATCGGCCGACGACGTCCGCCGCGCGCTCGTCGACGACCGCACGTCGGCCCCGGTTTCGACCGCTCCCGCCCGCGTCTAACGTCTGGCGCCGCGGCTGTGGTAAAAGACGGTCATGCCCTCTTGGCTCGCTGTCATCTTTATCTTCTTCGCGCTGATCGCCGCCGCCTTCTTCGCCGGCGCCGAGACCGCGCTCACCGCAGCTTCGCGCGCCCGATTGCGCGCGCTGGAGACCGCTGGCGACGCGCGCGCCGCGCTGGTCGCGCGGCTGGTCGCGACCCGCAGCCGACTCATCAGCGCGATGCTGCTCGGCGGTCAGCTCGTCACCATCGGCGCCTCGGCGCTCGCCACCAACCAGTTGGTGTCGACGCTCGGCGAGCGCGGAGTCGTCTACGCCACCGGGATCATGACAGCCCTGATCGTCGTCTTCGGCGAAGTGCTGCCGAAAACGATCGCCATCGCCTATCCAGACCGGGTCTCGCTGCTGATCGCCCCGGCGGTTTCGTTCTTCGTCACCGTGTTCGGTCCGATCGTCAGCGCGGTCGAAGCGCTCGTGCGCGTCATGCTGCGCCTGTTCGGCGTCAACCTGACGATCCGATCGAGCGTCTCCGTCTACGACGAGCTGCGCGGCGCGGTCGACATCCTCCACAGCGAAGGCGGCGTCGCGCGTGACGAGCGCGACATGTTCGGCGGCCTGCTCGAACTCTCCGAGGTGACCGTCGCCGACGTCATGGTCCACCGCACCAATATGCGCACCCTCGACGCCGATCTGCCGCCCGACGAACTCGTGCGCGAGGCCCTCGCCTCGCCCTACACCCGCCTGCCGCTGTGGCGCGGCGAGCCCGACAACATCATCGGCGTGCTGCACGCCAAGGACCTGTTCCGCGCCTATGCCGCCGCCGGCGGCGCCGCGAGCCGGATCGACGCGGCCAAGATCGCGCTCGAGCCATGGTTCGTGCCGGAGGCGACGACGCTCAGCGACCAGTTGAAGGCGTTCCTCGGCCGCAAGATCCATTCGGCGCTGGTGGTCGACGAATACGGGGTGGTGCTCGGGCTGCTGACGCTCGAGGACATCATCGAGGAGATCGTCGGCGACATCAAAGACGAGCACGACGTCCTGGCGCAGGGCGTGCGCCAGCAGGCCGACGGCTCGCTGATCGTCGACGGTTCGGTGACGATCCGCGACCTCAATCGCGCAATGGAGTGGAACCTGCCCGACGACGAAGCGGCGACGGTCGCCGGGCTGGTGATCCACGAGGCGCGGGCGATTCCCGAGCCGAAGCAGACCTTCAGCTTCCACGGCCTGCGTTTCGAAGTGCTGCGCCGGCAGAAGAACCGTATCGCCACTCTGCGCATCATCCCGCTGACGCCGCGCGAAGGCGGGCCGCCAAAGGCCGAGGCGCCGCCGCCGCCGGGCGGGGTGTGAGCCGCCCGTCCGCCCTGTGGCGCAAGACGCGGCGCGCCGGAGATCGCGGCGGCCAAACAAGGCGCTGACGCGCCGCGCTGCCCCCCGAACGCTGTCGACGCAGCGCCGACGCGCCGATCGGTTTCGCCTTCGCCCGCAGGCGCGAAAAAGGGCGCCGCGTTGCCGGCGCCGTCGCCAACGCCTATATAGGCGCCCGAACGGCGCAAAATGACCGCGCCTAGACGAGGTCGCATGTCCTGGAACAATCAAGGCGGCGGACCCTGGCGTTCGCCGGGGCAAGGGCCTTGGGGCCAGGGGCCGGGCGGGGCGCAGCAGCCGCCAAGCGATTTCGAGGAGTGGCTGCGCCGCCTGCAGGAGGGCCTGCGCGGCCTGACGCCAGGAGGCGGCCGAGGCGGCGGCGCGGGAGGCGGCGGCAGCCCTGCGCGACTCATCCTCCTCGTCGCGCTGATTGCGCTGGTGGCGTGGTTCGCGCTCGGATCGTTCTACACGGTCCAGCCCAACGAAGTCGGCCTCAACCTCGTCTTCGGCCGCTACACCGGCAAGACCGCTGCCGGCCTCAACACCAACTGGCCGTGGCCGATCGGCACGGTGATCAAGGTTCCGGTGTTCGACCAGCAGATCACCGAAGTCGGTTACAGCAGCGAGACCGGCGGCGGCGACATCCTCGCCGAGAGCCAGATGCTGACCGGCGATCAGAACATCGTCAACGTCCACTCTCGCGTCATCTGGCAGATCGACCCCGCCCATCCCGAGGACTTCGTCTTCAACATCCTCAACCCGCGCGAGACGGTCAAAGCGGTCGCTGAGAGCGTCACGCGCGAAGTGGTCGGCCTGAAGACGATCGACGGCGTCCTCACCACCGACCGCACGTCGATGGAGCCCGACATTCAAAAGCGGATGCAATCCGTGCTGAACGATTATCACGCTGGCGTGATGGTGCTGCAGGTGCAGTTGCAGTCGGTCGACGTGCCGGCGCAGGTCGTCTCGGCCTATCGCGACCTCACCGCCGCGCCGCAGGACAAGCAGCGCGCGATCAACGACGCCTACTCCTACGCCAACAAAGTCGTCCCCGAGGCGAAGGGCGCGGCCTCGCGCATCCTCAATGATGCGGAAGCCTACAAGAGCCAGACGATCCTCGACGCGCAAGGCCAGACGCAGCGCTATAATTACATCTCCGCCCAATACAAGCTTGCCCCCGGCGTGACGCGCGAACGCATGTATCTCGAGACGATGGAGCGCGTGCTCGGCGGCATGAGCAAGACGATCCTCGACGCGCCCGGCGCGAGTCCGCCGGTGCCCTACCTGGCGCTCGAACCGTCGACCGAAAAACCGGCGGGAGCGCCGAAATGAGGAATCCGTTCAGCAGCCTGGGGATCCTGATCGCCGTCGTCCTGGCGATCATCGTCGCCAGCGCCACGTTCTTCACCGTCGATCCGACCGAGCAGGCGCTGGTGCTGCGCTTCGGCCAGCCGGTCGGCGACCTCGTCAGCGAACCGGGCCTGCACGTCAAAGTCCCGTTCGTCGACTCGGTCGTCTACATCGACAAGCGCATTCTCGCCCTCGACAATCCGCGCCAGGAGGTGCTGGTCGCCGAGAATTTGCGCCTCGACGTCGACGCCTTCGTCCGCTATCGCATCGACGATCCGCTGGGCTTCTACCGCACGGTGCTGACCGTGCAGGGCGCCAATGCGCAGCTCAGCGGCATGCTGAACTCGGCGCTGCGCAACACCCTGTCCGACGCCTCGGTCGCCGACATCGTGCGCAACAAGCGCGAGACGCTGATGGGCGATATCCGCGACACGGTGAAGAAGGGCGCCGAGCGCTTCGGCATCGACGTCGTCGACGTCCGCATCAAGCGCGCCGACCTCGTCCCCGAGAATTCCGACGCGGTGTTCCGCAGCATGCAGGCCGAACGGCAGTTGCGCGCCGCCAAGATCCGCGCCGAGGGCGTGCAGGAAAGCCAGAGCATCACCTCCAAGGCCGACCGCGACGTCATCGTCGTCAAGGCCCAGGCGCAGCAGCAGGCCGAGCAGATTCGCGGCGAAGGCGACGCCCAACGCAACAAAACCTTCGCCGACGCCTATGGCGCCGACCCCGAGTTCTTCGCGTTCTACCGCTCGATGCAGGCCTATGACACGGCCTTCAAGAGCGACACGCGGGCGATCCTCAGCCCGAAATCGGATTTCTTCCGCTATTTCAGCAATCCGGTCCCCGCCGCGGTCCCCTCCACAGTCCCCGCCCCGGCCCCGACGCCGGCCGCCCAGTAGGCGCGCAGCGCCGCGTTGCCGACACGATTGCCGGGCAGGTTCCGGTTCGCCGCCCTGAGCCCGGCCGGTGAGGAGAGACCACGCCATGCGATTTGACCTTGCGACGAAGCCGAAGAGCCGCGCGCGCCGCGCCCCGCTCGCCGCCGCGGCGGCGATCGCGGTCGTCGCCTCGGCCCTCCTCGCCGGGAACGCGCCGGCCCTCGCCCAGGCCAAGCCGACCAACCTCGCCGATCTGGTCGACAATGTCGCCGCCGCGGTGGTCAATATCTCGGCGACCCAGACCATCGACGACAAGACCGAAGCGCAGGACATCCCCGACCTGCCCAAAGGCACGCCGTTCGACGACATGTTCGAACAGTTTTTCAAGAACCGCGGCTTCAACAGCGTGCCGCGGCCGCACAAGTCGGCGTCGCTCGGCTCGGGCTTCGTCATCGACCCGAGCGGCATCGTCATCACCAACAATCACGTCATCGGCGACGCCAACGACATCGTCGTCATCTTCACCGACGGCCGCAAGCTCAAGGCGACGATCGTCGGCAAGGACCCGAAGGTCGACGTCGCGGTGCTGAAGGTCGAGGGCGACAAGCCGTTCAAGACGGTGAAGTTCGGCGACAGCGACAAGGCGCGGGTCGGCGACGGCGTGATGGCGGTCGGCAATCCGTTCGGCCTGGGCGAGACGGTCACCGCCGGCATCATCTCGGCGCGCAATCGCAACATCGATTCCGGCCCCTACGACGACTTCCTGCAGACCGACGCGTCGATCAACAAGGGCAACTCCGGCGGCCCGTTGTTCAACATGCAGGGCGAGGTCATCGGCATCAACACCGCGATCCTGTCGCCGTCGGGCGGCTCGATCGGCATCGGCTTCGCCACGCCGTCGGCGAGCGTGATTCCCGTGATCGACCAGCTCGAGAAATTCCACGAGACGCGGCGCGGCTGGCTCGGCGTGCGCATCCAGCCGGTCGACGACTCGATCGCCGAGAGCCTCGGCCTGGGAACCGCGCGCGGCGCACTGGTCGCCGGCGTCGACGAAAAGGGCCCTGCCAAGCCCGCCGGCCTGCAACCCGGCGACGTGATCGTCAAGTTCGACGGCAAGGACATCAAGGAGTCGCGCGACCTGCCGCGTCTCGTCGCCGAGATGCCGGTCGGCCAACAGGTCGACGTCGTCGTCATCCGCAAGGGCCAGGAGGTCACCAAACAGGTGACGCTCGGCCGACTCGAGGACGGCGAGAAGACGGCGGAGGCGAGCGTCGAGCCGACCGACGACAGCGCCGGCAAGTCGGCGACGCTGTCGGCCCTCGGCCTGAAGCTCGCGCCGATCGACGACGCGGCGCGCAAGACCTTCACGCTCAAGGACAGCCTGAAGGGCGTGGTCATCGCCGACGTCGCGCCGGGCTCGACCGCAAACGAAAAGGGCCTGCACGCCGGCGAAGTGATCGAGGAAGTCAACCAGCAGGCGGTCGAGACGCCCGCCGACGTCGCCAAGGCGATCGCGGCGCTCAAGGCGGCCGGCAAGAAGCTGGCGCTGCTGCTGGTCTCCAACGGCGCCGGCGACGCTCACTTCGTCACACTGTCGCTGGACTGACCGGGAGGGCCCCTCCCCGCTCGCGGCAGGGCTTCTTCACCCTTCTCCCGTTCGGGAGAAGGGCCGGAGACGAGGGCGCCTGGATGGCAAAGGGGCCGGCGACGTAGCTTCATGGGCGAACGTCGCCGCTCCGAGAGGCCCCCGCCGGCGCCCGCCCGGCTCCTCGGCCTGACACGCGCTCGGCCCCGCTTTCGCGCTCGTCCCGGCCTCGGCGGTCGACGACNNCCACGGCTGCGAAGCGACTCTGACGCTCAAATCCAGCGCGCCGCCGAAGGAACCGGCGAAGGCGACGGGGCAGGCGTGAGCGAGGCGGCCAAGGCCAACCCTCGCTGTCATCCCCGCGCAAGCGGGATCCAGCGCGCTCGCCGCCGCGCACTCGACAGGCGCTGGACCCCCCGCGTTCGCGGGGGTGACAGATTCGGAAGATCCCTTCGCCTTCGCTTGAGCAAAGCATCCGCGAACGCCAATTGCCTGCCACTACATATTTGTAGTAACATATTTGCATGACGACGCGGTTCGCGTGGGACCCGGTCAAAGCGGCCGCCAATCTGCGCAAGCATGGGGTGAGCTTCGAGATCGCCATACGGGCGTTCGCCGACCCTTTTGCGCTCACCGAACAGGACCGCATCGAAGACGGAGAAGCGCGCTGGCAAACCCTTGGCATGGTCGAAGGGCGCGTGCTGCTGCT
>PLRT01000111.1:0-5059 GCA_003164915.1 Hyphomicrobiales bacterium | reverse complement strand
GCGAAGTTCTGGGCCGACGCCGCGCGCGGCCGCTTCTACAAGCCGATCAAGACCTCGACCACATTGCGCATCGACGCCGACGTGCTGGCCTGGCTGCGCGCTCAAGGCAAAGGCTATCAATCCCGCATCAACGCCATCCTACGACGGGAGATGCTGGCGGCGACCCAGAGCGAAGTCGGCGGGATTCGCGAGGATGGGCGGCGCGGAGAGAAAGCGCCGGGCGTCGATCAGCGGCGACGCGACAAGGGCGGCGAGATCGGCGGCAAGCGCCGCGCCGCGCGCGTCGGGGCTTCGCACAAGCGTTAAGGCGAATATTCGGCGCCCTTCAGCTGCGCAGATGCGTTGACGTCATCGCGAGCAAAGCGAAGCGATCCAGACTCGGGGGATCGCGGCGGCGGCTTAGTCTGGATCGCGTCGCTATCGCTCGCGATGACGAACGCCCGATCCTGAGACTCTCAATCGAGTTCCGCCTCACTGATCAGAACACGAGAGCGCCCGCCGCGTCAGTTGGCAGGGAGCGCCGCCGACCTCATGGAGGCCTCTTCTTTCCGAAGTCTCGAGGCTGTCAATGGCGCGCATTTGCGCGCCGCCTCCGGCGGTCGCAGACCATTGACAGCCTCGAGACTTCGGAAGTTCTTGCATCCATGAGGTCGACGGCGCGGTGAGTCGGCGGGCACGCTCGAACTGGGCGCCGCGCCGAAGGGTCGTGGATTAAGTGCATTTGGCAAGCTGTCACCCTTGTGCCGCCCCAAAGTTCGCAGAACAGCTTGGGATTCCCCGATTCTCACGGGGCCGGGACTTTCTTTCTTGACGCGAGCGATTTCGCCAAGTCTTGGCATCCCCCTTGCGCGGCGATTGCTCGAACACCATCTTTTCGGACCAACAGCGCCGCTTCACCCCTAAGGAAGACTGTGATGGCTATAACGATGACGGGAGTTACCAACAAAACTGAGGATTATAAGGGGTTCACAATATCTTGGCAGGAGCCGCCTATCACCAGTGCCAAGTGGACGGCCAATGTCGCGACTGATTCGCCTCGCCTGTTTGCCATGATGGGGCGCAATGGGGCTAAAGTCATAGACGGGCGCACCGGCGACGAAATGATCGCCGAGGCGAAAAAATAGGCTATCCGGAATCGGCCGTTGAAATTTGACGGCATCCAACGATTCCGATTCGCGAGTCCAGTGTGGGAAGGGGCTGAAGTTGATCGGCGCGCCGTTATTGCTGGATTGATTCCGGCTGGCCGCGGACCCAAATTTTGCAATTAGCTGGTCACAAGTGGACGAATATGTCTATGCGGCTTCTGACGATAATATAAGTCCGAATTGACACCTGCTTTCAGATATTGCGCGCTCGAACTCCTTGATGTCTCCACTATGTTCGACAAATATTTCGCCTGACGCGTTGTTGCGATGATGTTCAATTGGTGTTACATCGAAGAGTCTGCCTTCTGGACTCCTAACGACCCAATGAAAACAGAAGTGATCACCTCCGTTACGGATCCAGCCTGGCACTCGCACATAATGTGGAAACCGTTTAGTCCATTTTTGAGTATTCAGGGCGCATTGACCAATCTGTAGGTCAAGCTCGATTTTCCATTCATCTAAATCGTCAGCCATCGGAACTATATGAGCGTCTTTGAGGCGCAGTGACATGCGTTGCTGATATTGTTCCAAATTCCATGCGGAAGTCATCGGTCTTTGAGCGCAGCGTCGCGCTCCTCGCGCTCGAAGATTTCGACCAGGGCCTCAATGCTCGGCCCGTACTCGAAGCCGTCGGCGTCGCGATCGCACGCATCGTCGGGCAACGCCGTCAGGAAATGGGCGACGCTTGGATCGAAGCGCTCATGCGGCTTGATCGATGTGCGGCGCGCGCGGGCTTCCTTGTCGTATAGCATGCGGGCTCTCATGACTTCAAAGCTGTAGCCCCTCCCGTTGCGCTGAAGGAGACGGATCAGGCCGTTCGCGCACTCAGTGTAGCCGTTTGTGATCGGATGGTCGAAATAATTCAGAATCTGCGGCTTCCAGTTGTCGTACGCCGTCGTCAATTCATTGAAGGCGAACGCCAGTTCCGGCGGAATATGTTGAAGGCACCGACCAAAGGACTGTTCGGCCTCATAGCGACTCGGGGCACTGTAGGAGGAGGAGAACAGCTCCTTGATCCGATAGGCGCGGCGAAGGTCGCGGAACCGCGACAGCCAGGCGTTGACGCGGTCGGTCTCCTCCGCCGACAAGTCTTGCGATCGCTTCGCAAGCAGGAAGCGGACGTCCTTCAGTTCGATCCGTTCCTGCTTGGTCCGGCTTCGGCCGACCCGCTTGCGGATAATGTCGAGGCCGTTGTTGGCCATCCGGACGACATGGAACTTGTCGACCACGACCGGCCGCTCCGGAAAGAACTCCTTCGCGATGTCGTGGTACGGGCGCCACATGTCGGCGACCACGGCGCGGACGTTTCGCTTGTTCGGCAGCGCCGTGAAATAGGGGCGCAGATCGTCCTTGCGCCGGTTCGGCAGGATGTCGAACAGCTTGTGCTCGGCGACGTTGGTCAGGACGCAGCGGGGCATCCTCTGAGTGAGATGGATCTCATCGATCCCGAGGATTTCCGGCGTTGAGAAGCTGACCTTTTCCTGCTGGAGCTTGTACCAGTCTCGGAACACTCCGCGGACGGTGCCCTCGTCAATGCCGAGTTCGCGGGCGACTTCCATATTGGTCGTCGTCAGGCACTTGCGGGCGATGTACTCGACCATGCGCGCCGTCATGTGCCGGTTGCCGTCCAGCGATTCGACCGGCTGGTAGAAGGTCTGCTTGCAGTACATGCAGCGATAGCGCTGGCGGTCGATGACGAGCGTCACCGGCTTGCCGCCGAGCGTCGTGTCGCGAAACCGCTGCTCGTCGGTGCCGTACTTGTGGATGGCGGTTCGGTTTTCCTTGAGGCGATCGCATTTTCTCAGACAGCCGGCGGCGGCGCGCGTTTCGCGAGCATGAATGGTGACTCCGGTCGCGTCGTCTTCCCGACTGACGACCGCCAAGCCGGCGAGGCCGAGCCAGTCGGTCTCCGACGGCACCTGAAAGTTCATTGTGCCCCGCGCCCCACCTGGAAATTTTTTGAAAATCGGATATAATGACCTTTCCCCAACAGTCAATTCCGATTTACGCAATTTCTCTTAAGGGCGCGCTAACGCGCGTTTCAACGGCGGATTCCGAGAAGCCAAAAAATATATCGACGGTCTGCTGAGCACCGGCGGTTTATTGTGATCTTAGGTCAACTATTCCGCAAGCCGGGCGTTTCGACATAGAACGGCAAGCGCGGCGTGTCGATGTCCGGCGCGTCGGCGAATTGTGCAACCAACGTCATCAGCAATTCCTTGTCGTTGATGTATCTTTTGAAGATCGCCGCCGCGAACCCAAACGTGAATTCGGACAGGTCCGCGGCAATCGGCGCTAACTCACCAAGAAGTTTTTCATGCGCGACATTCACGTCCGTCTCGTTCAGCGCCTGCGTTACGGCATGCACCATCACGTAATCCGAAACAAAGAAAAACGTGTTTAGAAGCGCCTTATTGAAAAAGACGCTCCAATCGGTTTCTTCACTGTCTTTGTTCTTGGTCGCCATCCGGAACGCGGCTTCCATTTGCTCCATCGTCGGATGATGGAACGCGAAGTTGTTTCGAATTGTCGCAAGCGGGTTTGATGCACCGAACCGCTTTTTGAGCCTTTCTAATCCCGCCCGTCCGTTTGCATCGAGCAGCGGTAGGTACTCTTTTCCCACCTTGCTTTTCAAGAAACCTCTTTCGACCAATACCCATGCCTCACGCATGGCGCCGATGGTGAGACGCACAAAAATCTGAGTCTGTGCGCCGCTCACCCGTTGTTCAACGGGATGCTCCGGCGTGTGATTCGTTGCGATTATGACCAATTTCCACAGCGCATTGACCTGATTCGAGGCGTAGCCGAGCAACAAGAATAAGCTCCGTTCCTCGGGCGTCATCTTCGCCAAAATTTCCTTGGTCATCGGCAATCGCAAAACATCAAGCATCGGCTTTGTCCTGGCAGATCGCTTAGCGAACTTCGCTGAAATCCATTCCCATGCACGCCTTACGCACAACCTCACGCCCATGAGGCAGCGACATGCGCCTTCACACAAAATCGCCCAACCCGATTCGGCCATGATGGATTATACGTCGTGACACCGTATGACGCGAATTGCCCGATTGGACCGCGCCCCAGAAGCGAGGCGTCCTAAACGACCGATGCATAAAGCGCGTAATGTAATTGTAATTTTGACGCCGCCCCACGCAATCCCGATCGACCTCCCCCCTCGTCATCCGCCCACTTTTCGGCGCCTATCCCGCTGAAATCCCTCGCCCGCGTTCCAAACCCGCCGCCCCCTCAAAACAAAAAATACCTCTGCGCCATCGGCAACTTGTCGGCGGGCTCGCAGACCAGCAGCACGCCGTCGGCGGTGACCGCGTAGGTCTCCGGATCGACCGTGATCTTCGGTGTTGCGTCGTTATGGATCAGGCTCTTCTTGCCGATCTTGCCGCGCGTGTTCTCGACCGCGACCAGGCGCTTGGCGACCTTGAGCTTGCGCGCCAGGCCCTTCTCGATGGACTCGCCCGATACGAAGGTCAGCGACGTGCCCGTCCGTGCGCGGCCGAAGGCGCCGAACATCGGCCGATAGTGGATCGGCTGCGGCGTCGGGATCGAGGCGTTGGGGTCGCCCATCTGGGCGCAAGCGATCGCGCCGCCCTTGACCACGAGATCGGGCTTCACGCCGAAGAAGGCCGGCGTCCATAGCACCAGGTCGGCGAGCTTGCCCTTCTCGACCGAGCCGATGTGCTTCGACACGCCATGGGCGATGGCGGGATTGATGGTGTATTTGGCGATGTAGCGCTTGGCGCGGAAATTGTCGTTGTTGGCGCCGTCGCCTTCGAGCCGGCCGCGCTGGCGCTTCATCTTGTCGGCGGTCTGCCAGGTGCGGATGATGACTTCGCCGACCCGGCCCATCGCCTGGCTGTCGCTCGACATCATCGAGAGCGCGCCGAGGTCGTGCAGGATGT
>PLRT01000057.1 GCA_003164915.1 Hyphomicrobiales bacterium | reverse complement strand
CCGCCGAGCCGCGTCGCCAGCATCAACGCCACCGCCGGCCGCGGCGCAGCCGACGTCCGCGCCGCGCGGCAGGCGTTGAGGAAACGCTTGACCGCGCGCGGCGTCTCGCCGGCGAGCGGGGCCAGCGCCGCCAGCAGCGCGGTGTCGCCGGGCGTCAACGGAGCGGTGACCGGAGTGGGCCCGCCGTCGAAGAGCTTCACCGGCTTGGCGGTCGCGTTGGAGCCGACCAGCCTGGCGACGAAACGCCCGCCGTCGGCGGGCGCGAGCGAAGCGACGTTGAAGACGATCGGGAACAGTTTCTCCATTCGCCGCCGCGCCGCCTCCGGCCCGTCGAGACGCGCGAGGGCGGCAGGGTCGCAAGCCGCGGCGCCGACGCAGCCCGGGCCGAGCAGGGCGTGTGCAGCTTCGAGCAGATGCGCGGCCTCTGCGGCCGGCAGCGCTCCGAGATTGTCGAATGCGAAGACGATCCGCTGCGGCGCGGCGATCCCCGTCGCGCCGCCCATCAGCCGTCCGAGCTCGACGAAGAAGGCGCGCGCCGCCTGGCGCGGGGCCTCAGGGCCGCTGGCGAAGGCCGGGCCGGGCGCGCGCTCGGAGCGTTTGGCGCTGCCGGCGCGCTTCGACGCCGCCTCGGCGTGGCGCGCGGCGGCTTCGGTCTGGGCGTCGAGCGCGGCGACGCGCTGGCTGAGCCGCGCTGCGCTCGCTTCGAGGTCGCGCCGTCTTTCGCGCGCGTCGTAGCCGAGCAGTCGTCGGCCGCGAAACAGCAGCCCGGCGAAACTAAAGGCGCGCCACAGCACGACCAGCAGCGCCAGCGCGCCCAGGACGCTCAGCGTCTTGGCCGCGGCAGCCAGCCAGCCCTGATGCGCCGCGAGCCAGTCGGCGACCGGCGCGAGGAACGCCGCGAGCGATCGCAGGCCTTCGCCCGCCGATTGGCTGCGCGCCTCGTCGACCGCGAAGGCGAGCGCGAAGGCGATCACCGCGACGACCAGCCACGCGAACTGACCGCGATAGCCCCAGATCGCGCGCAGCGCGACGCCGACGCGCGACGCCGGCCCGGCGTCATCGAACTCGCGCACCAGATGGCGGAAGTTGAGCGTTGCGTCGCCCTCGGCGAGATCGAAGCGGCGTAGCGCCGATTCGATCGCGGCGCGTTTGGCGCGGATGAAGGCGTCGACGCGCGAGCCCGGCGTTTCGTAGAGTAGCGAATCGGTCAGGCGCGCGCGTTTGGCCTCGACGTCGTCGCGCGCGGCGCGCTCGCCCTCCAGTCGGCGGACGAGTTCGTCGTGGCGCTCGGCGGCCGCGGCGGCGGCGCGAAGCGGATTGGCGCCGGCGTTGGCGGCCTCGTCGGCCAGCGCCGCGTAATTGACGCCGTCATGGTCGCGCTCCAGCGCGATGAAGGCCGCCGAAGCGATCGCGCAGACGGGATCGCCGGAAATCGCTGCGCCGTCGATCGACGCCACAACGACCTTGGAAACGAACGGCGAGCCGGCAGTCAGGCCGGCGGCGGCGGCGAGCGCCTCGACGTTTTCGAGCCAGCGGCGCAGGGCGAAGCTCGCCCCCGAGCCCGACGGCCCGACGAAGCCGATCAGGAACGGCGTCGCGGCGTCGGCGGCGAGCGCGAGTTCGGCCAGCGGGCGCGTCGCCTCGCCGGCGTTGAGCAGATCGGCGCCGTCGGCGACATCCGCGTAGATCAACGGCTCGCGGCTCGGCTCGGCGGGCGGCGGCGCGGTGAATGCTTCGGCTGACGCGGGCTCGATCGTCACCGGCGGAGCGGCGAAGACCGGCGACGCGGGGTCAGCGCTCGCCCCCCGTTCGGGGAAGAGCCGCGCCAGCCGGTCGTCAACCTTGCTTTCGCTCACGACATCCTCCGTCGAGTTGCGGCGCTTCGCCTCGTGGCGGACCGCGCGGCCGGCCGCGCGAGGATTTGGCCTCGCTCCCGCCCCCGGTCAAGCGCAAATTCGGTTCGCCGCGCCGGCGGCGGGTGCGCGCGTCAGGCGAGCGCCTTGCGCCGCGCGCCTTCGGCGAGCAGACGCCGAGCCGCCGACATTCTGGCGTCCTTGGGCAATTTCTCGGCAATGCCGTAGACGCGTTCACGACGGTCGATTTCGCCGAACACGTCGGCGGGCGTCACGCCGCATTCGGCCCAGAGCACCGCCAGATGATAGAGCGCGTCGGCGCTTTCGAGGATCGTCGCCTCGCGGTTCATCTGCACCGCGTCGAGGCCGACCTCGATCGTCTCCTCGATCAGCTTTTTCGCCATTTTCTGCACGCCGTCGCGAAACAGCCTGGCGGTGCGCGACGTCGACGGGTCGCGACTGCGCGCCGCCACCACCGAATCGTAAAGGCGACCGATCGAATCACTCATGGGGCGTCGATCCTCCCGGCCCAGCAAGGCGAGATCAAGGCCGATCGCGCCGCCGCGTCAGGCTGCGAGGCCTTCGAACATGCCGCGCCCGTCGGTTCCGCCGACCAACGGATCGATCAGGTTCTCGGGGTGCGGCATCAGGCCGAGGACGTTGAAGCGCGCGTTGTAGACGCCGGCGATGGCGTTGACCGAGCCGTTGGGGTTGGCGTCGCCCCCGACCGCGCCGTCGGCGTCGCAATAGCGGAAGGCGACTCGGCCGCCGCGCTCGAGCGTGGCGAGCCCCACTTCGTCGATCGTGTAATTGCCCTCGCCGTGAGCGATGGCGACCTTGATCAGCTGGCCGGGACGATAGCGGCGCGCGAACGGCGTCTGCGCGTTCTCGACCTTGAGATGCTGCATCTTGCAAAGGAAGCGGCGGCGCGCGTTGCGCATCAGCACGCCGGGCAACAGGCCGGCCTCGCACAGGATCTGGAAGCCGTTGCAAATGCCGAGCGTCAGACCGCCGCGCTCGGCGTGGGCGCCGATCGCGTCCATGATGCGGGCGCGGGCGGCGATCGCGCCGCAGCGAAGGTAGTCGCCGTAGGAGAATCCGCCGGGCAGGACGACGAGGTCCGTGCCGGGCGGCAGCGCGCTGTCGGCGTGCCAGACCATCGCCGGCGCCGCGCCGGTCGCCTGGCTGAGCGCGCGGGCGACGTCGCCCTCGCGATTGGAGCCGGGAAAGACGACGACCGCGGCCTTGAGCGGCTTAGTCATAGTCGACCGCATAATCTTCGACGATGGTGTTGGCGAGCAGCTTTTCGCAAGCGTCGGAAAGCTGGCGCTCGGCGGCGGCGCGGTCCGAGCCCTCGAGCTCGATGTCGAACACCTTGCCCTGCCGGACCTTGGCGACCCCCGCCACCCCGAGCGATTTCAGCGCGCCTTCGATCGCCTTGCCCTGCGGGTCGAGGACGCCCGACTTCAAAGTGACCGTCACGCGCGCTTTCATCTCTCGCCCTCGTTGACCTTCGCTCCGCTTAAGCCGCATGCGAGGCCGGCGTCAACGTCAGCAGCGAATAAAGCGCCGAAGCGTCGCGCGTCGCCCTCAGTTGCGCCGCCATCGCCTGATCGCGCAGCACCCGCGCGATCATCGCCAGCGCCTTGAGGTGGTCGGCGCCGGCGCTCTCAGGGGCGATCAGTAGGAAGATCAGGTCGACCGGCAGGCCGTCGAGCGCCTCGAAGTCGATCGGACGTTCGAGGCGGGCGAAGATGCCGAAGATGTGTTTGCAATTGGCCAGCTTGCCGTGCGGGATGGCGATGCCGTCGCCGACGCCGGTCGAGCCGAGCCGCTCGCGCTGCAGCAGGGCGTCGAAGATTTCGCGCGCCGACAGGCCCGAAACTTGCGCGGCGCGCTCGCTCATTTCCTGCAGAGCCTGCTTCTTGCCGTTGACCCTGAGCGCCGAAAGGATCGCGTCGGGCGAAAGGAGATCGGTCAGTGCCATCTTGATCTCTGGGAAGGGAAGGTCGTCGATCGCATCAGTGCGGATCGAGCCAGCCGATCGCGCCGTCGGCGCGCCGGTAAATGACGTTCACGCGTGCGCTGCCAGCATGTTGGAACACCAGGAACGGGGCGCCGCTGAGATCGAGTTCGGCGACCGCGGAGGCGACCGACAGATTCTTGAGCGGCCGCGATCCTTCGGCGACGATCGCCGGCTTGAAGTCCTCGACGATTTCGGCCGTCTCGTCCGGCGCCTCGATCTTGTAGTCGGAAACTTCCATCGTCGCCTGCTGATCGTCGACGCTCGGCGCGCGCGACTCCCTGAGGCGGGTCTTGTAACGCCGCAACCGGCGCTCGATCTTGTCGAGCCCCTGCTCGACGCTCGGGTAAGGCTCCTGCGCCTTGCCTTCGGCGTGGAGGTCGACCCCCGAGCTGAGATGGAGCGAGCAGTCGGAGCGATAGCCCGATCCTTCGCGCGAGATGACGACGTGGCCGCTTACGCGGCCGTCGAAGTAGCGCGCCACCATGGTTTCGACTTTTTCCAGCACATGCCCGCGCAACGATTCGCCAACATCGAGGTTCTTGCCGGACACTCTCAAGGGCATAGGTAGCCTGGCCTCTGTTGATCGCTCCAAGAGCGCGCGCCCGCGGATTCTTTGCTCTCGTTCGCGGCGCCGAATTTCATTCGGCCGGCCTGTCGACGCCGCGTTCGCGACGTTGGAATCCGCGCCAGCTACGCGCTTCGCTTGGTCTCAGGCTAGCGTTAGAAGCCCCCCGAACCGATGTCAATCGTGCAGAGGGCGCAGAGGCCAAACCTGGCCTTAAATGCCATACATATTAGAGACTTAGAGGTCCGAGCGCGGTTCCGGGAGAGCGAAACTCGGACATTTTCGTCCGCCGGCGCTCGACCGACGACGGAATGCGCAGACTGTCGCGATACTTGGCCACTGTCCGGCGCGCGACGACGATGTCGGCCTGGCGCAGGCGGGCGACGATCACGTCGTCGGAAAGCACCTCGGCGGGATCCTCTGCGTCGATCATCTGCTTGATCTTGAACCGCACCGACTCGGCCGAATGCGCCTGGCTGACGCCGTTCGCCGCCGAGGCGATCGGCGTGGTGAAGAAGTACTTCATTTCGAACAGGCCGCGCGGAGTCTGGATGAACTTGTTCGAAGTCGCGCGCGAGACGGTGGATTCGTGGACGCCGATCGCGTCGGCGACGGTCTTGAGGTTGAGTGGCCTCAGGCCGGCGACCCCGACGACGAAAAAGGCGTCCTGGCGGCGCACGATCTCGCTGGCGACGTTGAGGATGGTGCGCGCGCGCTGCTCGAGGCTCTTGGTGAGCCAGTTCGCCGTCTGCAGATTGGAGGAGAGAAACTGCCGATCCTGCTCGCGGCCGGCGTTGCGCTTGACGCGCGTCGCGTAGGTTTCGTTGATCAGCACGCGCGGCAGCGCCTCGCTGTTGAGCTCGACGCGCCACGAATGATCGGGCGCGGCGGTGACGAAGACGTCGGGAATCGCCGGAGGCTCGACTGGCGCGCCGAAGGCGCGGCCCGGCTTGGGATCCAGGCGGCGGATTTCGGCGATCATGTCGCCGAGATCTTCGTCGTCGACGCCACAGACGCGCCTCAGCGTGGCGAAGTCGCGTCGCGCCAGCGCCGGCAGGTTGGCGATCAGCGCCTGCATCGCCGGGTCGTAGCGGTCGCGCTCGATCAACTGCAGCGCCAGGCATTCGGCGAGGCTGCGGGCGAATACGCCGGTCGGTTCGAGGCCCTGAAGCCGCGTCAGGACCGCTTCGACGCGTGCGAGCGGCGCGCCGAGCCGTTCGGCGGCCTCGTGGAGCGGCGCTGTGAGATAGCCGGCCTCGTCGAGCGCGTCGATCAACATCGTGGCGATCATGCGGTCGATCGGATCGTCGAGGACGATCATCGCCTGGCGGGTCAAATGCTCGGAAAAGCTGGTCGGCTGGGCGAGATAGGCTTCGAGGTCTGGCGCCTCCTCGTCGAAGCCGCGCCCGCCGGCGCCGGTCCAGGAGACCGCCGACAGGCCCTGGCCCTCGTCGATGCGCTGGGTCGCGGCGGGCGTCGCCGGCCGGTCGAGCTCGAAGGCGTTGTCGATTTCGGTGCCGAGATTGCCGGCCAGCGTCTGAGGGTCGGATTCGAGCGCCTCGCTCGCCCAGTCGCCCGGCTCGGGCGTCGTCGAGGCCGCGGCTTCCGCTTCCCCCTCGCCGCCGACCGCCGGGGCCTCGAATATTGGCGCCTCGTCGGCGCGTTCGAGCAGTGGGTTGCGCTCCAACTCGGCTTCGATGAACGCGGCAAGCTCGGCGTTGGGCATCTGGAGGAGCTTGATCGCCTGCAGGAGTTGCGGCGTCAGGACCATCGCCTGGCCTTGCCGCATCGCCAATCTGTTCGCCAACGCCATCCGCAACCACCGCTTGTCGACTTGCGTACCGAGGCCTCGCCGCTTGGCGGCGCGCTTTTTGCTTATACCACGCGACCGCGCGCAAAAAGGCAAGTGTCGCCGCGAATTCCCCCTTTGTCGTAAATGCCTCCGAGCACTCGCGCAGTGACGCTCGCGGGACGATATAAAGATTTGCTTATATCTTTATTGCGGGCGCTCCGCGGATTTGCTAGGCAAGCCGCCCAACAGCAGCCAGCAGGGTCGCCCTATCATGAGCAATGCCGCCGATTTCGCCGTCGCCGACCTCGGCCTCGCCGCGTTCGGGCGCAAGGAGATCGCCATCGCCGAGACCGAGATGCCCGGTTTGATGGCGACGCGGGCCGAATTTTCCGCCGCGCAGCCGCTCAAGGGCGCGCGCATCGCCGGCTCGCTGCACATGACGATCCAGACCGCGGTGCTGATCGAGACCTTGAAGGCCCTCGGGGCCGACGTGCGCTGGGCCTCGTGCAACATCTATTCGACCCAGGACCACGCCGCCGCGGCGATCGCGGCGGGCGGCACGCCGGTGTTCGCGATCAAGGGCGAGAGCCTGAAGGATTACTGGGACTACACCCACCGCATCTTCGAGTGGGCCGACGGCGGCTCGCCGAACATGATCCTCGACGACGGCGGCGACGCAACGCTGCTCATCCACCTCGGCCTGCGCGCCGAGAAGGGCGACAAGGCGTTTCTCGACAAACCGAGCAATGAAGAGGAAGAGGTGCTGTTCGCCGCGATCAGGCAGCGGCTGGCGACCAAGCCCGGCTGGTACGCGAAGAACGCGGCCTCGATCCGCGGCGTCACCGAAGAGACGACGACCGGCGTCCACCGCCTCTATGTGATGGCGAAAGAGGGCCGGCTGCTGTGGCCGGCGATCAACGTCAACGACAGTGTCACCAAGTCGAAGTTCGACAATCTTTATGGCTGCCGCGAGTCGCTGGTCGACGGCATCCGCCGCGGCACCGACGTGATGATGGCGGGCAAGGTGGCCATGGTCGCCGGCTTCGGCGACGTCGGCAAAGGCTCCGCCGCTTCGCTGCGCAACGCCGGCTGCCGGGTGATGGTGTCCGAGGTCGATCCGATCTGCGCGCTGCAGGCGGCGATGGAAGGCTACGAAGTGACGACGATGGAGGACGCCGCGCCGCGCGCCGACATTTTCGTCACCTGCACCGGCAACGTCGACGTCATCACGCTCGACCACATGCGGGCGATGCGCGACCGCGCGATCGTCTGCAACATCGGCCACTTCGATTCCGAGATCCAGGTCGGCGCGCTGCGCAACCTCAAGTGGAACAACATCAAGCCGCAGGTCGACGAGATCGAGTTCCCCAACGGCAGGCGCATCATCCTGCTGTCGGAAGGCCGGCTGGTGAACCTCGGCAACGCCACCGGGCATCCGTCGTTCGTCATGTCGGCCTCGTTCACCAACCAGACGCTGGCGCAGATCGAGCTGTTCACCAAGCCCGGCCAATACGACAAGCAGGTCTACACGCTGCCCAAGCACCTCGACGAAAAGGTCGCCTCGCTCCATCTCGCCAAGGTCGGCGCCAAGCTGACCAAGCTGACCCCGCAGCAGGCCTCCTATCTCGACGTTCCCCAGAACGGACCGTTCAAGTCCGACATCTACCGCTACTGACGGCGCGCCCGGCGGCGCGGCCGCCGCGCCCAGGAACACGTCATGGCCGGGCTTGTCCCACGGCTGTCCACCTCGTCGCTCTACAAAACGAAACGCCGCCCGTCTCTCTGCGTCTTCCCTAAGTGTCGCGCCAACTTCGCCGCGTGGATGGCCGGGTCAAG
>PLRT01000166.1 GCA_003164915.1 Hyphomicrobiales bacterium | reverse complement strand
TTCCCCGGACAGCCGTGCGCAAGCGGGAGAGGGGCGTTTCTTCTCCCGTTTGCGGGAGGAAGCGGCGGCAAAGCCGCCGGACAAGGGAAGGTCGCGCTCAGCTCACAGCTTCGCGGAGACGAACGCAACGATCCGCTTCATCACCGAGGCGAGCGCGCTGTCCATCGCCGCGGCGACGCTTGCCGGCGCGGTCGAGGCGACCGGCGTCTCGGCGGTGAAGATCTCGGCGGCGACGACGCCGCCAGAAGCCGAGACGAGTTTGGCGGCGACGTCGACGTCCACCCGCGCGCCCGGGACGTCGAGCTCGAAACTGCGGATGTCGAGAGCGAGCGTGTAGTCGGTCGCCGCGGCCGGGTTGCCGATGACCTGGTGGGCGAGGCCGGCGTTTTCGAAAGTCTGGGTCAGGCGCGCCTGGACGACGAGCGGCAGACGGTCCGGCCATTTCGCGCCGGCGAGCGTCGCGAGCTGCTGGCGGTCGGTGCGCACCAGGATGCGATTGCTGTCGAGATCGAGCGTGGCGAGCGGTTCGGCGACGCGCACGCGGGCCGCGAATGGGCGCGCCGCCGGCGGCCTGGCGGCATTGAGATCGTAGGTGGCGAGCGGCGCTCCGCCGCAGGCGGCAAGCGGCAGCGCCAGCGCGAGCGCGACGAGGCCTGAGCGGCGACGGGCGATCGGACCGTCCCGCATCATTGCCCGCCGTGGTACTCGGGAAGGTTCGATTTCGCGCCGAAGATCACCTCGTTGGGATTGTGGTCGAAATTGCGGATCGCGCGGTCGAGGTCGTCGATCGTGCGCCGGCCGTCGATCGCCAGAGCCTCGTATTCGCGCAAGCCCGTCGAGGTGAAGCGGCTGACGCCCGCGGCGATGTCCTTGGTGCGCACGTCGAGGTTGTCGGCGAGCTGTCGCACCGAGCGCGCCGCGTCGCCGAGCTCGCCGAGCGGGCCCTTGAGGTCGGGGGAACCGACGAAGCTCTGCAGGCTGGCCATCAGGCCGTCGATCTTGTCGGCGGAATGATTGAGCTTGGCGGACAGCTCGTCGGCGTTCTTGATGATCGAATCGATGTCGGCCTGGTGCGCCTTCAGCGTCTCGCCGAGCGCGTCGGCGCCGTCGACGAAGGTCGCGATCTTCTTCGTGTCGACCGCCTTGACCAGATTGTCGAAGTCGGCGAGCGCGGCGTTCAGCGAGCCCGCCGTGTCGTTGAGCCGCTTGGCGAGGGTCGCCGCGTCGTTGAGGGTCGAGGCGATCGCCGCCTTGTTGTTGGCGAGCGTGTCGGCGAAGGTCTTCACGTCGCCGACGATGCCGCGCACCTGGTCGGGATCGACCGCCTTGACCAGCTTGTCGGCGTCGTCGGACAAGCCTTGCAGCCGGTCGGCCAACGGACCGATCTTCTTGCCCAGCTCGGAAATTCCGTTCAGCGCCGAATTGACCCCGGCGGCGTTGTCGGCGAGCGCCTTGGAGAAGACGTCGACGTTGCGCACCGCGTCGCTGACCGTCGCGCTGTTGTCGGCGACGAGCCGGTCGATGTGGTCGAGCGCCGAATCCGCCTTGGCCGACAGCGTCTGCACCGCTTGCAGAATGTTCTGCATCTCGGAAGATTCGCCGACGATGACGGGCGGCGCGCCGTTCTTGCCGACCAGCGGCGGCGAGCCCGGCGCGCCGCCAGTCAGCGCGATGACCGCCGAGCCGGTCAGGCCCTGCACCTCGAGCCGCGCCTTGGTGTCCTGGTTGATCGGCGCGGGGCCGGCGATCTCCACCAGCACCTCGACCCGGCGCGGATCGCCGGCGACCAGGTCGATGTCGGTGACCTCGCCGACCCGGATGCCGTTGAACTGCACCGCGCTGCCGCGCGACAGGCCGGCGACCGAGCCGTCGAACAGGATGGCGTAGGTCTGGCGCTGGGCGACATGCGTCAGGCCGGAGAACCACAGGACGAACAGGAACCCCCCGGCGATGACCGCCAGGGTGAAGGCGCCGATGAGAACAAAGTTCGCACGCGTCTCCATCTCGCCACCCGTGTCAGCCCGCCGCCGGCCAGTCGGCGCGCCCGATCAGGCGGAAACGGCCGCCTGGCCCGCGACTCGCATAGCAGATTTTGGCCGCGAACGCGCCCCCGCCGCCGGGCTTCACGGCTGCCTTCGCCCGACGCCGAGTTTGAACGCCGCCTCGCGGCCCGTGCCGCGCTTGCCGTGGAAATACGACTTGATCCACGGATCCTCGGAGATCAACAGCTCCTCGATCGGCCCGATCGCGACCACCCGCCCCTGCTCCAGCACCGCCACCCGATCGCAGATCGCATAGAGGCTATCGAGATCGTGGGTCACCATGAACACGGTCAGGCCGAGCGTCCGCTGCAGCGTGCCGATCAGATCGTCGAAATCGCCGGCGCCGATCGGGTCGAGGCCTGAGGTCGGCTCGTCGAGGAACACCAGATCGGGATCGAGCGCGAGCGCGCGCGCCAGAGCGGCGCGCTTGATCATGCCGCCCGACAGTTCAGCGGGATATTTGTTCGCCGCGTCTTCCGGCAGACCGGCCAGCGCGATCTTCAGCATCGCCAGCTCGTCGCGCAGCCGCGGCGAAATGTCGAGGTGCTCGCGCATCGGCGCCTCGATGTTCTGCTTGACCGTCAGCCCGGAGAACAGCGCGCCCTGCTGGAACAGCACGCCCCAGCGCTGACCGACCCGACGACGTTCGGCGGGCGACAGACTGTCGATGTCGTGACCGTAGACCTCGATTGTTCCCGCCTGCTTCGGCAACAGGCCAAGCACCGTGCGGGTGAACACCGACTTGCCGGCGCCCGAGGCGCCGACGAAGCCGAGCACTTCGCCGCGGCGTAAGTCGAGGTCGAGCCCGTTCATCACCAGCCGGTCGCCGAAGCCGACCTTCAGGCCGCGCACCCGGATGACGACCTCGCCGTCGCCGGAGTGATTCTTCTCCGACCCGTTCAATAGCGCACCGCGGCGAAGAACATGGCGAACAGCCCGTCGAGCACGATCACCATGAAGATCGACTTGACCACCGAGGCGGTCACCCGGCGGCCGAGCGACTCGGCCGAGCCGGCGACGGCGAAACCCTCGATCGAGGCGATCAGGCCGATCATCAGCGCCATGAACGGCGCCTTGATCAGGCCGACGGCGAAGGTGTTGAAGCCGATCGCGTCCTGCAGACGCTCGATGAAAACGATCGGCGCGATCGCGCCGTAGATCCAGGCGACGCAAGCGCCGCCGACCAGAGCCGCGATGTCGGCGAGGAAGGTCAGCAGCGGCAGGGCGATGATCAACGCCAGGACGCGCGGCAGGATCAGCACCTCCATCGGATCGAGCGCCATCACAATCAGCGCGTCGACCTCCTCGCGCATTTTCATCGCGCCGAGCTCGGCGGTGATCGCCGAGCCGGAACGACCGGCGATCATGATCGAGGTCAGCAGCACGCCGAGCTCGCGCAGCACCAGGATGCCGATCAGGTCGACGGTGAAGGGCGTCGCATTGAAGCGCGCGAGCTGGAAGATGCCCTGCTGGGCGACGATCGCGCCGACCAGAAAATTGATCAGCAGGATGATCGGCGCGCTGCGCAGCGAGAAGCTCTCGAGGTGAAAAAAGGTCGACGTCCAGCGCCAGCGCGACGGCCGCGCCAGCACGGTCAGACCGACCGAGACGAGATTGCCGAGGAAGCCGACGCCGCCGACAAAGTCGGCCCCGGCCCCGTAAACGCTCGCGCCGATGTCGGCGAGCAGCGAGGTCACGGTCGCCGGCTCGTGCGGCTCGGTCGCCTCGACCGGACGATAATGGGCCTCCTTGAGCAGCGTCGCGTGCTCAGGGCGGGCGCCGACCACCTCGGCGGGGATCCCGCGCTCGGCGAGCGTCTTGACCGAGCGGTCGATGACCCAGGCGCCGGCGGTGTCCATCGCCTCGACGCGCGAAAGGTCGACGACGGCGTCGCGGGCGCCCTCGGCGTAGCCGAGCAGCGAAGCGGCCCTCTGCTCGAGCAGGGCGCCGACGTCGATCGTCCAGCCTCCGGTCAAGTCCAGCCGGACCCCGGCGGCGGTCCGCTGGCAGGCGATGGCGGGGGCGATCGGCATCCAGCCTCCGTCTGAGGCGCTTGGCCTGGGCGCGGCGCGCGGAATCGAAACAAACCCGATTTCGCGTCCGCCACCGGCTCTTAGCTCCCGCCGCCGGCGCTGTCGAGGCGGCGCGGCGCGCCTCCACGTGAATCGACCGCAAATTGCTCGGGCGGCGAGCCTTGCCGGGACGGCGGCGGCGAAAGCGATACAAAACCGGTACGAATCGGCGACACGCGAGTCGAATCCGCTTTTTGCAGAAAAGGCGAGTCCAATCTGCGGCGGCGCGGCGGTCGCGGTAAACCTCCCGTTGCCGCCCGATCCCCCGACGGACCTGAAACGGGACGGTCCGGGCGAAAGCGCGAACAAGCCGGGCACGAATCGCGGGTCCGCCGATTCGCAGCGCCGGCGGCCCGCACGGCAAGCGTTCCGTCGCGCCAAAGCCGGTCGATCGGCCGACATGGTTGAGGCGCGGTCAACCGCCGCCTGCCGGCGTTGCGCCAGCGCGGGAAACGGCGGCCAAAGCGCGGACGAAAGCGGGTCGAATCGGCTTTTTCCACAGGCAGGCGAGTCGCGTCGCCCCTGTCAATCCATCGCCGCGGCCTTGAGAATGCACACCATCGTCGCCTGGGCGGTCGTCGCGCCGCGATTGCGGATGGCGTGCGGCCGATCGCCGCGATAGCGCAGCGTCTCGCCGGCGCGGGCGATCTCGGCCACCTCGCCGACCTCGACCTCGAGCTCGCCCTCGAGCACCGACAGGCATTCGATCGAACCGCGCGGGTGCGGCTGGGAGCCGAGTACGCCGCCCGGCTCGGCCTGGAAATCGTACCATTGCAGCCAGTCGACGGTTTTCAGCCAGCCGATCACCGCCAGCCGGCACAGGCCGTCGTCGGAGACCAGGATCGGCGTCTCGCCGCGGCTGACGCGTTCGATGAAGGGCCCCTCTTCGCCGCCGTGCAGGATCGATTCGATCGAGACGTCGAGCGCATGGGCGAGCCGCCAGATTGTGGTGAGCGTCGGGTTGGTCTCGTTGCGTTCGATCTGCGAAATGATCGACTTGGCGACGCCGGCCTGGGCCGAGAGGTCGGCGAGCGACTGGCCGGCGCTCCGGCGCAGCTTGGCGACCGTGCGGCCAAGCTGGCCCGACAGCGCCGCCGCGCCCGCTTCCAGCACCTTCGCCTTGTCTTTGCCTTCGACGCCCATGCCGGCCCTCCGCGGCTTTCCAGCTCTTATAGGCGGAGGCGTCCGTGATATCGAACGGATTCGTCCGGCGTCTGCGCGTCAGCCGGCCTTGATGGTCTGCGCCACAGCGACGGAACGGCGGACGCGGCCGGACGGCCGCTCGCGCCACACGACGTAGACGCCCGCCGACGCGACGCCCGCCGCGCCGACGAGGACCGCGACCGACGGCGTCTCGGCGAACACAAGATATCCCAGCGTCGCCGCCCAGATCATCGAGACATAGTCGAAAGCGGCGATGATCGAGGCGTCGGCGTAGCGGTAGGCGTGGGTCATCAGGATCTGCCCCGCGCCGCCGAGCAGACCGATCGAGGCGAGCAGCGCGAATTCGAGCGGCTCGGGCGTGACGAACCTTTGTCCGGCGAAGAAGTCGCCGCCGGGCGCGCCGGCCGGCCAGAGCGCGGCGAGCGCGAGCAGCGTCGCGCTGATGGCGGTGGTCACCGAGGTGAAATAGAACACGATCGCCCCGGTCGCCTCCGAGCGCGACAGCCGCCGCGTCTGGATCATCGCCACCGCCGTGCACAGCGCGCCGCAAAGGGCGATGGTCGCGCCGGCCGAATAACCGGCGGTCGCGCCCGCCGACTGGCCGAGGTCGTCGGACAGCATCACGAGAACGCCGACGAAGCCGACCCCCACCGCCGCCCAGCGGTAGGGCCGAACGAGCTCGTGGAGCCCCAGCGCCGCCATCGGCACGATCAGCAGCGGCGAGACGAAGGTGAAAGCGGTCGCGTCGGCGAGCGGCAGCAGCGACAACGCGATGAACCCGAAGAACATGCCGCCCGAGCCGGCGATCGACCGGCCGACGTGGCCGAGCTTGCGGCGGGTGCCGAGCGCGCGGGGAAATTCGCCGCGCCGCACGAGCCAGGCGACCAGCGTCGCCATGGCGAACACCGAGCGGAACAGCACGATCTCGCCGACCGGAAAGCGCGACGAGACCAGCTTGATGGTCGCCGACATGGTCGCGAAGGCGAGCGTCGCGGCGATTTTGAGCAGGATTCCCCGGAGCATCGAACCGCTTCAGAACGCTCCCGGGAAGGCGCCGCCGTCAATCAGGATGTTCTGGCCGGTGAGGTAGCCCGCCTGGGCGCTGGCGAGGAAGGCGCACAGCGCGCCGAATTCCTCCGGCCGGCCGAACCGGCCGGCAGGAATGGCCGCCTCGCGGCGCGCGCGCAGCGCCGCCGCGTCCTCGCGGCTCGCCGCCGCCCTCGCCAAGGTGACGCGGATGCGGTCGGTGTCGAACGCGCCGGGCTGGATCGAATTGATCGTCACGTTGTCTTTCGCATAGGCCCGCGCGCTCGCCGCGACGAAGGCGGTGAGGCCGGCGCGCGCGCCCGACGAAACGTCGAGGCCGGCGATCGGCGCGCGCACCGAGGACGAGGTGATGTTGACGATGCGGCCGAAACCGCGCGCCGCCATGCCTGGCAGGACGCGCTGGACCAGCGCGAGCGGGGTCATGAGGTTGGCTTCGAGGCCGGCGAGGATCGCCTCGCGCGTCAGCTCGGCGAACGGTTTGGGCGGCGGGCCGCCGTTGTTGTTGACCAGGATGTCGGGCTCGGCGCAGGCGGCAAACAGCGCATCGCGAACAGCGGGGTCGTCGAGGTCGCCAGCGACGGCGATGATCGACGCGCCGGTCGCGGCGCGGATCTCCGCCGCCGTCTCGGCCAGGCGCGCCGCGTCGCGACCGTTGATCGTCACTGCGCAGCCCGCCTCGGCCAGGGCCGTCGCGCAGGCCTTGCCGAGCCCGCGGCTCGACGCGCAGACGATCGCCTTGCGCCCCCTGATGCCCAGATCCATCGCCGACCCCCAGGCAGCGCATGCCGCGCCCCCGTCGCGGGGGTGTTCTGGTCGAATTCGGCTTTAGGCGCCAGCGGAACCGTTCCCCCGAGGCGGCGGGGGTTCAGCCGAACGCGCTCACGATCGCGTGATCCTCGCCCTCGGGCGCCGCGACGAACGCCGGACGCCGCGATGGCGCGAGGGCCGCGGCAGAGCGGCAGGGCGCCCGCCCGCCGGCGCGCGCGCGCCGAGCAGCGCCGGAATCGCCTCGGCTTCGACCGGGCGGCTGAAGTGGTAGCCCTGCATTTCGTCGCAGTGGTTCTCGCGCAGAAAGGCGACCTGTTCCTCGGTCTCGACGCCCTCGGCGATGACGCGAAGGTTGAGCTTCTGGCCGAGCGAAATGACCGCGGCGGCGACCGCGCAGTCGCCCTCGTCGTCAGGAAGGTTCTGGATGAACGAGCGGTCGATCTTCAGCCGTTCGACCGGGAACCGTTTCAGGGCGCTGAGGCTCGAATAGCCGGTGCCGAAATCGTCGATCGACAGGCGCACGCCGAGCGCGCGCAGCTCCTTCATCGTCTCGACCGCGCGATCGACGTCCTGCATCACCAGGCTCTCGGTCAGTTCGAGTTCGAGATATTGAGGCTCGAGCCCGCTTTCGGCCAGCGCTTCGGCGACGGCGCAGACGATGTGGTTCTCGCGAAACTGGCGCGCGGAGACGTTGACGCCCACCGAGATCGGCGGCAGGCCGGCGCGCTGCCAGGCTTTGTTCTGGCGGCAGGCTTCGCGCAACGCCCAGTCGCCGATCGGCACGATCAGCCCGGATTCCTCGGCGACGGGAATGAAGCGGGCCGGCGGCGCCAGATCGTAGCGCGGATGGCGCCAACGGATCAGCGCCTCGACCGCGAAAATCGCGCCGGTCTTCAGGTCGACCTGCGGCTGATAATGGAGGACGAAGTCGCGGCTCACATCGGCGTTGCGCAACTCCTCGAGGATCGTCAGGCGCTCGCGCAGCCTGGCGTTGATTTCCGGAACGTAGAACACCAGCCCGTCGCCGCCGGCCTCCTTGGCGCTGTACATCGCCGCGTCGGCGCTCGCCAGCAGGGCCTCCGGCGTCCCCCCGTCGCGCGGATAGACCGCGACGCCGAAACTGCCGGTGACGTGGAAGCAGCGCCCCTCGACTTCGGTCGACGCGCCGATCGCCGAGCGGACGCGCTGCAGGGCTGCGCCGATCGCCGGCGTGTCCTTCGGCGGGTCGATCAGCAGCACGACGAACTCGTCGCCGGCGAGTCGTGCGACCACGTCGTTGGGGCCGACGGCGGCGACCATGCGCTCGGCGATGGTCTTGAGCAGCGCGTCGCCGGCGGAGTGGCCGAGGCTGTCGTTGACGAACTTGAAGTTGTCGAAGTCGATATAGGCGACCGCCGCCCAGGCGCCGCGTTTGGCTGCGTCCTGCAGCGCGTCGACCAGGCGTTCGTTCAGGCGGACGCGATTGGGCAGACCGGTCAGCGCGTCGTGGTTCGCCATGAAGTGGATGCGCTCTTCGGCGCGCCGGCGGGCGATGGCGATGCCGGCGATGTGGACCGCGATCTCCACCAGCCGCGTCTCGACCGAGTTCGGCGCGCGCACGGAGCGCGAATACATGGCGAAGACCGCCAGCGGCTCGCCGCTGACGGCGAGAATCGGCGTCGACCAGCAGGAGCGATAGCCGTACGGCTTGGCGAGATCGCGGTAGTCGCGCCACAGGGGATCGGCGAGAATGTCGGTGACGATCACCGGCTGGCGACGGAACGCTGCGGCGCCGCACGAGCCGGCCGTCGGACCGATCTCGACCCCGTCGATCGCCTTGATGTATTCCGGCGCGAGGCTGGGCGCCGCGCCGTGCACGAGCCTCCGACCGTCCTGGCTGAGCAACAGCACCGAACAGAGAATGCCGTTGAGCTGCGATTCGACGAGGCGCGAAAGCGCGTCGAGAATCGACTCGAGCGACGCGCCCATCGCGATCATCTCGAGGATCTGCGCCTCGCCGTCGCGCAGCGCGTTGGCGAGCCGGCGGTCGGTGATGTCGCGCGAGACGCCGGCCACTCCGAACACGTCGCCGCGCGCGTTGCGCACCGGCACCTTGGTCGTGAGGATCCAGGTCTTGCCGCCCGCGCCGTCGTAGACATATTCCTCGAGGTCGATCATCGGCCGGCCGGTGCGGATGATCTTCTGCTCGTCGTCGAAGAACCTCTGCGCGATCTCGGCCGGCAGCAGCTCCAGGTCGGTCTTGCCGATCAGGTCGGCGGGAACGGATCGGCCCATTCGCGTCGCCGTGACGCGGTTGCAGACGACGAAGCGGCTTTCGATGTCCTTGACCCAGAGGTTGTCGTGCAGGCAATCGATCAGCGTCTGCAGCGACAGCCGTTCGTCGAATCCGGAGCGCTGGTTGCGCAACTCGGTGACGTCCTCGTGGGTCGACAGCCAACCGCCGCCGGGAAGCGCCTGCCGCCGGACCGCGATCGCCCGGCCGTCCGGCAGCTTGTCGCGCCATTCGCGCGCCTGTTCGCCGGCCCGCATCGGCGCGCGATGCACGAGATAGTCTTCGATCTCGAGCGGCAGCGTCCCCGCCGCGATGCGCAGGTCGACGATCTCGCGCCAGGCGACGCCGGGCTTCAGCTGCTCGATGTCGAGCCGATAGAGTTGGGCGTAGCGGTGGTTGCAGATCGCCAGCCGCGCGTGGCCGTCGAACACGCACACGCCGAGCGGCAGCGCCTCGATCGCGGCGTGGTAGAGACTGGATTCGTCGGCGAGGCGCTCGATCTCGGCATGCCCTTCGCGCGCAGCGTCCGCGTGCGCATCGGCGGCGGCGCGCAAAAGATTCGAGAGGGCGGAGCCGCCGGCGGGCGATTCGAGGGCGGAGTCGTCGGCGGGCGACTCTCGGTTGCTGCGCAGTCGCTTCGCGCGCACGGCTCGATTCTCCGTCGGATCAGGCGACCGTCGCCGCGGCGCGTCGCGCGCCTGCTCAAGTCGGCAGAGGATAGGCGCGGCCAATTAATGGAGCGTGAAAAGACGAGGCGCGGCAGAGACGGGACTATAGTCTGTAACGCTTGTGAGGAGGGCGGAGGAACATGGTAAAGACGCCGCCGGCGAAAGTTGTCGTGGTCGGCGCCGGGCCGGCGGGTCTGGCGGCGGCGGAAACGCTCGCCCAACGCGGCCTTCGCGCCGTCGTCTACGACGCTTCGCCGTCGCCGGCGCGCAAATTCCAGCTCGCCGGGCGCGGCGGGTTGAATCTCACCCATTCCGAGCCGATCGACGCGTTTGTCGGCCGCTACGGACCCGCTGCGGAGCGGCTCGGCGCGGCGATCGCGCATTTCTCGCCCGCGGACCTGCGAAGCTGGGCGGAAGGCCTCGGCGAGGCGACCTTCGTCGGCAGCTCCGGCCGAGTCTTTCCCCGCAGCTTCAAGGCGACGCCGCTGCTGCGCGCCTGGCTCAGGCGGCTCGACGCTCTGGGCGTCGAGCTGAGGCCGCGGCGGCGGCTCGTCGGCCTTGCGCCAGGGCCTCGGCTGCGCTTCGCCGGGCCGGACGGCGAGGAGGAAGCGACGGCGGAGGCGGCCGTGCTGGCGCTCGGCGGCGCCTCGTGGCCGCGGCTGGGGGCCGACGGCGGCTGGGTCGAATGGCTCGGCGGCGCCGGGATCGCGGTCGCGCCGCTCGAGCCCGCCAATTGCGGCTTCAAGGTCGCGTGGTCGGCGCATCTGACCGAGCGCTTCGCCGGCGCGCCGTTGAAGGCGATCGCGCTGACCCACGCGGGACGAAGGTTGCGCGGCGAGGCGATGATCGACCGCGACGGGATCGAGGGCGGCGCGGTCTACGCCTTGTCGGCGCAACTGCGCGACGCGATCGCGCGCGACGGCGGGACGACGCTGGCGATCGACCTCAAGCCGGATCTCGGCGTCGCGGCGTTGGCGGCGCGGCTGAAGCGGCGTCCGGGCGAGTCGACCTCGACCCTGCTGCGCCGCGCCGGCCTGACGCCGGCGGCGATCGCGCTCTCGCGCGAGGCGGGCCCCCTGCCCGACACGGCCGAAGCGCTGGCTCGGCGCGTCAAACAGGTCGAACTGCGCCTGACCGCGCCGGCGCCGATCGAGCGGGCGATCTCGAGCGCCGGCGGCGTCAAATGGGCGGAGATCGACGAGACCTTCATGCTGCGCAAGCTGCCGGGCG
>PLRT01000283.1 GCA_003164915.1 Hyphomicrobiales bacterium | reverse complement strand
CCGAGCCGCCGCCGCGTTACACCGAAGCGACGCTGGTCAAGCGGATGGAGGAGCTCGGCATCGGCCGCCCGTCGACCTATGCCTCGACGCTTGCCGTTCTGCGCGACCGCGACTACGTGCGGATCGAGAAGAAGCGGCTGATCCCCGAGGACAAGGGCCGGCTGGTCACGGCCTTCCTCGAGGCGTTCTTCGCCAAATATGTCGGCTACGACTTCACCGCCGATCTCGAGGAGAAGCTCGACCAGGTCTCCAACAGCGAGATCGACTGGCGGGCGGTGCTGCGCGACTTCTGGGTCGATTTCTCCCAGGCGCTCGGCGGCACCAAGGATCTGCGCACCAGCCAGGTGCTCGACAGCCTCAACGAAATGCTTGGGCCCCACATCTTCCCCGCCCGCGCCGACGGCGGCGACGCGCGCCTCTGCCCGCTGTGCGGCAAGGGGCAATTGTCGCTCAAGCTCGGCAAGTTCGGCGCCTTCATCGGCTGCTCCAACTATCCTGAATGCCGCTTCACCCGCGTGCTGTCGCCGACCGCCCAGGACGGCGCCGAGGGCGAGCGGCCGGGCGTCAAAGTCCTCGGCGTCGACCCGGCGAGCGGCGAAGAGGTGACGCTGCGTTCGGGCCGCTTCGGCGATTACGTGCAGCTGGGCGAGGGTGAGAAGCCGAAGCGCTGCTCGCTGCCGCGCGGCCTCGCGCCCGACGACGTGACGCTGGAAAATGCGGTTGCGCTGTTGTCGCTGCCGCGCGAAGTCGCGCGCCATCCGACCGACGGCGAACCGATCCTCGCCGGCGTCGGCCGCTACGGCGCCTATGTCCAGCACGCCAAGACCTACGCCAATCTCGGCCGCGACGACGATGTGCTGGCGATCGGCGCCAATCGCGCCATCGATCTGATCGTCGCCAAGGAAAGCGGCGCGAGCAGCCGCTTCGGCGGCGATTCCGGCCGCGCGCTGGGCGACCATCCGACGCTCGGCGGGCCGGTTTCGGTGCGCCGCGGCCGCTTCGGCGTCTATATCAATCACGGCAAGATCAACGCGACGCTGCCGCGCGGAACCGACCCCGGTTCGGTGACGATGGAAGAGGCGCTGGCGACCCTCGCCGCCAAGGCCTCCGGCGGCGCCGGCGGACGCGCGATTGGCGAACACCCCGACGGCGGGCCGATCACGCTGCGCGCCGGCCGCTTCGGCGCTTACGTCAATTGGGGCAAGGTCAACGCGACCATCCCCAAGTCGACGCCGCCGGATTCGGTTACGTTCGCCGAGGCGCTCGAACTTCTCGCCGAGCGCGAGGGACGGCCGGTCCGAAAGGGCAAGGCGCCGGCGAAAAAACCCGCCGCCAAGACCAAGAAACTCGCGCCGCCGCCGAAGGGCGCCGCTAGAACTGCGCCGACCGCCAAGCCCGCAGCCAAGAAGGCACCGGCGAAGAAACCGACAGCAAAGACGGCCGCGGCGAAAAAGACGGCGGCGAGAACCAAGCGCAGCGCGTAATGCGGTCAATTCTCTGCGAGTAGGAGATCAAAGACCTGTCTGGCGTGTGACAGTCGCCTGTCGTAGGGTCGCCCAGCGGGATCGCGGCGGAAGCCACGGGAAGAGAAGACGAAAGGGGAGCTGCTCATGCCCCAATCGAGCGCGGCCTCGGCGCGGGCGCAGACGCGCACGGAGGCCGCCTATAGCCGGTGGGCGCCGGTCTACGACTTGATCTTCGACCTGCCGTTCCATCCCGGGCGGCTGGCGGCTTCGCGCGCCGCCGCAGCGGCGGCGGGGGCGGACGGCGCGATGCTGGTCGTCGGCGTCGGCACCGGCCTCGAACTGGAGCTGTTGCCCGCCGAGCTGCGGGTTATCGGCGTCGACATCAGCGCCGCAATGCTGGACATCGCCCGCGAACGCGTCACGCGCAAAGGCCTGCGGCAAGTGAAGGGTCTTCACGTGATGGACGCCGGCGCGATGGAATTCGCCGACGGGCAGTTCGACGTCGCCCTGGCGCCCTATGTGATGAGCGTCGTCCCCAATCCGGCGCGCGTGCTCAACGAAATATGGCGCGTCGTGCGGCCCGGCGGGCAGATGGTTGTGATGAACCATTTCGCCGCCGACCGCGGCCCGCGCGCCGCGATCGAAGCGGCGATGGAGAAAGCCGCCTGGTGGCTCGGCTGGCATCCGAAGTTTCCCTATGCGGCGGTCGGCGACTGGATCGCCGCCCAACCGGACGCCGAGCTGACCGAGCGGCGCGCGCTGTCGCCGCTCCGTCTTTTCACCTTGCTGGTCATCGGCAAGCGCGCCTCTGCCCCGTGAACCCGGCTGGCGGCGCCGACGCGGTTCGCTTGTAAGGGCGGGCCGCCGATCGTAGATAGGCCGGGAGGCGCTCCCCTCCCCGCCCCTTCGTCAGAAGAGCCATTGCCCGTCAAGAGACCGTCCAAGACCGCCGCGCGCCCCAGGCTGCGCTCGCCAGCAGCGCTTGTCGCCGGCGGCCTTCCCTCGCGCGAAGAGGTCGTCGCCTTTCTCGCCAGCGGCGGGGGCGCGGCCGGCGGAGGGCCGAAACGCATCACCAAGCGCGACGTTGCGCGCGCCTTCGGCGTCAAAGGCGAAAACAAAGGCGCGCTGAAAGCCCTGTTGAAGACTCTCGAAACCGAAGGCGCGATCGTGCGCGGCCGCAAGGTCCTCGCGCGCCAGGGCGACCTGCCGGCGATGGTCGTCGCCGAGATCGTCGAACGCGACCGCGACGGCGAGCTGATCGCCCGCCCGGCCGAGTGGGACGGGCCCGGCGACGCGCCGCGCATTCTGGTGCGCCGGCCACGGCTCAGGCGCGAGGCGGGCCCTGCCCCCGGGATCGGCGCGCGCGCGCTGATGCGCGTCGAGCTCGACCCCGACGCCGGCCCGCGCGATCCCCCCTATAGCGGCCGCGTCGTCAAGCTTCTCGACCGCGCGCGGGGCCGTACGCTCGGCGTCTATCGCGAGCTCGAAAACGGCGCCGGCCGCGCGCTGCCGGTCGAGAAGCGCGGCGCGGCGCGCGAAATCTTCATCCCCCAAGGCCTCAGCGACGGCGCGCAGGAAGGCGAACTCGTCGCGCTCGAGCTGCTGCGCGAAGGACGCTTCGGCCTGCCGGCGGCGCGCGTCGTCGAGCGGCTCGGCTCGGTCGCCTCCGAAAGGGCGATCAGCCTGATCGCGCTGACCGCCCACAACATCCCGCATGTCTTTCCCGACGCCGTCATCGCCGAGGCGGAGAAGGCGCAGCCGGCGACCATGGCGGACCGCGAGGACTGGCGCGCCCTGCCGTTGGTGACGATCGACCCGCCCGACGCCAAGGACCATGACGACGCGGTCCACGCCGCGCCGGACACGGACCCGGCCAATCCCGGCGGCTTCGTCCTCACCGTCGCCATCGCCGACGTCGCCTATTACATACGCTCCGGCGCGGCGCTCGACCGCGAGGCGGAAGCGCGCGGCAACTCGGTCTATTTCCCCGACCGCGTCGTGCCGATGCTGCCCGAGCGCATCTCCAACGACCTCTGCTCGCTGCGGCCGAACCAGGATCGTCCGGCGCTGGCGGCGCGGATGATCCTGGGCGCCGACGGCCGCAAGCGCCGCCACACTTTCCATCGCATCATGATGCGCTCGGCGGCCAAGCTTTCCTACGAGCAGGCGCAGGCGGCAATCGACGGGCGACCCGACGAAACGACCGCGCCGCTGCTCGAAACCGCGCTCGGGCCGCTCTACGCCGCTCATCGCGCGATCAAGCTCGAGCGCGCCGAGCGCGACCCGCTCGATCTCGACCTGCCGGAGCGCAAGCTGATCCTCGATCGCGACGGCAAGCTCGTCGGCGTGCGCTGGCCGGAGCGTCTCGACGCGCACCGGCTGATCGAGGAATTCATGATCCTCGCCAACGTCGCCGCCGCCGAGACGCTCGAGGCCGCGCAGTCGCCGCTGATCTACCGCGCCCATGACGCGCCGAGCCCGGAAAAAGTCGGCGAGCTCAGCGACTTCCTCGCCACGCTGGGCGTCAAGCTCGCCAAGGGCGAGCGCATGCGGCCCGCTCATTTCAATCGCGTTCTGTCGAAGATGAAGGGCGAGCCGGCCGAGGCTTTGGTCAACGAGGTCGTGCTGCGCGCCCAATCGCAGGCGGAATACACGCACGAAAACTACGGCCACTTCGGCCTCAACCTGCGCCGCTACGCCCACTTCACCTCGCCGATCCGCCGCTACGCCGATCTGATCGTCCATCGCGCCCTGATCCGCGCCTTGCGGCTCGGCGAGGGCGGACTGACCGAGGCGAACGAGAAGACGCTCGCCGCCGTCGCCGAGCGCATCTCCGGCGCCGAGCGGCGCGCGATGGCGGCCGAACGCGAGACGATGGACCGGCTGATCGCCGCGCATATGGCCGATCAGGTCGGCGCGCGCTTCGTCGCGCGCATCGCCGGGGTGACGCGCGTCGGCCTGTTCGTGCGCCTGCGCGACACCGGCGCCGACGGCTTCATTCCCGCCGGCAGCCTCGGCGCCGACTATTACCGCTTCGAGGAGGCGAGCCGCGCGCTGGTCGGCTCGCGCACGGGCGAGACGTTCCGCCTCGGCGACACGGTCGAGGTGCGGCTGCTCGAAGCCGCTCCGTTCGCCGGGGCGCTGCGGTTCGAGATGCTGTCGGAAGGCGGCAAGCGGTCGCCACGCGAGCGGAAGGCGCGCCGTCGGTGATGGGCAAGGTCGATCCCGCCGCGCACGGCGCCGATCGTCCGCTCGGCCTCGCCGTGCGCCGCGGCCTCGCCGGCCGCTGCCCGCGCTGCGGCGAAGGGCGGCTGTTCCGCGCCTATCTCAAACCGGTCGACGCCTGCGCGGCGTGCGGCGAGGACATGACGCCGCAGCGCGCCGACGACGCCCCGGCCTATGTGACGATGCTGATTGTCGGCCATTTCACCGTCGCCGGAATCGTCGCCGCCGAAGACCTGTGGCCGAATTCGCCGGTCATGCTCGACGCTGTCGTTTGGACCGTGTTCGCCGCCGGCGCGAGCCTGCTGATACTGCCGCGCGTCAAGGGCGCGCTGATCGGCTACCAATGGGCGATGCGCATGCACGGCTTCGGCGATGTCGATCGGGAGCCGACGTGAGCGCGGCCGCCGCCGCAGTCCTCAAGCCGCGCGACGCGGCGACGCTGATCCTGGTCGACCGCTCGGGCGACCAGCCTCGCGTCCTGCTCGGCAAACGTCATGGCGGCCACGCTTTCATGCCCGGCAAATACGTCTTCCCCGGCGGCGCGGTCGACCCGGCCGACCGCCGCATGGGCGTCTGCTCGCGGCTGGATCCGCAGGTCGAAGCGAAGCTGCTGGTCGCGAGCCGACGTCCCTCGCCCGCCCTCGCGCGCGCTTTGGCGCTGGCGGCGATTCGCGAGACATTCGAGGAGACGGGCCTCGCCGTCGGCCTCCCCGGCCGTGCGCCGCAGCGCGCGCCCGACGGAGCGTGGAGCCGTTTCGTCGCCACCGGCGTCGCGCCCGCGCTCGACCAGTTGGATTTCGTCGCGCGCGCGATCACGCCGCCCGGCCGGCCGCGCCGCTTCGATGCGCGTTTCTTTGTCGCCGACGCGTCGGCGATCGCGTTTCGCGTCCCCGGCGTCGTTCACGACGACGCCGAACTGGTCGAGCTGGCGTGGACTGCGCTCGACGCGGCGACCCGTCTCGACCTGCCGCGCATCACCCGCGCGGTGCTCGGCGATCTCGAGGCGGCGGAGCAGGCGGGAATGGACCGCGGAAGGCCGCGCCCCTTCTATCGCGAGCTCAACGGCAGGGGCTGGCGCGGCGAATTATGAGGCGGGGCGACGGCGCGCGCGCCATTCGGCGGCGCGAGGCGGGCGGCGAGCGCCTTCAGCGCGGCGCGATGGGCCTGCGCGCTGCGCGGACTGCGGCCAAAGCGCGCCATGGCGATTTCGTAGAGTTCGACGAGGACGCAGGCGTCGGCTTCAAACGTACAGGCGGCGTCGAGTTCGAAGGCGGCAAGCGCCGCGGCAAGATCGCGACGGAGGGCCTCGAAGCGCGCAACGTCGCCGGCGATCAAGGCCCGCCATTGACGGGCGTGGCGACGCGCCAGCGAGGCGGCCCGACCCTGTTCGAGGCGGGAGCCGTAGCATTCGCACAGGCAGTCGAAAACGACGGGCCCGGACCACTCCAGCAGGCCAGCCAGGGCTTCGTCAGCGTCGGACGTCGACAACACTCCCATCCTTGTGAAAGAGGGCACTCGGAATCCCGCCCCGATCGCAGCTGGAGCGCGCCGCCCGTCATCGGCGGCGGGATGCTATGCACGGCCCTGAAAGCGCGCAACACACGATGTCGAGCGTATTCGGTCCATGATGACGCAAGGCTGACGCGCGGCGCTCAAACGGCGGCGCCGCGCGCGACCAGCCGTTCGGCAAGCTCCAGCAGCGCCAGCCGGTAGCTCGACGCGGCGCGCTCGGAGCGCTGGAAGCGCATGGCGACAATGTCGAGCAGTTCGGCCAGCGTCTGCGCGTCGGCTCGCCCCAGAGCCGCGATGTCGAGCCCGCCGCCCGCGACCGCGGCGATCAACTCCATCCGCAGGCGTTCGTAGTTGGCGTCGTCTCCGGCGATCAGCGCGCGCCACACACGGCCGTGCAGGCGCGCCAGCCGAAAGGCGTCGACGCCCGCGCCGAGGCTTCGCAGATAGGCGTCACACAGACGATCGTAGATCACCGGCTCCGCCCATTCGAGCAGGCCGCGCCGTCCGTCGGCGGAGTCGAGGATTCGCACCCGGTTCCCCATCGCGGCGAAGCCAGACCGGACACCATACAACCAATAGTTGAGCTTAGTCCCGGCGGTTGCGCGGCGCAATGCCGCAACGCCGCGCCGCCGCTGCGTCAGGCGCGCGCGACGAATTCCGCCGGACGCGATTCCCGCGCCAAAGCGTCGAGCACGGCGTTGATCATGCCGCTCTCCTCGTGGCCGTAGAACGCGGCGGCGAGATCGACATATTCGGCGATCACCACGCGCGCCGGCACATCGGGACGGGCCTTCAGCTCGTAATAGGCGGCGCGCAGGATCGCCCGCATCAGCGCCTCGATGCGCTTGAGCGGCCAGCCCGTAGCGAGCGCGTCGTCGAGCCGGCGGTCGATCGCGAGCTGGTCCTTCTGCACGCCGGCGACGATGTCGCGGAAGAAGGCGAGTTCGGCGGGGTTGTATTGGTCGCCCTCGACCTCGCGGCCGATCCAGTGCGCTTCGAACTCGGCGACGATGTCGGCGACGCCCTTGTCGGCGACCTCCATTTCGTAGAGCGCCTGAACGGCGGCGAGACGGGCGGCGGCGCGGCGGTCGGCCTTGCTCATCGCGGCGCGCCGCCGCGCTTGAGCGCAGCCAGCGTCAGGGCCGCGCGCGCCGCGTCGCCGCCCTTGTCGCCGCTGCTGGGATCGGCGCGCTCCTCGGCCTGTTCGAGCGTGTCGACGGTCAGCACGCCGTTGCCGAGCGCCAGCCGGCGCGAAACCGCCATGTCCATCAGCGCGCGCGCCGATTCGCCGGCGACGATCTCGAAATGATAGGTTTCGCCGCGAATGACGCAGCCGAGCGCGACGGCGCCGTCATAGGGGCGTCCGTCGACGCTGGCGTTCTCGAGCGCGATCGCCAGACCGGCGGGTATCTCCAGCGCGCCGGTCACGCGCACGATGTCGTAGGTCGCGCCCGCCGCCCCGAACGCCGCCTTCGCCCCCTCGAGCAGCAGCACGGCGACGGACTCGTAGTACCGCGCCTCGACGATGAGAAACCGCGCCCCCGGTAAGCGGGGCGCGGCGGCATGGGCGCGCTGCGGTTCGGCCATCGGTTCCTGCTCAAAATTGAAGGCCCTGCCATAGAGGGGACCGGCCCGCGAGGCAAGGCGGGCCGAGAGCGTGGGTCAGTTTGAACAACCGTTTTACGCCCAACTCAGCCGGTCCCAGGCAATGCGCCAGTTCCCTAGAGCGGACATCCCGCCAGCATTGCGATTCCGAAACCGTAGGCGTCTGTCGTCTGCCACGATTTGTGGCGCCGTGACAGAAATCCTGGCCACCGACACAAATCCTGGCCCGAAGACAGGAAAGCTGTAAATCGCGTTCAAGAGGTGGCCGCTGCCCACGTTCGATTTGCCCTCATCCGCATTCTTCGAAAACCATCGTCCCGCGCCAACGCGACTCCGTTAACGCAAGGCGCTCCTCGCCTCTCCGCTCAGCGAGAGCGGGGCCGCGAGGTGGACTATTAGCGCCGAGGCGACGATCAACCCGCAGGCGAAGAAGATCCTCTGGCCGATCACTTGGCCGACAGGATCGGCGCGGCCGACTTACAACTGAGAACGCTGGAGGTCGAGATGGCGCCGCCACCACCGCTGTCTGGTAGGCCGGCCGCCTGAAATTCGCTTGGAGGTGGGCGCCGGCACGTGTCAGGGCTTCACGAACCGATAGGCGAAGCGATCGGTCTGGCCCTTGATCGAGGGATCGAACACCTTGATCGCGTGCGCATCGTCCTTGTTTGCGAGCATGGCGCTTTCCGCGTCCAGTACGAAGCCGGCCGCCTCCACCTCCTCGCGAACGGATGCAGGCTCAATCCGATGCAGCGACTGGGCGTCGCTCGTGCCCGACCCGGCGGCGGCGGCGTGGTCTACGATGACGTAGGACCCACCGGGCTTCAGCCGCTCGTAGACGGCTCGATTGAAGTCGGATGCGCTTGCGCCTCTGGCCTGGATGAGAGCGGTGTGGAGATCGTGGTAGAACAGGTGCAGCCACAGGGCATCCGCTGGCTGCGTGACCTCCGTCATCGCCACGAGGTCCGCCGAGACGACTTCGACGTTCTCTCGGCCCGGCTC
>PLRT01000052.1 GCA_003164915.1 Hyphomicrobiales bacterium | reverse complement strand
TTCGAGGGCGGCCAGATGCCGCTGCATCGCCGGTTGCCGAAGCGCGGCTTCAATCCGCCGTCCCCGCTCGACCTCAACGAGGTCAACCTCGGCCGCGTGCAGAGCGCGATCGACGCGGGCCAGCTCGACGCCGGCAAGCCGATCACCGTCGAGGCGCTGGTCGAAGCCGGGCTGGTCGCGCGGGCGCGCGACGGCGTCAAGCTGCTGGGCAAGGGCGAACTGAAGGCCAAGGTCAGCTTCGAGATCTATGGCGCGTCGAAGAGCGCGGTGGCGGCGGTCGAAAAGGCTGGCGGCAGCGTCAAGACGCTCAGGGCCGAAGCGGTCGCCGCCGGCTGACGAAGCGCCGCCCGAAGGGGGTGGCGTTTCGCCGCGGACGGGCCATATGATTTGCGCGGCGCGCCGCTTGGGCCGTCGTTCGAATTGCGTCTATAGCCTGTCGCGGCGGACCGCAGCCAGGCCGGGCGCTCGAGGGGCGCGGAATCCGCGCCGTGCTGCTGACGGAGCGCGTGAACGATGGCATCGGCCGCCGAACAACTTGCCGCCAATATCAATTGGTCCGCTTTCTCCAAGGCGGAAGAGCTCAAGAAGCGCATCTGGTTCACCCTCGGCGCGCTGGTCATCTACCGCCTCGGCACGTATATCCCGCTGCCGGGCATCGACCCGAACGCTTTCGAACAGTCGTTCACCGGGCACAGCCAGGGCGTGCTCGACATGTTCAACATGTTCTCCGGCGGCGCCGTGCAGCGCATGGCGGTGTTCGCGCTGAACATCATGCCCTACATCTCGGCCTCGATCATCATCCAGCTGTTGAGCTCGGTGCTGCCGTCGCTCGAAGCGATCAAGAAAGAGGGCGAGCAGGGCCGCAAGGTCCTCAATCAGTACACGCGCTATCTCACCGTCGTGCTGGCGCTGTTCCAGGCTTACGGCATCTCGATTGGCCTCGAAGGACGAGGCGGCGTCGTCGCCGACCCGGGCCTTCTCTTCCGCTTCTCGACCATGATCACGCTGACCGGCGGAACGATGTTCCTCGTCTGGCTCGGCGAGCAGATCACCTCGCGCGGCGTCGGCAACGGCTCGTCGCTGATCATCTTCTCCGGTATCGTGGCGCGATTGCCGCAGGCGGTGGTGCAGCTGTTCGAACTCGGCCGCCAGGGCTCGATCTCGACGGGCATGGTGCTCGCCATCATCGTCATGGTGTTCGTCGTCGTCGCATTCATCGTCTTCATGGAGCGGGCGCAGCGGCGCGTGCCGATCACCTATCCGCGACGCCAGGTCGGCAACAAGATGTACGAGGGGCAGAGCTCGTTCCTGCCGCTCAAGCTCAACACCTCCGGCGTCATCCCGCCGATCTTCGCCTCGTCGCTGCTGCTGCTGCCGACCACGGTCGCCAATTTCGCACAAGGGGCGGCGACCAACAGCTTCCTGTCGACCATCACGACGCTGCTGGGGCGCGGCGGCCCGCTCTATCTCATCCTCTATGTCGCGCTGATCGTCTTCTTCGCCTTCTTCTATACGGCGACGGTGTTCAACCCGACCGACACCGCCGACAACCTGAAGAAGCATGGCGGCTTCGTGCCCGGCGTGCGGCCAGGCGAACGCACCGCCCAGTACATCGACCACATCCTCACCCGCATCACCGTGATCGGCGCCGGCTATCTCGCGCTGATCTGCATCCTGCCGGAGCTGCTGACCTCCTATTCGTCGGTCCAGCTCTATTTCGGCGGCACGTCGCTGCTCATCGTCGTCAGCGTGACGATGGACACGGTCGCGCAGATCCACGGCCATCTGCAGGCCCATCAATACGAGGGGCTGATCCGCAAAGCCAAGTTGAGGGGGAGAAAGAGATGAGGCTGATCCTGCTCGGGCCGCCCGGCGCCGGCAAGGGGACGCAGGCGACACGACTGGTGGAGAAGTACGGCATTCCGCAACTTTCGACTGGCGACATGTTGCGCGCTGCGGTGACGGCGGCGACGCCGATCGGCCTCAAGGCCAAAGCGGTGATGGAATCCGGGGCGCTCGTTTCCGACGACATCGTCGTGGGCATTATCGACGAGCGGCTCGACCAGCCTGACGCGAAGAAGGGCTTCATTCTCGACGGCTTTCCGCGCACCGTCGCCCAGGCCGAGGCCCTCGACGTGCTGCTCGCCCGCAAGGGGCTGAAGCTCGATGCGGCGATCGAACTCAAGGTCAATGCCGAGAAGCTCGTCTCGCGCATCGTCAACCGCGCCGTCGAGGCCAAGGCCGCCGGCCGGCCGGTGCGCAAGGACGACGATCCGGAAGTGTTCAAGACCCGCCTCGCCGCCTATTTCCGCGACACCGCGGCGGTGACCCCCCATTACGCCGCCAAGGGCGCACTGCACGAAGTCGACGGCATGGCGCCGATCGCCGAGGTCGCGGCCGCCATTGACGCGGCGCTGGCGAAGGTAAAATGAGCCAAGCCGTCGCCCGCGACGATTCGGCGGTCTCCGCCGAACGCCGCGGCGCGGCCGGTTTCATTCTCCTCGACCGACCGAAGGCGCTGAACGCGCTGACCCTGCCGATGGCGCGCACGATCGCCGCCGCGCTCGACGACTTTGAAAGCGACGCGCGCGTGGCGCGGGTCGTCATCATGAGCGCCGGCGGCCGCGCCTTCTGTTCCGGCGGCGACATCCGCCTTTTCCATCAGCTCGGGCGCGCCGGCGAACACGCCGCCCAGCTCGATTTCTGGCGCGAGGAATATCGGCTCAACCGCCGCATCGCGCGCTACGCCAAGCCGATCGTCGCTCTGGTCGACGGCATCGTCATGGGCGGGGGCGTCGGTTTGAGCATTCACGCCTCGCATCGCGTGGTCAGCGAGAAATGCCTGTTCGCCATGCCGGAGGTCGGCATCGGCTTCTTTCCCGACGTCGGCGCGACCTACGCGCTGGCGCGGCTGCCCCATCGCATCGGCGCGCTGCTCGTGGCCACCGGCATGCGGATCGAGGCCGACGACGTCGTCGAACTGGGGATCGCGCAGACGTTCGTCGCCGCCGAACGCATCGCCGCGCTGGCCGCGGCGCTGGCCGAGCCGGGCTCGCTCGAAGCGATCCTCGACCGCTTCTCGACGCGGTCGCCGCCCGGCCGGCTGATCGCCCAGGGTGAAGAGATCGGGGCCTGGTTCGCGCGGCTCGAGCGGCCAGCGATCCTCGAGGCGTTGGCGAAGGCGGCCGGGGGCCGGGAATTGGCCGCGGCGGCGCTCGAGGCGATGCGCACGACCTCGCCCACCAGCCAGGCGATTGGCCTGCGCCAGATTGCGCTCGCCGCCAAGCTGAGCCTGGAGGAGACGCTGCGGGTCGACTTCCGCATCGCCTCGCGCATCTGCCGCGGCGCCGACATGTACGAAGGCGTGCGCGCGGCGATCGTCGACAAGGACCGCAATCCGCGCTGGCGCCCCTCGGCGGACGAACCGCTCGACGTCGCGGCGATCGACGCCTATTTCGCGCGCTTGCCGCCCTCCGAAGAGCTGACCTTTGCGGAGCCGCGACGGTGAAGGCGACAATGCGCCAGAGCGTCGACGGCGTGACGCAGATCTTCGAGCGGCCGCCCCCGGGGGCCTACGGCAAAGCCGCCGGGCTCAAGGTGAAGTTCTATTGGAGCGACGCGCTGGTGTGGTTCATGCGCGCGATCGCTTGGCTGTGGGTCGCCAAGGGGCTGTTCAACTGGGCGCTCGTGCTCGGCGCGCTCCCCCGCTACGGCGATTTCGCGCTGTTGCCGCGCTCCCTGCAAGGCTCGATCGTCTTCTTCGCCGCAGTCGACCTGCTCGCCGCGGTCGGCCTGTGGCTCGCTGCGCCCTGGGGCGGTGTGCTGTGGCTGCTGTGCGCGTCGATCGAGACGGTTTCGCCGGCGCTCGGCGTGCGCGGCGCGGCGAGCGGGATGTTCGGCGCTGCGCTCAACGTCCCGCTGGTCGCGCTCTATTTTTTCCTCACCTGGCGCGCCGGCCAGGAGCGCGTCTGAGCCCGCGCTTCGGGCCGGATTTAACGATCTGCAAAGGTCAACAAACCCTTTGTTTTAGTTCAAGTTTACCGTCTCTAGTAAACCATAGATTCAGCCTGACTCTTAAACTCGTCTTCATGCGCCCGGGTTACTGTCGACGCCATCAAAGGACCGAATAATAATCTCGGCCTGGGACAGTCGAACAGTCGGGTGAGCCATGAACAATCTTGCGAAGACAGAGGAGAACGCCTCGCGTTCGGGGCGGATCGCCGCCGTTCGCCCTGCGTATCTCGAGACCCTGACGATGGTTGAGCGGCTGCATCGCCGCCTTCTGGACGTCATCAAGGACGAGTTCGATCGGCGCGGCCGCTCGGACGTCAACGCCGTCCAGGCGCTGCTGCTGTTCAACATCGGCGACAAGGAGCTGACGGCGGGCGAACTGCGCACGCGCGGCTATTACCTCGGCTCGAACGTCTCCTATAACGTCAAGAAACTGGTCGAGATGGGCTACCTCCATCACGCCCGCTCTCGCATCGACCGCCGCTCGGTCCGCATCAGCCTGACCGACAAGGGCGAGGAGGTGCATCGCATCATCGGCGGGCTCTACGAAAAGCACGCGACCACAGTTGAGCAGATCGGCGGCGTCTTGGCCGACGATTTCGCCCGCATGAACGTGTCGCTGGCGCGGCTCGAGCGTTTCTGGACCGATCAGATCAAGTACCGCCTGTGACGGCGGCGACCGAGGCGCGGGCGCGGCGGACGCCGACCCGCTCCGGCCGAACGACGGTCGAAGGTCCCTGAACGCCGCCCCGGCGGCGCCGGCGACGGGCGGCGGATAGCCGATTGGCGAGGGCGTCCATCGCGGGCGCCCTTTTTTCGCCGTCCGCTTCACGCTTGCGTGCGCATCGCCCCCGGCCATAAATTCGCCCGAAGAGTCGGCGAGTTACGCAACGGGTCGTCGCCGTCGAATCGCGAGCCGGCTCCAATCGCGAATGCGGCGCGGGGGGCGACGGCCAGATGTGGCGTTTGGCGCGAATCATCAGGGGCTTGGCCTGTTCATGACGGGAATGCGATTCGTGCGCGTCAATCGGCGCGCTTTTCTTTCCTCTGTCGCGGCCTGCGCCTTCGCAGGCGCGACCTTCGTCCCGCTGGCGGCGCGCGCCCAACAGCTCGCCGGAGACGACCAGGCCGAATGGCGGCAGAGCTACGAGACCTCCGATCGCGTCTCGATCGGCCGCGAAAGCACGCCGACGTTGTCGCCCGCGACGGTCGAGGCGACCGAGCGGGCGATCGAGCAGTATCAAAGCCTAGTCGCGCGCGGCGGCTGGAACGTCGTTCCCGGCGGCGCTGACCTCAAGATCGGCTCGAAGTCCAAGGCCGTGCAGGCGCTGCGTCAGCGTTTGATCGCCTCCAGCGACCTCGATTCGGTCGCCGGAATGGGGCCGGTGTTCGATTCGTTCGTCGACGCCGCGGTCAAGCGCTTCCAGGTTCGCCATGGCCTCGACGCCACCGGCGAGATCAACGACGCGACGCTCGCCGAGCTCAACGTGTCGGCGGATGCGCGGTTGCAGCAGCTGCAGACCAATCTGGTCCGGCTGCGCGCCTATTCGGGCGATCTGGGCGATCGCTTCGTCATGGTCAACATTCCCGCCGCAGCGGTCGAGACGGTCGAGGGCGGGGTCGTCCATTCCCATCACAACGCCGGCGTCGGCCGGATCGACCGCCAGTCGCCGATCATGCAGACCAAGGCGACCGAGATCAATTTCAACCCGTTCTGGACCGTGCCGCCGTCGCTGATCAAGAAAGACCTCATCCCCAAGATGCAGGCCGATGCGAGCTACCTCACCGACGAAAAGATTCGCGTCTTCAACAAGGAAGGCCAGGAAGTGTCGCCGTCGTCGATCAATTGGAACAGCGACGAGGCGACCCACTACAAGTACCGCCAGGATCAGGGCGCCGATCTCAATTCGCTCGGCTTCGTCCGCATCAACATCCCCAATCCCTACGGCGTCTACATGCACGACACGCCGTCCAAGGGCATTTTCGGCGACGACTTCCGCTTTGTTTCGTCGGGATGCGTGCGCGTGCAGGATGTGCGCGACTACGTCGCCTGGCTGCTGGAGGACAATCCCGGCTGGGGCCGCGACCAGATCGACGACGTCATCCGCTCGGGCGACCGCGTCGACGTCAAGCTGACCAAGCCGGTCAACGTCTACTGGGTCTACATCACCGCTTGGGCGACGCCGGACGGCATCGTGCAATTCCGGCCGGACGTCTATCAGCGCGATGGCGCCGGGCCGGGCCCGCTCGCCTCCGACGTTCCTGCCCAGCCGCTCGCCCTGCCGCAGGACTGAAAATTCGGCTAGCCGAATAGGCCGGTCGCCTTCGCGTAATAGACGAGGGCGATGGTCTTGGCGTCGCGGATCGCGCCGGCGGCGATCATCGCCTCGGCCTCGTCGAAGCCAATCTCGACCGTCTCGATATGCTCGTCGGCGTCGACGCCGCCGCCGGCGCCGATGCGGTCGTCCGCGCCGTAGGGCGCGACGAAGCAGGCGATCTTNNTCCTCCTGCGCCTCCCGCCGCGCGCAGTCTTCGGGGGCGTCGCCGTCGAGCATGCCGGCGCAGGCCTCCAGCATCGCCAGCGAACCATCGGCGAGATAGGCGGCGAGGCGGAACTGCTTGACCAGCAGAACGACCCTTCGCGTCGGATCGTAGAGCAGCACAGCGGCGGCGGGGCCGTGATGGTAGATTTCGTGATCGAGCGCACGATGCGCGCCGTCCGCCTCGTCGATCTCGACCGCCGTGCGGGTGAGGCGAAATCGCCCGCTCGCCAGCGTCCGCTCGGCGACCACATGCGCGCTTTCCGCCATCGCTGTCGGCTCCCCTCTTCGCCGCGGCTTGCGCCGCGCGGCCGCCTCAGACGCCGAACTGCTCGCGCAGCGTGCGCTCGTCGAACGGATGGCCAGCGTCGTGCAGCAGGATCAGCGACGTCGCGTAATCGGTCTCGACGTCGACGCGCAGAACGTCGCGAATTTCGATGTGGTCCGCCGCGGCGGCGACCGGACGCTTCTCCGATTCGAGGATCTCGAACGCGACCTGGGCGCGGTCCGGCAGCAGGGCGCCGCGCCAGCGCCGCGGCCGGAAGACGCAGATCGGCGTCAGCGCCATCAGCCGCGACCCCCAGGGCAGGATCGGGCCGCTGGCGGAGAGATTGTAGGCGGTGGACCCCGCCGGGGTCGCCACCAGCACGCCGTCGGCGACCAACTCGGCCAGCCGCACGTGGCCGTCGACCAGAATCTCGATCTTGGCCGCCTGGTATTTCTGCCGCCACAGCGACACTTCATTGATCGCTCGCGCCGTCTTCTCCTCGCCGTGCGCATCGCGCGTGCGCATGAGCAGCGGATGGATGATCGAGGACTGCGCCGCCGCCAGGCGGGCGCGCAGGCCCCGCTCGGAAAAGTCGTTCATCAGGAAGCCGAGCGAGCCGCGATTCATCCCGTATACCGGCTTCGGCGCCGACATGGTGCGGTGCAGGGTCTGCAGCATCGTGCCGTCCCCGCCCAGGGCGACGACGACGTCGGCCTCTTCATAGGGGACGTCGCCGTAGCGGGCGACGAGCCTCTCGCGGGCCCCCTCGGCTTCCGGCGCGAGGGAAGCGACGAAATTGATCGCCTGATATTTGTCCTCTACGGACGGCTTCACGTCCATGCTGGCCCCTCTTTGCGTGAGGGAGCAATAGAGGAACGGCGCGCTGGCGTAAACTCGCGGCTCGCCGCGGCGAAGGGTCGCCCGGGGCCCGGGCTCAGGCGGAAGAGCGGGCCGACGCCGGCGCGCGGCCGCGCCGGGTCGCCGGGTCGGGGGTCGGCAGGGTGATGAGGAAGCGCGCGCCGCAATAGAAGTCGTCGCTCTTGGCCTCGGCGAGGCTGATCGAGCCGCCGTTGCGGGCGACGAGATCGGCGGCGATGGCGAGACCGAGCCCCGTGCCGCCCTCGCGAGTGGTCAGATGGAACGGCTCGAAAATGTGCGCTGTCTGTTCCGGCGCGAAGCCGGGCCCCGTGTCGCTGATCTCGATCAGCGCCACGTTGTCGGTGCGGATCGCCGCCAGCCGGATCGCGGTCGGCCGGCCGTTCTGCGCGCCGCGCGTCACCAGCACCTGGGCGGCGTTGCGGCACAGGTTCTCGATCACCCGCTGAACGTGATCGGGATCGGCGAGCAGCTCGAATTTCGGCGGAATGTCGATCGCGTAGACGACCGCCCCGGCGCGCTCCGCCTCGGCGGTCTCGACCAGCAGGCGCACCAGCTCGCGCAGGTCGAAGCGCCGCGGCGTCGGCGCCTGTTCGTGGCCGCCGCCGTAAGTGAGCGTCGACTGGCAGAACTGGATCGCGCGGTCGAGGGTCGCCACCAGCCGCGGCGCGAGGCGCTGGGCGAGCGGGTCGGGGATGGCGCTCAGACGATCGGAAATCAGCTGGGCCGCCGACAGCATGTTGCGCAGATCGTGGTTGATGCGCGCGACCGCCATGCCGAGCTCGGCGAGACGCTTGCGCTGTCTCAGCTCGTGGGCGAGCGAGCTCTGCATCGTCGCCAGCGCAGCCTCGGCGCGACCGATCTCGTCGTTGCGGCCGCTCGGCGCGATGACGCGCGCGCTCTCCTGCGGCCGCTCGCCGAAGGCAATGATGCTCGAAGTCAGCCGGCGCACCGGCCGGATCACCATCGACCACAAGGCCAGCCACAGCACGCACGTCACCACCGCCGAGATGATCAGCGACAGGACGAGGAAGTTGCGCGAGATGCGCCACAGCGCCTCGATCAGGGGCGTCTCGTCGAGCGTCACGTCGATGGTGGCGCCATCGCCCTGCGACTTGCCGATCACCCGCGCCAGCGAGCCGGGTTGGGCGAACATGGTGCGGAACGTCGAATGGCTGACCAGCGGGGTCGACGAGGCCGGCTCGGCGATCTCGACCGTTTCGGCGATCGGGGCGGTCTGGCCGACGGGCGCGGCGACCAGCCGCCGCCCGTCCGGCAGGGCGACGACGATCGACTTGGCGCCGACCGTGTCGAGGATCTTGTCGGCCAGTTCCGGCGGCACCAGCTCTTTGCCGGTCTCGCCAAACAGCATCATCGCGCTGTGAGCGACCATCAGCCGGTCGCGCAGCCAGTTCTCGCGATAGGCGGTGAGCCGCGAGGCGGAGAACAGCGCCATCGCCAGCAGGACGAAGCCGATCGTCAGCAGCAGCAGGTGGCCGGCGACGCCGATCGAACGCCGCCGCGCAGCGACGGACTTGGGCGCCGCGCCGATTTCGGCGCGCACGGCGGCGGGACCCTCGATCAGCGCCGGGGGCGATTGTCTGGCGGCCGCCTCGTCAGGCGACAGCAGCGACATGGTCATCCTCCAGATGGACGCGGACAATCTCGTCGAAACTCGACTCCGCGACGAAACCGAACGCGCAAGCGCGCCTGGCGTCAAATCGGCCCGGCCAGCCGGCGACGATGTTGGCGATCGATTCGTCGGCCTGGCGACGGATCAGCCGGACTGCAGCCTCGCCGCCGACGCGGCGCAACGCTTCGATTTCCTCGGCGACGGTGACGGAAACGCCAGGCATCGTCAAGCTGCGCCGCGGACCCAGCCGATCGAAGTCGACCGCCGCGGCGTGGACGAAGAAGCCTGCCGCGGCGCGCGGCGAGGCGCACCACAATCGCGTCTCCTCGGGCGCCGGCAGGATCGCTTCGCGCCCCGCGAGCGGCTCGCGGATGATCGACGAGAAGAAGCCGGAGGCGGCGCGGTTCGGCGGACCGGGCCTGACGACCACGGTTGGCAGGCGCAACGCGACGCCGTCGAAAATCCCGCGGCGCGAATAGTCGGCGATCAGCAACTCGACGATCGCCTTCTGCGCGCCGTAGCTGGTCAACGGGGCAGCGAGGAAATCGTCGTCGATCGTCGCGGGGCAGGGCGCGCCAAACACGGCGATCGACGAGGCGTAGATCAGCCGCGGGCGGTAGTCGCCGCCGGAGCGGTCGCGTTCGCGGCGAATCGCCTCGAACAGGCGGCGCGTGGCGTCGAGATTGACCGCGTAGCCCTTGTCGAAGTCGCTCTCCGCTTCGCCCGAAACGACCGCCGCGAGGTGGAACACGACATCGGGCCGGGCGTCGATGAGTTCGCCCGCCGCCGGTTCGGCGGCGAGATCGACGGCCGCGCAGATTGTCGCGAACGGCGAGTCGACGGGCGGGACGGGAGCGTCGAGGTCGACAAGACGGGCCTCATCGATCCGACCCCCAGCGATTGCGCCGTCGGCGGCGAGCCGGGCGCAAAGCTTTCGGCCGATCATGCCGCCCGCGCCGAGGACCAGAATGCGCAAAGTTGGCCCTTTCATCGGTCGCGGAGCCCTCGCGGACCCACATAACCCAGAGCAGCGCAGAATTTCGTGAAGAAATTAAGTCAAGTTCCCAACGGTCACGAATTAGTCCAATTCTAAAGCGAAGTCGCGGCCTCCGTAAAGCCTGGGGAGGCGCGCCGCTGATCCAACAATTGAGGTTCCTTTGATCAAACCTGTTCTTGCCGCCGTCATCGCGTTTGCCGCATTGGTCGGCGCGCAGGCGAAAGCCGACGAATACGGACTGGCGACTTACTATCGCAATCCCTGGCATGGAGGCCTGATCGCCGCCCACCGCACGCTGCCCTTCGGTTCGCACGTGCGCGTCACGAATCTCGACAACGGCCGGAGCGCGATCGTCACCATCGTCGACCGCGGCCCGTTCGCCCGCGGCCGCATCATCGACGTTTCGACCTACGCGGCCGACGCGCTCGGCATGCGCCAAGCCGGCGTGGCCCACGTCAAGCTGGAGAACCACTGAGGCGATCGCGTCGCGTCGCGTCCTCGGTTGCGCCTTCCAGCAGCCGCCGCGCGATCACCTGCGCCTGGATCTCCGCCGCGCCCTCGAAGATGTTGAGGATGCGCGCGTCGCAAAGGACGCGCGAGATCGGATATTCGAGCGCGAAGCCGTTGCCGCCGTGGATCTGCAGCGCGTTGTCGGCCGCCGCCCAGGCGACGCGGGCGGCGAGCAGCTTGGCCATGCCCGCCTCGAGGTCGCAGCGGCGCCCCGCGTCCTTGGCGCGGCCGGCGAAATAGGCGAGCTGGCGGGCGATGTGGATCTCGACCGCCATCATCGCCAGCTTGTCGGCGACGCGCGGAAAGGCGATGATCGGCTTGCCGAACTGCACACGCTCCTTGGCGTAGCCTAAGGCCAGCTCGAACGCGCACTGTGCGACGCCGACGGCGCGCGCCGCCGTTTGGATGCGCGCCGATTCGAAGGTCGCCATCAACTGCTTGAAGCCCTGGCCCTCGACGCCGCCGAGCAGGCTGTCGGCCGGCGCGCGGAAATTGTCGAAGGCGATCTCGTATTCCTTCATGCCGCGATAACCGAGCACCTCGATCTCGCCGCCCGACATGCCTTGGGCCGGAAACGGATCGGCATCGTCGCCGCGCGGCTTCTCGACCAGCAGCATCGACAGGCCCCTGTAGCCCGGCTGGTTCGGATCCGTGCGCGCGAGCAACGTCATCAGGTCGGCGCGCACCGGGTGCGTGATCCAGGTCTTGGCGCCGTTGACGACGTAGGCGTCGCCGTCGCGCGCGGCGCGTGTGCGCAGGGAGGCGAGGTCGGAGCCGGCGCCGGGCTCGGTGAAGACCGCGGTCGGAAGAATCTCGCCGCTGGCGATCTTGGGCAGGAAGCGGCGCTTCTGCGCCTCCGTGCCGCCGGCGAGAATCAGCTCGGCGGCGATCTCCGAGCGCGTGCCGAGCGAGCCGACGCCGATGTAGCCGCGCGACAGCTCCTCGGAGACGACGCACATCGCCACCTTGCCGAGCCCGAGGCCGCCGTATTCCTCCGGAATGGTCAGGCCGAAGACGCCGAGTTCGCCGAGGCCGCTGATGACGTCGAGCGGGATGTAGGCGTTGGCGCGGTGCCAGTCCTGCGCATGAGGCACGACTTCCGCGTCGGCGAAGCGGCGCATCTCGACGCGGATCGCCTCAAACGTCTCGTCGAGGCCAGGATCGCCAATCGGGCCCACGTGCGCCTCGGCGATCAACTCGGCGAGCCGCGCCCGCGCCTCGAGCGCGGTTCCCCCGGCGATCAATGTTTCGACAGCCTCCGTGCGAGCCGCCGCAATCTCCGCGCCGGAGAGGCCGAAGTCGGCGAGGCGAACGACCTCGCCCTGGTTCATCGCGACGCCGCCGAAGATCTGCGCCAGGTATTCGCCGAGCCCGATCAGCGTCAGCTGCGCTTCGGTCTCGCCGTAGCGCCCCTCGGCTCGCATGCGGCTTGCGTAGCTCGCCATTTCGCGGATCGCCTCGACATAGGTCGCCAGCCAGGCGAGCCCGTGCGCGGCGTGTTGTTCGCGCTCGAGCTTTTCCGCGCTGAGGGCGCCGGCGTCGCTGACGCGCGGGCGGAGCCGCTCAACGGCGCGCGCGAGCAAAACCTCGACGGCGCGCAAGGCTTGAGCAGCGAGTTCGTCAGGCGACACGGTTTGCTCCCGCAGGCGGAATGTTGCATTGCACAATGCTTCGGCGCACGACCGGAGGCAATGCCCCTTTCGGCGAAGGGACTGCGCTCTTAAGTGCACGCTGCGACGCCGTGCGTTCACGCGCCGCCGCCGGTAGACTGACGCGGCCGCGAGCCGAACGCCGCGGGGCGGGTAGGGGACGAGATGCTGCGCAGGGTTTGGACGATCGCTTTCGACGCCACCAACCATTTCCTCGCCGAGGACGGCTGGGCAATTGCCAGCCATATCGCCCTGTCGGCGCTGATGTCGCTGTTTCCGTTCCTCATCTTTGTCACGGCGATCGCCGGCTTCCTCGGCTCGAAAGATCTCGCCGACGAGGTCGCGCGGCTGATCTTCTCCGCCTGGCCGGCCGCGGTCGCCGGGCCGATCGCCGCCGAGGTGCGCGACGTGCTGACCGCGCCGCGCGGCGGTCTGCTGACCGCCGGCGCAGCGCTGGCGCTCTACTTCTCCTCCAACGCCATCGAGGCGCTGCGGGTCGGGCTCGACCGCGCCTATGCCTGCCCTGAGACGCGGCCATGGTGGTTGCTGCGGCTGCAATCGCTCGCCTTCATGGTCATTGGCGCCGCGGCGCTGCTGAGCCTGGCGCTGCTCGTCATCCTCGGGCCGCTGATCTGGGCGACGGCGGTCGCCTATCTCCCGGCGCTGGCGCCGATGCAGTCGACGGTGACGTTCGCCCGGCTCGGCGTCGCCACAGTGCTGCTCGCGTCGGCGATGTTCTTCGCCCATCTTTGGCTGCCGGCGCGGCGGCTGCGCTTCATCGACATCGCGCCCGGCGTCGTCGCGAGCTTCGTCAGCAGCATCGCCTTCGGCGAGATCTTCGGCGTCTACTTGAGCCAGTTCGCGCGCAACTACGTGTCCACCTACGCCGGCCTCGCCTCGGTGATGATCGCGCTGGCGTTTCTCTACACGCTCGCTGCGATCTTCGTGTTCGGCGGCGCGCTCAACGCCGCGATCATGCGCGCGCGCGAGGGACGGCGGCTCGCGCGGGCCGCGCCGACCAGCGGATCGTAAACGGAGCGGCGTCGGAAAAAGGGATAGCGCCTCGAGTCGCCCGACTCGCTCAGGCGGCGAGCCTCGCCGGCCTGCTCAGCGGGCGAAAACGGCGACCAGACCGGGCGGCGCGCCGTCGATCGCGCCGGCGCGCGCTCCAGCGCCTGCTCGATCAATTCGGCCGCGACACGACAGTCGCCATCGGCCGCCGCCGCTCGCGCATGGGCATAGCGGCTTTCGGCGAGCAGGTCGCCGCAGACGAGAACGTCGGTCAGCGTCGGCGGCTCAGCGTTTGCGGGTCCTCAGCGTATCGAAATAGACGACGACGATGATCAGCAGGCCGGTGATGATGCGCTGCCAGAACGGATTGAGGTTGAGCAGGTTCGCGCCGTTGTTGATCGTGGTCAGGATGAACGAGCCGATCAGCGGGCCATGGATCGAGCCGACCGCGCCGAACAGGCTGGTGCCGCCGATGACCGAGGAGGCGATCGCCTGCAGCTCCCAGCCCTCGGCCTGGGTCGGGTTGCCGATGCCGATCCGCATGGCGAGGAGGATGCCGCAGAACGCGGCGCAAAAGGACGACACGATATAGGCGAGATAGGTGATCGCCTTGACGTTGACGCCGGAAAGGCGGGCAGCCTCCTTGTTCGAGCCGATGGCGTAGAGATAGCGGCCCCAGCGGCTGCGAATGAGCAGGAAGTAGGTGGGCACCGCGATCACGATCACCATCCAGAACAGCATCGGAACCTGGAACCAGGTGCCGTCCGTCCATGGGAAGCCGAGGAAGCTCGCGCGCGAGAAGCCGGTAAAGGCGTCGTTGTCGATCGAGATCGTCGCGCCGTTGGTGATGAGAAGACCGAGGCCGCGCAGCGCGTACATCGTCGCCAGCGTCATGATGAACGGAGGCAGGCCCATCTGCACGACGCCGAAGGCGTGGAAGACGCCGATGATCACGCCGATGGCCAGCGAAATCGCCACGGCGCCGGCGATCGTCGAGGCGATGGCGAGATGGTTGGCGAGAAGCAACGCCACCGCCATCGAGACGAATCCGGCCACCGCGCCGACCGAAAGGTCGATGCCGCCCGTGATGATCACGAAGGTCTCGCCGATCGCCAGGATCGCGATCATCGCCCCCTGGCGCAGGAGATTGGCCATGTTGTTCGAGGTCCAGAAGGTCGTGGTCTCGACGGACAGCGCAAGCCACATGGCGAGCAGCAGCCCGAGCAGGGTCAAGCCCAACAACACGTCCAGCCGACGCCCGCGCCGACGGTCCTGAGAGATGGTTTGTTCAGTCATTTCCCTTGGAATCCCCCGTACCCTAAACGCCGATCGCTTCGGTCAAAATCTCTTCATGGGAGGCGTCTTTGCGTCCGTGGGTCGCGACCAGCCGGCCCGCCCGGAAGACGTGCAGCGTGTCGGCGAGTTCGTAGACTTCCGGCAGGTAGGACGAGACCATGACGATGCCCGCGCCCTGTTTGAGCAGGGAGCCGAGCAGCCGATAGATTTCCGCCTTGGTGCCGACGTCGACGCCGACGGTCGGCTCGTCGAAGATGAAGAGCTTCGCGCCGTGATTGAGCCACTTGCCGATCACGACTTTCTGCTGGTTTCCGCCGGACAGACTCGTCACCGGCGCCGCGCGCGAGGCGGTCTTGATCTGGACGTCGCGGATCTGCTTGTCGGCGGCAGCGGACTCTCGCGCGACATTGATGAGCGGGCCGACGCTCAGCAGTTTGAAGATCGGCAGGTTGATGTTGAGGCCGACGCCGAGGTTGAGGCAGAGGCCCTGGTCCCTGCGGCTTTCCGGAGAGAGCGCAATGCCGAGGTTCATCGCCTGCCGCTCGGTGCGGATCGTCACGTCCCGCCCTCGCCAGACGATGCGGCCGCCGGTCGCCGGATGGCGGCCGAAGACGCTCTGCACGAACTCGCTTCGACCGGCGCCGATGAGACCGTAGAGCCCGACGATCTCGCCCTCCCGCACCCGGATGGAAACATCCTGGAAGCCGGGGCCCGTGAGCGCGGCCGTCTCGATGATCGTCTCGCCGATCGGAACCTCGTCCTTGTGATAGATCTGCTCGATCGAGCGGTTGATCATCAGCGCGATGAGTTCGGTTTCGTTGGTTTCGCTGACCTTGCGCGTGGCGACGAGCGCCCCATCGCGCAGCACGGAAACCCGGTCGCACAGCTCGAACACCTCTTCGAGGCGATGGCTGATGTAGACGATCGTGACGCCGCGCGCCTTGAGCTGTCGGATCAGCTTGAACAGCGCCGCCGCCTCCTGGCGCGTGAGATAGGCGGTCGGCTCGTCGAAGATGAGGAACTTGGCGCCGCGCCGCTCGGCGCGCGCGGTGGCGACAAGCTGCTGCTGGCCGATGGTGAGCGAGGACAGGATTGCGTCGGCCGGCAGGGCGAATCCAAGCTCATTGAGCAGTTTCTGCGCATCGCGCTCCATCCGCCGCTTGTCGAGCAGGCCGGCGCGCATTTCCTCGTCGCCGAGAAAGATGTTGGCGGCGACGGTCAGGTGCGGGCAAAGCACGACCTCCTGGTGAACAGCGTTGATGCCGAGCCCGATCGACTCCTGAGGGGTGGCGAGCGGGACCGACTTGCCGTTCCAGTAGACGTCGCCCGCCGTGCGCGGATGGACGGCGGTCAGCACCTTGATCAGCGTCGACTTCCCGGCGCCGTTCTCGCCGACGATGGCGTGAATCTCGCCTTGCTCGAACGTCAGGTCGACCGACTTGAGCGCGTGCGTCGCGCCGAATCGCTTGTCGAGCTTGTCGAGAACCAGGATCGGCGCGCGGGCAGTCGAGGCGGCGGATTCAACAGATGCCATAGTCGCGCTCTTGAAGACACTTGCCGGGCCGTTGAGACGAAGATCATCCTCCCGCGCCGCGGCTGAGCGCAAGAGGAGAAGAGGGCGCGTCGGCGGAGGCCGGCGCGCCCTGTGTCAGATCACTTCGGCGGATAGAGCAGCTTGTGCTCTTTCGGGTTGTCCATGTTGGCCTTGGTGACCAGGTTCGCGCCGGTGTCGACGAACGCGGGAACCTTCTCGCCCTTCGACGCGGCGAGCGCGGTCTTCACGCCGTCATAGCCCATCCGGTAAGGGTCCTGCAGAAGCAGAGCCGCGATCGTGCCGTCCTTCAGATAGCCGATGAGTTTGTCGTCGGCGTCGAAGCAGACGAGCTTGATCGTGTCGCCCTTCTTGTTCTCGGCGATCGCTTGGCTCGCGCCCTGGCACTGGATCAGGTTGTCGGCGAACACGCCGCGCAGGTTGGGGTTGGCGGTGATCAGGTCGGTCATGATATTGAGGCCGGTCGTGGCGTTGCCGTCCGAGACCTTGTCGGCGACCAGCTTCAGGTCGGGATATTTGTCAGCCAGCTCTTCCTTGTAGCCCTTGTTGCGAGCCTCGAGCGAGCCGACGCCCGGCAGGTGGGTGATGAGCGCGACATCGCCTTCGGCCTTGCCGTACTTGTCCTTGATCGCAGCGGCCATGCCGTCCGCCGCGATGCGCCCGCCCACCTCGTTGTCGGTGGTCAGGAACGACGTGAAGGCCTTCGAGTCCGCCGCCGAATCGATGCCGATGATCGGCACCTTCTTCGCCGCCTCGTCGATCGGCTTGCCGAGCGCCTTGAACTGGGTCGGAGCGATCACGACCGCCGCCGGCTTCTCGGCGACCGCGTTCTCCAGGATCGTGATCTCGCCGTTGATGTCGGATTCGGACTGGGCGCCGAGTTCAGGCACGTTGACGTCGAGGTCCTTGGCGGCCTGACGGGCGCCGGCGAACACGATCTGCCAATAGGCCGAGGTCGTGTCCTTGACGATGACGGGGATGGTCGGTTTGTCGGCGGCGTAGCTGGGGCCGGCGAGCGCGGCGACCGAAACAACGGCGCTGGCGCAAAGCAACTTTTTCAACATCTTGGTATCCTCCCGGGGTCGACGCGTTACGCACAACGGCGCTTATGGTTGGCGCCGATATGGGCGCTGGCTGCGAAAGCCCGTTTGACGCTAACATGCCAGCTAACGGGTGGCAACGGGGCGCGACCAAGGGGCGCGGCGACGCCCCCGGGGCAAATTGGCGGTTGATTTTTTGCAGGCTCTCGGCTTATTTGCGCGCATGCGAATCCGGCCCCAGATTCTGCCGTCGACCCTGCGACTTACTCGCCCGGCGCACTGACCGCGCCGGGAGAGGAGTTCGTTCTTCGCTCACGTACAACAGATTGACGCGCGCGCCGGACCTCTGATCGAGGCCGAGCAGATGCGCAGCCGTCGCAGGGGTCCGTCATGTCCAATATGCCTGTTCACAAATACCGCGCCTATGCGCCGCTCGTCCTGGCCGATCGCCAATGGCCGTCGCGGCAGATCAACAAGGCGCCGATCTGGTGTTCCGTCGATCTTCGCGACGGCAACCAGGCGCTGGTCGAGCCGATGGGCCTCGATCGCAAGAACCGCATGTTCGACCTGCTCGTCCGCATGGGGTTCAAGGAAATCGAAGTCGGTTTCCCCGCCGCCTCGCAAACCGATTTCGACTTCATCCGCTCGATTATCGTCAAGCGCCGCATTCCCGACGGCGTCGCGATCCAGGTGTTGACCCAGTGTCGGCCGGAACTGATCGAGCGCACCTTCGAAGGGGTCAAGGGCGCCAAGAAGGTCATCCTGCACTTCTATAACTCGACCTCGACGCTCCAGCGTGAGGTGGTGTTCCGCGCCGACCGCGCCGTCGTGCGCGAAATCGCGGTCAACGCCGCCAGCCAGGTCAAGGCGCTCGCCGACGCGACGCCGGAGACCGAGTTCGTCTTCGAATATTCGCCGGAGAGCTTCACCGGCACCGAGCTCGATTACGCGCTCGAGGTCTGCGAGGCGGTGAAGGCGGCGATCGAGCCGACCCCCGCGCGGCGGCTGATCCTCAATCTGCCGGCGACCGTGGAGATGGCGACGCCGAACACCTACGCCGATCAGTTCGAATGGTTCGCCAGTCACATCTCCGATCGTGACAGCGTCATCCTGTCCGCCCATCCGCACAACGATCGCGGCACCGCGGTCGCCGCGGCGGAGCTCGCGCTGATGGCGGGCGCCGACCGCGTCGAAGGCACTTTGTTCGGCAACGGCGAGCGCACCGGCAACGTCGACATCGTGACGATGGCGCTCAATCTCTTCACCCAGGGCGTCGATCCCCAGCTCGACCTCAGCGACGTCAACGCGATCCGCGAAGTGGCGGAGTTCTGCACGCAATTGCCGGTGCACCAGCGNNTGTTCCAGGTGCCCTATCTGCCGATCGATCCGAAGGACGTCGGGCGCGACTACGAGGCGGTGATCCGCATCAACAGCCAGTCGGGCAAGGGCGGCATCGCCTACGTGCTGAAAGCCGACCACGGTCTCGACTTGCCGCGCAACCTGCAGATCGAGTTCTCCAAGGTCGCGCAGGAACTGATGGATCGCGAGGGCAAGGAGCTCACTTCGCCCGAGTTGTGGGGCCTGTTCCAGCGCACCTATCTGCTCGCCGACGCGCCGCTGACCTTGGTCAAGCAGCAGATGATTCCGACGTCGCCCGACAACCGCGAACTCGCCGCGACCCTCAGACGCGCCGACGGCTCGACGACGACGATCGAGGGCGAGGGCAACGGGCCGATCGACGCGTTCGTCGACGCGCTCAAGCGCGCCTTCGCCATCGATTTCTCGTTCATCGACTATCACGAGCATGCGGTCGGCCGCGGCGCCAATGCGACGGCCGCCAGCTACGTCGAGCTTCAGGACGCCAACGGCAGGATCCTGCACGGCGTCGGCATCGACCCGAGCATCGTCATGGCGTCGCTCAAGGCGACGCTCAGCGCGGTGCAGCGGCTGATGGCGCGCGAGGCCAAACGCTGATCCGCGCGCCTTACGGCGTCTGCGCGCGAATTTGCCGCGAGTTCGAAAGCGTGCCGAACGCCGCCTGCGCGTTCACGTAGCCGCTGACGCGCATGCAAGTTCCGGAGCCGGGAAGGACCATGCCTTCCTGGCCGTCGACTCGGCATGTCTGCGCCGCCGCCGCGGGCTGGGCATGTCGGGAAGGCAGCTCGGCCGCCGCGGCCGCCTCGAGCGCGAGGATGGCGGCGGCGACCGTCGAAAGGGCAAGGGCAAGCTTCACGCGACCTCCGCGTCTTATGCCGGGGCCAAACTACGTCTCGCCGCGCAGAACGGCAATGGCTATATCGCCGATTGACGCTTGGCCGTCGGGCTGCGATTTTCCGCCGCGAATTGGGACCTGACAGAGGGACGACGAAGATTTCCGCTGGCACGGATACGGCGACAGAGATCGCCGCGCAGCGCGGTCCGCAGCAGGCGTCGTTGGTCGCGGCTGCGGTCGGCGCGGCGCTGCTCGCCGCAGCGATCTATGCGTCGCTGGCGGCGCGCGAATGGATGATCGCCGGTCTCGCCGGCGCGGCCGGACTCGCGCTGTTGCGACAGGCCTTCCTCGGCGCCTTGCCGATAACGCCGGTGATCGTCGACGCCGTCGCCTTCGCCTTGTTCGCTTATCAGCGCAATGATTCGCTTGCATTCTGGCAATTGGCCGGTTCGTGGGCGGACTCGCTGCGCCTCGACGTCGCCGATGCGACGGTCGCCTATTGCCTCTATCTCGGCGGCGCGCTGGCGGCGCTGTTCGGCTCTGCGCGGCCGCTGCGGCCGATCGAGGCGCTCGGCCTCGTCGCCACGCCCTTCCTGTTCAAGCTCGTCGTCCTGCTCGGCGCCGATTGGCACATGGCCGAAATCGGCGGGCTCGCGTTCGCGTTCGCGTCGTTTCCCGTCAAGGTGCTCGTCGGCCGCACGGCCGTGCTGTTCGTCCTCTGCGAGGCGGCGCTGCAACTGTTGTCGCTCATCGGCGTCGGTCGCGCGGCGCGGCGGCCGGCGCTGCACGGCCTGGTGTTCGCCCTGTCCGCCTTCGCCGCGTTGACGCCGCTGCTCGCCAATTTCGCCCAGGTCGGCGCCTCGCCGATCGGTCGGATCATCTTCGGTTCGCTGTTCGCGGCGCTGGCCGAGGCGGGACTGTGGGGCGTCGTCTATTTCATGACCGGCCTCGTGCTCGACTCGCTGAGCGGCCGGCCGCCGTCGCTGGTTTCCGCGCGCGCCAACTTGCGCGGCGGCGCGACGCGCGGGGCGATCTACGGCGGCGTGTTCATGCTGCTCATTCTCGCCGTTTCCACGCCGCTGCGCGCCGGCGGATTCGTCGCATTCATTCTCGGTCATTCGCAGTTCGTCGCGCCGCTCGCCGGCGCGATCGCCTTTCCGCTGGCGCAGACCCTGATCGGTTCGGCCGATGGCACGCCGCCGTTCGTCGGCCGCTTGCGCGCCGCTTACGGCGACGCGCGCGCCTGGGCGCGCGGCGCGGTCGTCGGAGGCGGTTGCTGGTGGGCCTATGCCGGGGACCTCGTCCATGCCGAGCCGCTGTCGCGCTTCTCCTGCGCCTTCGTCATCGGCGCTTTCGCCTACGCCGGCGTCGATGCGCTGTTCGACGCCGGGCGCATCGTCGACGGCCAGCGCCGGCGCATGCAGAGCGCGCGCGTCTATTGGCTCGGCGTGCTGCTCGGCGGCTTCGTCGCCGGCGCGCTCGGCTGGTATTTCGACGCCGCTCAGGTCGCCGTGGTGTGGAACAAATTCTGGGCCTATTCCGACGCCAACTATCGCGTCACCGGCCGGGCGCTGGGCGACTTCGTCACCTATCCGATCTTCAACAAATACGGCATGATCAACCTCGGCGAGGTTGCCGGCGGCGTGCGTCTGCTCTACGCCGAATCGCTCTCCGGCGTCATCAACTGGTCGTTCGCCGCGCCGCTGTTCGCGATCAACGTCGTCTTCCTCAGCGCGATCCTCGATCGCAGCCTCAGGCCGATCCGCGGTCTCCTCTCCGGCGCGGGCGCGCAAGGATTGGTCGAGGGCGCGGTCCGGGTGATGCGCTGGGGCCTGTGGATGGCGCCGATCATCAACACCTTCCTGCGTCAGTCGGCCGATCCGAGTTGGTACAACCAGGACGGCGCGGTGCGCTCGCTGGTGGCGATCGGCGCCGACGTCGGTATGCCCCATGCCGGCTTCGCCGACTTCAGCCTGACCATGTTCATCGGCCTGCTCGCCTACGACTGGCTGCGGGTGCTCATCTGGTTCGACCACATGGGCCTCAGGGTGGCAACGCTGGTCAACCTGTCGTTCCTCGGCGCCGATCGGCTCGACGAGCGGGCGGCGCGGTTCATCGGCCACCGCGCGCGCACCCGCGCGGTCCCCGAGGCGATCCGCCGTTTCGGCACCTGGGCGCCGCTGCTCATTCCCTTCTACATTCCGCGCGGCGCCGCCTGGGACAAGGCGTGGACGGGCGCGGAGGCGCTGTCGCACGGCGGCCCGATGCCGGGCGCGGTCAAGACCCTGGTGGTCGCCTATGGCGTCGCGGGTGCCGCCGCCGGCGCCGCCGCGCTGGCGCTGGCGGCGCGCTCGCGCGAAGCGGCGGGGACGGGACGGCCGGTGCCACCGCCTCCCGGCGCGCCCGCCGCGCTCGTCGGCAGACCCCAAGTCTTCTCCGGCCAAAACGGCTCCGTTGGCTTCGAACTCCTGCGCGACGGTCGCGGCGCGGCCTATGTCGCCGGCGACGAGCGCGGCGGCTTTCCGATCGACCTCTTCCGCCGGCCGCTCGATCCGCTGCAGCAACGCGGCCACTTCTTCTACGTCTGCGAGAACGGCGACGCGCCGTGGTCGATCGGCTGGGCGCCGGCCCGCCGCGCCGGCGACTACGCGGTCGAGCGGATCGGCTTCAACCACTTCCGCATCGCCAACACGGTCAATGGCGTGCGCGCGACAATGGAGCTCGGCCCCGACCCCGAGGGCGCGACGCTGAGCTGGCGGGTGCGGCTGGAGAACCGCTCCGGCCGCCCGCGCGCGCTGCGGCTGGTCAGCTTCTGCGAGATCGCCGGCCATGAGGTCGGCGCCTACGCGCGCGATCTCGATTTCGCCGGCATGCATGTCGAGACGATGTTCGTGCGCGGGCTCAACGCCATTCTCGCCCGCAACCGCCTGCTGCGCTCGGCGCGCGCCGACCGCGGCGAGACGTCGTTCTTCGCGGTGAACCCCGGCGCCGGCTTCCGGCTGACCGGCTACGAGGACTCGCGCACGCGCTTCCTCGGCGAAGGCTCGCTCGCCAGGCCGACTGGGTGCGAGCAGTGGCGCGCGCGCAAGATCGACGACGAAGGCAAGCTGTGGACTTTCGACCCCGCCGCGAGCTTCACCCTCGAGGTCGAGCTTCCCGATCGCGGCGAGGCCGAAGCCGAATTCATCGTCGGCCGCTCCGACAACGCGGTCTGGGCGGCGGAGCGGGTCGCCGAGCGGCTCGGCCTGCCGAAACTCAAGCCGATCGAGCTGGAGCGGCGGCTCTACGAGACGCGCGCGGTCGAGCCGTCGCCGGCGCTGCCCGACCGCTGGCCGTTCGCCTTCTCGCCCGACGGCAAGTCGCTGCTCATGACCCATCGCACTCCGCGGCCGTGGGCGCTGGCGATGGCCAACGAGCTCGGCGCCGCGACGGTCGTCAACAACGACGGCGAAATCTATTCGGCCTTCGGCAACTCCCGCCACAACGGCCTGACGCCGTTCCGCTTCGAGAGCGCGACGACGACGCTGCCGGGCCAGATCGTCTATGTCCGCGACCTCGACGCGGGCGAAACCGACGCGATCGGCTTTGCGCCGTTTCAGCGCTCCGACGCCGAATACGCGGTGACCTACGAGCCCGGCGTCGCACGTCTCGCCAAGCGCCGCGGCGATCTGGAGACGACCTGCGACGTCTTCGTTCCGCCCGACTTTCCCGGCGACATGCGGTTGGTCGCGCTGCGCAATCTCGGCCGTCGGCGCCTGCGCCTGCGCGTCGCGCCGTTCTTCGACATCGCGCTCGACGAGGGCCCCAGCGAGAGTCTCGGCAAGCTGAAGGCGGAGACGGTCGGTTCGACCCTGCTGTTCGAGAACCCGCGCAACGATTTCCAGCGCGGCGTCGCGTTCGCCGCGACCAGCCTCGACAAACCGGCCACCGAGAACGTGCGGGCGCGCTTCTTCGGCGGGCCCGAGCGTGACGTCCATACGCCCGTTTTCGTCGAGGCCGGCCGCGCCGACGGGTCGCAACGCGACGATGGACGGCGCGTCGCCGCCTTCGCCGCCGAGATCGAACTGGCGCCAGGCGCAGAGCTGAAATTTGCGATCGTCCTCGGCCAGGCGCGCGACCGCACGGCTGCGCTCGCCGCGGCAGCGGCGGCCGACGTCGAGACGGTGGAGCGCGAACTCGCGGCGACCCGCGCCGCCTGGACGGATCGGCTCGGCGAGGTCGAGGTCAAGACCAACCGCCCCGACTTCGATCGCCTGGTCAATACGTGGCTGCCCTACCAGCTTTACGCCTCGCGGCTGTTCGGCCGGGTCGGTCCCAACCAGCGCGGCGGCGCCGTCGGCTTCCGCGACCAGTTGCAGGACGTGCTGCCGCTGATCCTCACCGAGCCGCGGCTGGCGCGCGCGCAGATCGTGCTGCACGCCGGCCAGCAATTCCCCGAAGGCGACGTGCTCAAGTGGTGGCACCGCGCTCCGGGCGGGGGGACCGGCGTCGCACAGCGCACGCGCGCCAGCGATCCGCATCTTTGGTTGCCCTACGTGCTCGCGCGCTACGTCGGTCAGTCGGGCGACGCCGGCGTGCTCGATGAGGTCACGCCCTATCTCGAGGCGCCGGCGGTGCCGAAGGGTCAGGACACCGCGCTGGTCATGCCGCGCCCGTCGCGCGACAAGGGCGACGTCTACGAACACGCGCGCCGCGCGATCGAATACACGCTGGCCCGCCGCGGCGTGAACGGCCTGCCGCTGCTCGAGGCGGGCGACTGGAACGACGGCATCGATGGACTCGGCGCCAAGGGCCGCGGCACCAGCGTATGGATGGGCTTCTTCCTCTACAATGTGCTCGACGGGTTCATTCCGCTGGCGCGCCTGAAGGGCGACGAGGCCTTTGTCGAGACCTGCGCGACGGCGCGCGAGGACGTGCGCGTCGCGCTCGGAGGCGCCTGGTGGGGCGACCATTACGCGCTCGACTTCGCCGACGACGGGCGCGTCGTCGAGGTCGCCAACGCGATGACGACAGGATGGGCCGCCTATTCCGGCGCGCTCGAATTCGAACGCGCGCTGATCGCGCTCGAGGGCGGTCTGAGCGCGATCGAGCGGCCGGATCGCGTGCTGCTCACCGCCGCGCCGTTCTTCGAGCACAGCCAGCCCTATCCTGGCCGCATCGCCGACTATCCGCCGGGCGTGCGCGAGAACGGCGGGCAGTACAGCCATGGCGCGACCTGGATCGTCGACGGCTTCCTCAAGCTCGCGCAGGAAGCGCGCGACCACGGCGACGACCGCGCCGCGCGCACGCTGAGCGCGCGCGCCTTCGAGATCTTCGAGAAGATTTCGCCGCTGGGGAAGACCGATCCCGAGCGCATCGCGACCTACGGCCTCATCCCGATCCAGCAGCCGGCCGACATCTACGACGGCTACGGCCACGGCGGGCGCGGCGGATGGTCGTGGTACACCGGCTCGGCTGCGCGCATGATGTCGGCTGCCTATGCGCTGCTCGGCCTTTCCATGGCCAACGGGCAGATCAGCGTCGCCGACCACCTGTTCGAGCCGAAGGGCGGGCTGGTCGTCGAGTCATTGCGCGTCGGCGAAAAGACCTGGAGGCGCGCCGGCGGGCGCTGAGACGGCCGCTGGAGGCGAATGCCCTCAGACGAGCTTGAACGCGATCAGGCTCTCGGCGGTGGCGACGACCGCCGTCTCGGCTGTGATCAGGTCGCGGCCGAGCAGCGCGACGACGTCACGCGAGTCCAGTCTCTTCACCACGCCGAGTTCGCCGAGATTGCTGCGCACGTCTGCGTCGAACAACGCGTAGATTCGCACCGCCCAATCCGGCAGTTCGAAGCGGGGCAGCTTGGCGGCATAGGCGGGGAACCGCCGGCGCAGAATATTGGCGAATTCCAAGAGCGACAGGTTCCGCTCGCCCATCGGGAAGCGATGTCCGCCGGCGCCCGGGGCGGTCAACGCCGCGACATGGGCGGCGGCGACGTCGCGCACGTCGATGAACGCGAAGCTGAGGCGCGGCACGGCCGGCACGCCACCCTTGAGGAAGCGAACGACGATTTGCGCCGAGGTGCCGGGATCCTCGTCAAGCAGCGGCCCGAAGATCCCGCTCGGGTTGATCACGGCAAGATCGGCCTCGCGCCCCGCCGCCTTCATGATCTCCCAGGCGCGCCGCTCGGCGCGGGTCTTCGATTCGACATAGGCGCTGACGCCGTGGCCCTCGAGGTTCGTCCAGTCGGCGGCGGTGAACGGTGAAGTGTGGTTCTTGTCGTGGCCGTAGGCGATGGCCGCCATCGACGAGGTGAGGACGACGCGTTCGACGCCCGCTTTCAGTCCAGCGTTGAGCGCCCGCTCGGTTCCCTCGATCGCTGGACGGATCAGCTCCATCTTGTCGGTCGGCATCCGCAGCACGAATGGCGAAGCGGTATGGGCGAGGAAACGGCAGCCGTCAGCCGCCGCGTCCCAGCCGTCGTCCTTGAGCAGGTCGAGAGCGACAAATTCGAGCCGGCTGACGTCGGCGCCGGCCTTGGTCAGGGTGTCGCGGACCTTGTCGGCCTTGGCCAAGTTTCGCACGCTGCCGCGAACCTGATAGCCCGCCGCCAGCAGCGCGCTGGCGACGTGCCCGCCGAGGAATCCGGAGACGCCGGTGAGGAGAACGCGGTCTGGCATGGGCTGATCTTTCCTGCTAGGATATACGAACTATACGATTTAAGATCATTTCGTTCAATAGGATTCTGAGGTGACGGAGACGACCGCCGATCCGCGGGCGAACGAAAAACGGCGGCGGATCGTCGAGGCGGCTTGGCGGCTGGCGCTGAAGAGCGGGCTCCGCGCGACGACGATGGAGGCGCTGGCGCGCGAGGCGGGGATCGCCAAGGCGACGCTCTATGCCCATTTCCCCGACAAGGACGCGGTCTTCGATGGCGTGATCGCCGAACTGCTGATCGAACTCGCGGCCGCCTTTGATCGCGGCCTCTCGGGCGAGGGCGCCGTCGCCGCGCGGGTCGGGGCCGCGCTCGCCGGCAAATATGGCGTGATCACGCGGGCGGTCGAGGGCTCGCCGCACGCCGCCGAGATCCTCGACGCCCACCATCGCTACGCCCCGCGCTTCGCGGCGTTCGATCGACGGGCGGAGCGCGAAATCGCCGCGGCGCTCGCTAAAGCCGGCGCCGCCGAATCGGAGACGCTGGCGCGCATCGTCATCGGCGCCGCGGGCGGCGCGGCGCGCGCGCTTGCTGACGCGCAAGCCGTCGACAGCGCGATCCGTCTCGTCTGCCGGCGCCTGATCGAGCCGGCGACGCGCGGCTGAAGCGTCGCCATTGGCCTGCTTTTCAGCACGGCGCCTGCGGCAATTGCCGAGCAAACGAGCTTTCGCCGCGGGGCAAACTTGATCATGATGCAGAAACGCGCAATCGAGGCACGCATGACTGCGAACGAAGTCGGGGCGGGGCCCCGCAACAGGCTGACCTTTCGTTTCCGGGGGCAAACCGTCGCTCTCGATCGCTTCGCCCCGCGCACGACCTTGCTCGACTGGTTGCGCGAGGAGGCGGGCGCCAGGGGGACGAAAGAGGGCTGCAATGAAGGCGACTGCGGCGCCTGCACGGTCGTCCTGTCGCGTCTCAGGCCCGACGGCGCGCTCAGCTACGAGCCGGTCAACGCCTGCATCCTGCTGCTCGGCCAGGTCGACGGCGCCGAACTGCTGACGGTCGAGGATCTCGCCGAGAGCGGCCGCCTGCACCCGGTGCAGCAGGCGATGGTCGACCACCACGGCTCGCAATGCGGTTTCTGCACGCCGGGCATCGTGATGAGCCTGTTCGCGCTCTATCATCAGCGCGAGCCCGCCTCCTATCAGAGCGCGTGCGACGCGCTCGCCGGCAACCTCTGCCGTTGCACCGGCTATCGGCCGATCATCGACGCGGCGCTGGCGACCTGCGACGGCAGGCCCGCTGATCGCTTCGCCGCCGAAGTCGCCGAACGCGCTGCGGCGCTGGCGGCGCTCGCCGACGGTCGCGACCTCTTCGTCGGCGACGACAGCGCGTTCTTCGCGGCGCCGGCGTCCGAAGCCTCGCTCGCCGCGCTCTACGCGCGTTTCCCGCGTGCGACCCTGATCGGCGGCGCGACCGACGTCGGGCTATGGATCACCAAGCAGTTGCGCGATCTCAGGCAAATCGTCTGGCTCGGCCGCGTCGCCGGGCTCGACGCGATCGAGGAAGGCAAGGACGCGCTGCGCATCGGCGCGCGCGCGACGCTCCAGCACGCCTCGCCCCATCTCGCCCAGCTCCATCCCGACCTCGGCGAACTGATGCGCCGCTTCGGCTCGCGCCAGGTGCGCGAGAGCGGCACGGTCGGCGGCAACATCGCCAACGGCTCGCCGATCGGCGACCTCGCGCCGGCGCTGATCGCGCTCGGCGCGCGGCTCGAGCTCAAGCGGGAGAACCGCGCGCGCACGCTGCCGCTCGAGGACTTCTTCGTCGCCTACGGCAGGCAGGACCGCGGCGAGGGTGAATTTGTCAGCGCGGTGGTCGCGCGCCGTCTCGCCGCCAACGAGGTCTATCGCGCCTTCAAGGTGTCGAAGCGGGTCGACGAGGACATTTCCGCCGTGATGGGCGCCTTCCGCTTCACCCTCGACGGGCGGACGATCGCGAGCGCGCGCGTCGCCTATGGCGGCATGGCGGCGACGCCGAGGCGCGGGACGAACGCCGAAGCGGCGCTGGTCGGCGCGCGGCTCGACGACCGCGCGAGCTGGACGGCGGCGATCGACGCGCTGAAGCGCGACTATCAACCGATCGCCGACATGCGCGCGAGCGCCGCCTATCGCGCCGAGGTCGCCGCCAACCTGTTGAAGAAGGCGCTGATCGAGGTCGCCGGCGCCGCGGCGCCGACCCGCATCGGAGAAGCCCTTGCCCCGCTCTAGCCGGACCACCGTTCCTACCTACGAGCCGAGCGTGGCGACCGCGGTCGTCCACAAGCCGCATCCCCACGATTCGGCCCGCCTCCACGTCAGCGGCGCCGCCGCCTATGTCGACGACATCCGCGAACCGCAAGGGACGCTTCATCTCGCCGTCGGCATGGGCGACAAGGCGCATGGCAGGCTGCGCAGCCTCGACCTTGCCGCCGTGCGCGCCGCCCCGGGCGTCGTCGCGGTCCTCGCCGCCGCCGACATTCCCGGCAAGAACGACATCGCGCCGGTTTTCGCCGACGAACCCCTGCTCGCCTTCGACGAGATCCTGTTCCACGGCCAGGCCTTGTTCGTCGTCGCGGCGACGACCCGCGACGCCGCGCGGCGCGCGGCGCGGCTCGCCAAGATCGACATCGAGGAGAAGACCCCGGCGCTGACTGTCGACGACGCGCTCGCGGGCGGCCTGCGGGTGCAGGAGGATTACGCCTACGGGCGCGGCGACGTGCAGCGCGCGCTCGCCGCGGCGCCGCACCGGCTCGAAGGCGTCCTCGGCGTCGGCGGCCAGGAGCATTTCTATCTCGAGGGGCAGGCGTCGCTCGCCGTGCCGGGCGAAGCGGGCGAGATGACGCTCTACACCTCGACCCAGGACCCGACCGAGGTCCAGCACATCGTCGGCCGCGTTCTCGGCTTGCCCGACGCCTTCGTCACCGTCGAGACGCGCCGCATGGGCGGCGGCTTCGGCGGCAAGGAGAGCCAGGCCTGCGCCTGGGCGGCGCTCGCCGCGCTCGCTGCGCGCGCGACCGGGCGGCCGTGCAAGCTCCGACTCGATCGCGACGATGATTTCGTCCTCACCGGCAAGCGCCACGATTTCCGCGACGACTGGGCGATCGGCTACGACGACGAGGGCCGCGTCTCCGCCTACGACGTGGTGCTCAACGCGCGCTGCGGCTGCTCGGCCGACCTTTCGCCCGGCGTCGTCGACCGCGCGATGTTCCACGCCGCCAATTGCTACTGGCTGCCCGACGTTCACATTCACTCGCGGCGGCTGAAGACCCACACGGTCTCCAACACCGCCTTCCGCGGCTTCGGCGGCCCGCAAGGCATGCTGGCGATCGAGCGGGCGATGGACGCGATCGCGCGCGAGCGCGGCCTCGATGCGCTCGACGTGCGCAAGGCGAACTTCCTCCGCTCCGGCGGCGATCGCACGCCCTACGGCCAGGTCCTCGAGGATTGCGCGACGCTGCCGGCGATGATCGAGGAACTCGAGGCGTCGAGCGACTATCGCGCGCGGCGCGCCGCAATCCGCGACTTCAACGCGACGAGCCCGATCCTCAAGCGCGGCATCGCGTTGACGCCGGTGATGTTCGGCATTTCGTTCACCCTCATCCATCTCAACCAGGCCGGCGCGCTGGTGCACGTCTACACCGACGGCTCGATCCATCTCAATCACGGCGGCACCGAGATGGGGCAGGGGCTGTTCACCAAAGTCGCGCAGATCGTGGCGGAAGAATTCGGCGCGCCGCTCGACTGGGTGCGCATCACCGCCACCAACACCGCCAAAGTGCCGAACGCCTCGCCGACTGCCGCCTCGTCGGGAACCGACATCAACGGCTTGGCGGCGATGGCGGCGGCGCGCGAGGTCAAGAGCCGCATGGTCGCGGTCGCGGCGCGACACTGGAACGTCGCGCCGGAGGCGGTGACGTTCCGCGACGGGCGGGTGTTTGGCGGCAACGCCTCGATGGCCTTCG
>PLRT01000196.1 GCA_003164915.1 Hyphomicrobiales bacterium | reverse complement strand
TTGCAATACATTCAATTGCAATCCGCTTACAGATACGGAGTACCACCTTATGTCCGTCTTCGTCGCCGAGGCGGCTCGCCCTACGCTGCGGCTGACGGCGCATCCCGATACCGCCCCGTTCCATCACGATCTCTATCGTGGGGTGGGGCGCGGCCGGTTCTGGGTGATGGGGCGGCAGTCGGGGCCGATGAATTGGGTGCCTTACAACCCGATCCCGGCGCCAGGCATGATCGTGTCCCGGGGCGTGGTGTAGCAGCGGCGTTGTGGGCGCCACGAGGCTGCGCGGAATGAATGTCTGTTTCAAAATTTCAATCGCCAAAACCCGCCGGTCTCCTTTCGTGAAGAGTTTCCGACGCAGTCAGGCGTCGCAAAATCGCCGAGGAACGAATCCGCGGTGTGCGTTCCGGGGCGGCGAGACGCACGCAGCCGCAGTCTGTCCCTGGGACGAAATCGGTCCGGCTCAACCCAGTTTGGAAAGCCCGCGCTCGGAAAGTTCCTCGGGCTTGAAGGGCGCCTTCGGGCTCTGGCCGCGGTGGGCGCGTCCATCGTGGGGCGGGTCGGTCTTGAAGCCGCAGATCGGGCACGGCCCCTCCCCGGCGCGCCGCTTCGGCGCGGATGGGGAGGCCGCCGGCCGCGCCGGTCCGCCAGAATCTTCGATCAGCCGGTAGAGAAAGCCGATCTCCGCCAGATTGGCGATCGCGTCCTGGGCCTGCTTGAGCGCCTCGGCCTTGGCCGCCTCCAGGAGCTCGGCTTTGCGCTTCTCGAGCGCTCGGATCTCGGCGATGACGCTGGTTGTTCCGGATTGAGCCATGGATAAAGGACCGAATCAGCAAATGCCACAGTGGCGAGCTTATATCTCCTTATATCGCAAAGAAAGGTAACTCGCCGAGAGAGATTATGGGCTTTGGCGAAGAGGGAAGCCAATACCGTATCAAAACCAGAACCGCGTCTTGGCGTCGTCGCGATCGCCCGCAAAGTGAGACCGGGGCGGCGACGTAGACGCCGCCACTCAGTCCCGTGTTTCACCCCTTCGTTCGGCCTCGCCGTTGTCTGCGGGCGAGGGAAGGAGACGCTGAGAATAGCGACGCCGGGAATTGGGACGTTCGAATTGGGCGCCGGATTTCTATATCGCAATTGCGGCGCCCGGAACTACGACGCCGATCGGGGTCCGAACGTCTCGCCATACCGCCGCGCGCAAGCCGGCAAAAAGAGGAGTTGGCGCGACTTCCTGCTCGCCATCGAAGACTTCGGCTCCGGCCACTCCTCGATGTCGAATCTGACCGCGGCCGAATTCAACACGGTCAAGGTCGATCCCACCGTTGTCGACGGCCTGGCGAAGGATCAGATGAAGATCCAATTGGTCGGGGCGATCATCGCGGTTGCGCATCCGCTCGGATATCAAATCGTTGCAGAAGGGATAGAAGCAAAGGAAGACGCCGACGTGTCGCTAGCGCTCGGTTGCAATCTCGGCCAGGGTTGGCTCTTCGGAAAACCCATGAATTGCGAGACCGCGCTCGCGCGTTTCGGGCGTCCTGAGACCATGCGATACGGCTAGGAAAGCTGCTCGCGCTTCACCTCAAGCGCCTTTGTGATTAAACGGAAGTCCGGGAGCGACCGATGGGCGCCGGCGACCAGAAGCTTGTGATCTATTTTGAAGCGGAGGAACATATCGTGCGCCGTCTCGGCGCCGCGGTTATTTCGTGCTGGGGGGATATTCCCAGGCCGCTTCGCGCAAAGCTGGTCGAGCGGGCGACCCGCGTTCTCGAGGCCGACGAAACGGGCACGTTCGAGCGGCAGCTCGAGACTTTCGTCAGGGAGCATACCACCGGCCGGTGAACCCGGCCCAGCGCCTCTTATGGCGGAATGCGCCCCTCTGGCGACGCCCCGTCTCGAACAATTTTTGGCCGGGACGCCCCCTCGGGCGAGGCTCACGCAACCCGCGCGGCCGCGAAGATTTGGGCTTTGGCGAGCATGAAGCGGCGCGGCGCCCCGTTTCACAGGGCGCAGGACGGGTCGAGAAGATCTTCGGCGGCAAATGGCCGGCTGAGAGCGAAGGGATCCGGACGCGAGAGGAGCAGGACGAATTCGTCGCGCCCGTCGGCGAGGCGGGTTCCGGCAACGACGACGGCCGACGACGCGCCGGCATTGGCGCCGTCCGGGAACCCCTCGGCTGCAAGGCGAAACGGATTGACGCCGGAAAGCGTCGCTTGTGCGACGCGGCGGCCCCAGAAGGCGAAGCCCTGGATGCGCTCGCTGATGGGCGCCCATTTGTCCTCGGGCAATTGCGGCGCGATCGCCTGAAGCGTCTCTTTCGCCTGCCGCGAGAAGCAGCCGATATGGATGTGAAGCTGGTCTTGCGTCCGCGAGGAACGCGCGTTCACGGCGAGCGCCACGTCGTCGTAGGCCAGCGGCTTGCGATCGTCGTCGGAAAGAAAGAGGCGGGCCTGCCAAGCGTCCGCGAAATAGTTCGGCGCCGCGAGCGTGCGAAGCCATGGGTCCTCGAGGCCGACGATCTTCTTCGTCGGCGACAGGATGACGTCTGGCCTGCCGACCGGCGGGCGCAAGATGACGTAGCCCCGCTCCTCGCCGCCCGACAGATTGACCGCGAGGCAAGGGAACGCCGCGCCGGTCAGATCATGATTGGCGACGCAGGTCTGAACGACCTGCCACAGCGCGCCGCGATCTCCCTTGGCGAGAACGGCTGGCGCAGCAAACGCGAGAACGACGCAACCGACGACGGCGATTCTTGACAGGCTTTGCCTCCCTTGAGGTTGGCGGACAAAGGGCCTCGCCTCCCCACAAAAGAGCGTTGGCTCTCCGATCTCTCGCGCGTCTCGTCGCGCGTCGGCGCCACCCAGGGGCTCAGGCGGAAGTCTTGGCGTCCTTCCGATCATACAAACAGGCGGTCGCAGCGCGGCGAAGGTCATCGGCCGATCCGCGGCGCATGCCGAGATCGGGCGTCGCGCGAAGCTGCCAAGATCCTGACGCGTCGAGGTTCTAGAGCTCAATCTCGACCGCTTGGCAACCCGCGCGCGCACCTGCGGCGGTTTTGGCGCATCCTCTCCTCCGCGCGACGACGCGGCTTGGCGGCGCCAGCGTTACCTAGCGTAACGCCGGAAAATTGCTGCGGTCCGGTCAAACTGATAAAAATTGTCCTGGTAGATGCGGCGTTTCGTGGGGGCGATTGTGCTGATTGCCCGAGAGTTGTCTTTTGCGCCGCGTGTCAGCGCCCGGTCGCGCGTTCTGTCGTCCGATGCGCTTGCCCCGATCGCCGCCGTCGTGGACGTTGCATCGCTCATTTTGGCGAGCGCTGTGGCGAGTGTCTTTTATCGATATTACGCCAACGCTGCGCTGGCTTCTCCGAGCGGATCACCAGGGGTCGGCGGGGCCGCGGCGCTGCTTTTCGTGCTCGCCGCCCGTCCGCTCGGACTCTATCGGTTTCAAGCGCTCGTCGCGCCGATGCGCCGTTTCGGGCAGATTGCGCTGGCGTTGGCCGCCAGCCTGCTGATCCTGAACTTCATGTTCTACTTGCTGAAGGTCGGCTCGGAATATTCGCGCCTCACCATGGTCGTGTTCGCCGCCCTCGCCGCAGTCTTTGCGCCTACCGGGCGGGTCGCCGTCGGCGCCGCGGCGCGCGCCGGGATCCGTTCGGGCGCGGTGCGCGGACGACGGGTGGTGGCGCTCGGTGACGCCGCGGAGATGGACAGCCTGAGCTCGTCCGATCTGCTGCGGTTCGGCATCGACGAGGTCACGCGCATCGTTCTTGCGGGCGGCGCGGAGGACGGCGCGCTGAGCGAGAGCGACCGGGATCGGGTCGCCCACGCATTGCGCGCTTCGCGTGAGCTGGGGGCGATCGAATTCGCTTTGCTCATGCCGTGGGGCCGCGAGTGCGAACGCGACGAGGTGAGTCGCCTCCTGCGCGCCTCGCCGCTGCCGGTTCGGCTCTATGCCGACCGCAAGATTCGTGCGGCCATGCTGCGACAGAAAGGCCGCGGACTCGATCCCTATTTCTCGATCAAGATCCAGCGTGAGCCGCTCGACAAATGGGAGCGTTTGATCAAGCGCGCCTCTGACGTCGTCCTCGCTGCCGGGGCGCTGGTCGTTCTGTCGCCACTTCTGTTGGCGACGGCGATCTTGATCAAACTCGACAGTCGCGGGCCGGTCGTCTTCCGCCAACGGCGTTGCGGATTCGACGATCGCGAGTTCGTCATCTTCAAATTCAGAACGATGACGGTGTTGGAAGACGGCGACCGCATCGTCCAGACCCAGCGCGACGACGAGCGGGTGACGCGGATCGGCAGGATCCTGAGACGCGCCAGCATCGACGAGCTGCCACAGCTCTTCAACGTGCTGCGCGGCGACATGTCGCTCGTCGGACCGCGACCGCATGCGATCGCCCACGACGACCAATACAAGGCCGCGATCGACAATTACGCGCTGCGACACCATGTGAAGCCGGGCCTGACCGGAGCGGCCCAGGTGGCAGGACTGCGCGGCGAGACCCGCGATCTGGCACTGATGGAGCGACGCGTCGAGCGCGACCTCTGGTACATCAACAATTGGTCGCTGACGCTCGACCTCAAGATCATGGCGCAGACTTGCGTCGCGCTGTTGCGCGACGACGCCTACTGACGCCCCGCAGGAATCTCAGAGGTCGGCTGAGATTTTGAGCTTCGCCAGCGCCGGCGGATGGAACGGACGCGGACGAGCGCTCGAATGTGCGGTCGCGGTTCCGACGAGATAGCCGAGCTGGAGGGAGACGGCGGCGATGACGACGGCCGCCAGCGTCGCCGACGCGCCGGCGCCGTTCGGCCAATCGACGAACGCGGCAAAGATCGTCGTCGCCACGACGCCTGGCGCGAGAACTGCGACTCTGAAATAGCGGCCGAGCACGAGGCCGAGCAGCGCCGCAAATCCGATTGGCAGCATTTCTCCGATCCTCCGCGGCCCGAGAGTCGGAGAAAGACGCTAACGAAGCGTTAATCGGGAGATTGAGCCGTTACAAACCGGCGCCGGTCCCCGCCGGCGCTAGCGATGCGCCAGGACGCTCACAAACTCAGCGCAGCTCGAGGGACGGCGAGTTTGGCGACCGGGTCGCCGAACGCCGTACCAGGGCGCTTCGGCCCGACCCAAACCTCGCCGTCGGCGTCGGCGACGAGGCGGGCGTCGCCCTCTGCTGTCGCGCTGCATGAGATATTCGGCGAGAGGCGGATTCTCCCCAGAACAGATCCCTTCAGCGGATCGGCGCCCGCGGCGAGCGATTTGTCTCCCATTGCGAAGAACGAAATCCGCGCGGCGGCGTCGACGATCGCCCCGCTGAGGGCCGTCGCCAGCGTCGCGGTCAAAGCCAGGCGCAATCGACAATCCGTGATCGCCTCCATCCGAACGGGTGTTCGCCCCTATGGATCCGAGCGCCTTCCCCGCCCGATCTGGCCGACACCGGCAAGGGCGCAAGGGCGGCGCCCTGCTCGCAGCCCCTCCGTTCGCCGGTTGCTTGGCTTGACGAACCGGCGATCACTCGACGTCGCCCGGCCACCAGAAGGCTTGGGGGTGGCGGAGCGTTCGCGAA
>PLRT01000121.1 GCA_003164915.1 Hyphomicrobiales bacterium | reverse complement strand
GCAGCCGCAATCCCCAAGTCTGGATCGCGTCGCTTTGCTCGCGATGATGATCGAGGTGGTTCGACTCGACCGCAACGTGCTCTAAGCCCGCGCCGCGCCGCTCCCCTCGATCGCCCGCCGTCTCGCGGCGCGACGGAAATCGGCGGGGGTGACGCCGGCGCGGCGGCGGAAGAAGCGCCAGAAGTAGGCCGCGTCGGCAAAGCCGAGCTCGTAGGCGATCTTGGTCGCCGGCGCGGCGACGTAGGCGAGGCGGCGACGCGCCTCGAGCATCAGCCGCTCCTGGGCCGCCGCATAGGCCGACTTGCCGGCGACGGCGCGCGCGGCGCGGTCGAGTCGGCTCTCCGAAACGCCGAGCGCCGAAGCGTACCAGCCGATCGTTCGGTGTTCGGCGTACGTCGTCTCCAGCAGCGCCCGGAAGCGACCGTAGAGCATGATTTCGCGGCTTCGCCCCGCTTCGCTGAGCCCGGCGGCGAGCAGCCGCGCGGTCAGCGCCACAGCGGCGGCGGTCAACCCTTCCACCGCGGTCGTCCAACCCGCCCCGCGCTGACGAAACTCGACGGCGATCTCTGCGATCAGGGAGGCCAACCGCGCCGCGGCCGGGTCAGCCGAACTGAGCGACAAGGCCGCCGGTCGCTCGAACGTCGCTTCGACCAAAGCGCGGCGTTCCGGCGCGCCGTGGACGAACCGGCTCTCGGCGAAGGTCAGCACATGGCCGACGGCGCCGGGGGTGAAGCGGAAAGCGTGTACGGTCGCCGGCGGCACGACCAGCGCGCACGGGCCTGCGCTCGACCCCGCGTCCTCGTCGAGCCGATAGGCGACTTCGCCCGCCGCGAGCATGAGGATCTGGCATAGGCCGTGATGGACATGGCGGCCGATTTCCCAATCGTAGCGCTGCGAGCGCGCGGCGATCTCCTCGATATGGACGAAGTCGTCGTCATGCGAGGCTGGGGTTTCGCCATAGAGGGAAAATGCAGGCGCAGCGCGCGTCCCGTCGCCGCCCGCCGCGCCGCGACCGTGCTTTTTTATGGGTATTTCCATGGCAATCCGGACCGTCGTCCGCCCCTCGATTGCCGGAAAAGTACAGAATTCGACCGCCTTCGTCCAATGCCCCGCCTCGTCCGGCGCGCCAAGGTGACGGCGACAAGGCAGCCGCGCGCGCCGACCCGACGCGAAGCCAAGGCCGCCGACAGGGAGGTTGCGATGTTCCGTTTCGACCCGTTCTCCGCCGAGATCGACGCCAACCCGTTTCCCGCTTATCGGCGGCTGCGCGACGAGTTCCCCTGCTTCTGGAGCGAGGAGGCCAACATGTGGATCCTCTCGCGCTTCGCCGACATCGCCGCCGCGCTCAACGACTGGCGGCGCTACTCGTCGGCCAACGGCAACATGATGACCGAGCTGCCCAACCGCGCCGGCGCGACGCTTGGCACGACCGATCCGCCGCGCCACGACCGCTTGCGCGCGCTCGTCCAACACGCTTTCGTCAAGCGCAACCTCGAATCGCTGACCGGGGCGATCCGCGACATCGCGCGCGAAGCGGCCGAAGCCCTGCGCGGCCGCCAGCGCTTCGACTTCATCGGCGACTTCAGCTCCAGGTTCACCGTCAGGGTCCTGTTCGCCGCCCTCGGCCTGCCGCTCGGCGACGAGGCGACGGTGCGCGAGAAGGCGGTGCAGATGGTGCAGTCCGACCCGGCCACCCGCGCCAAGGGGCCGGAGCACATCGCCGCCTATGAATGGATGCAGGCCTACGCGGCGAAGGTGATCGCCGAGCGGCGAGCCAAGCCGCTGAACGATCTCATCTCGCATTTCTCGCTGGCCGAGATCGACGGCGACAGGCTCGACGAGCGCGAAGTGCTGCTGACGACGACGACGCTGATCATGGCTGGCGTCGAGTCGCTCGGCGGCTTCATGTCGATGTTCGGCCTCAACCTCGCCGATTTTCCCGAGGCGCGCCGCGCGGTCGTCGCCAATCCGGCGCTGCTGCCCGACGCGATGGAGGAGTCGCTGCGCTACAACACCTCGGCGCAGCGCTTCCGCCGCTGCCTGACCGAGGACGTGGAGATGCATGGCCAGCGCATGCGCGCGGGCGACTTCGTCTGCCTCGCCTATGGTTCGGGCAATCGCGACGAGCGGCAATACCCCAACGCCGACGTCTACGACCTGGCGCGCAAGCCGCGCGGCCATCTGGGCTTCGGCGGCTCGGTGCACGCCTGCCTCGGCGCCACCATCGCCAGGCTGTCGCTGACAATCGCGATGGACGAGTTCCACAAGGTCGTCCCCGACTACCATCGCGTCGAAGCGAGCCTGCCGTGGATGCCGTCGTCGACCTTCCGCAGCCCGATGCGGCTCGAGCTCGAGCCGGCGTAGGCCCCTTCCACCGCGCGTCAAATCGTCGCTCGCCGCGCCGCCGTTCGTTTTTTTGCTAGAGACTTCAACGGCGGCGTCGAGAATGCGCCGGCGCGGCGATCGCGCTCGTCGGATGGGCAGCCGGAACGGCGCGTCGATGGAAAGCCGGAGATGGGGACGGCGCGCCGCAGAGCGACCCGACGCCGCCCCCGATAGAGGTTGCGATGTTCCGCTTTGACCCGTTTTCCCCGGAGATCGACGCCGATCCGTTTCCCGCCTATCGGCGCTTGCGCGACGAGTTTCCCTGCTTCTGGAGCGAGGAGGCCAATGCGTGGATCCTCTCGCGCTTCGCCGACATCGTCGTCGCCCTCAACGACTGGCCGCGCTACTCGTCGACCAAGGGCAACAACGTCGCCGAACTGCCGAACCGCGCCGGAGGGACGCTCGGCACCACCGATCCGCCGCGCCACGACCAGTTGCGCGCGCTCATCCAATACGCCTTCGTCAAACGCAACCTCGATTCGCTGACCGGGCCGATTCGCGACATGGCGCGCGAGGCGGCCGAGGCGCTGCGCGGACGAAAACGATTCGACTTCGTCGGCGACTTCTGCGGCGATTTCACCGTCAGGGTGCTGTCCTGCGCGCTCGGCCTGCCGACCGGCGACGAAGAGACATTGCGCCGGAACGCGCTCATGATGGCGCAGACCGATCCGGCCGTCCGCGCCAAGGGGCCGCAACACGTCGCCGCGTTCGAATGGATGAAGGCCTATGCGGCGGAGGTGATCGCCGAGCGGCGGGCGCATCCGCGCGACGACCTCATCTCGCACTTCGCGCGGGCCGAAATCGAAGGCGACAGGCTCAGCGAGCGCGAGCTGCTGATGACGACGACGACGCTGATCATGGCCGGCGTCGAGTCGCTGTGCGGCTTCCTGTCGATGTTCGCGCTCAACCTCGCCGATTTCCCTGACGTCCGCCGCGCGGTGAGCTCCGATCCGTCGCGGCTGCCCGACGCGATGGAAGAATCGCTGCGCTACAACACCTCGGCGCAGCGCTTCCGCCGCTGCCTGACCCAGGACGTCGAATTGCACGGCCAGCCCATGCGCGCCGGCGACCTCGTCTGCCTCGCCTACGGGTCGGGAAACCGCGACGACCGGCAATATCCCAACGCCGAGATCTACGACCTGGCGCGCAAGCCGCGCGGCCATCTCGGCTTCGGCGGCTCGACGCACGCCTGCCTCGGCGCGACCATCGCCCGCCTTGCGACCGTGATCGCAATGGACGAATTCCACAAGGTCGTCCCCGACTATGGCCGCGTCGACGTCAACCCGCCGTGGATGCCCTCCGCCACCTTCCGCAGCCCGCTGCGGCTGCTGCTCGAGGCGGCTTAGGCCTTGTAGGCGCGGCCGTCGGCCGCGCTCGGACGCGGCCAGCGGCCGCGTCTACAAGAGAATTCCGCGCCGGTTCAGCGCGACGCGATCCAGGCGCGGACGCGCTCGGCGGCCATCGCGCCCGAGCGCGCCGAGCCTTCGAGGCAGTCGGGCAAGCCTGTCTGCACATAGGCGCCGGCGAGGAACAGGTTCGGCCAGGCGGTGGCGCATCCTGGTCGCAAGCCGTCCTGCTCGGGCGTTCCGGCGAAGGCCGCGCGCTTGCGGCGGATGACGCGCCAGGCCGGCATCGCGTCGGACTGGCCGGTCAGCGCCGCGACGTCGCGCCAGGCGTCGGCGGCGAGCTGGTCGCGCGGGCGATCGATCAGGCGTCCGGCGTCGCGCACGACCGCGGTCAGGCTGTCCTCGCCGCGCAGCAGCCAGTGGATCGTACCGTTGAGGACGCCGAGCAGCGGCGGCGCGTCGCGCCGCGCCAAGGCGGCGAAGTGGATATGCAGCGCCGACGCGAATTCCTGCGGCGCGGCGACGTTCGGCGCGAGCGCCGCCGTTTCGTGGGGCGGCGTCGCCAGGACGACGGCGTCGCCCGGCGCGAGATCGACGCGGTCGTGAACGAAGTCGAGCGCCGCGATCCGGCCGTCGTCGACCTCGACGCCGGTGAGCCTGCGTTCGAAGCGCGTCGCCGCGCCGCGCCGCGCCAGCGTCTTCAGCGCGGGCTCGATCAGTCCGCGCGCCAGGCCGCGGGTCGGCGTGAGCAGCGCCGCGCCGCCCCACGCCGCCGCGCCGAGCGCCGCGCCGGCAAGCCGCGCCGACGCGCGCTCGAGTTCGACGTTGAGCGCGACGAGCGCCAGCGGTCGCCACAGGCGCTCTGCGGCGGTCCCGAAGCGCGGCGTATAGGCGGAAAGTCCGGCTGCGATGGGCGCGCGGGCGAGCCGGGTCGCCGGCCAAAGGTCGCTGAGCGCCACGCCGGGCGGGCGACGGCGCGGATCGAGCCAACTCCACGGCCGGCGTTTGCGGCCGATCTGCAGTCGCCAACGCTCGCCGGTCGCCAGATCGGCGAAGACGACGCCTTCCGGCGCCGCCGGACGCCATTGGCTGCCCGCGCCGACCGCCTCGATCAGCGCCAGCGCGCTCGTCCAGCTCGACAGGATGAAATCGGCGCCGCCTTCGAACGCGGCCTGCGTCGCCTCGTCGAACAGCGGCCGGCGCCGCCCGCCGGCGAACGCCGCGCCTTCATGGACGACGACATGGGCCTCGCCGGTCCCCGCAAGAGCGACCGCCGCGCTCAAGCCCGCAATGCCCGCGCCGACGACATGGACGGTTGGGCGAGTCATCGACCTTTCCAGACGAATCGAACGGCGGCGCGGCGCGCGTCAGAGAGATAGCCGCGCGGCGGCGGCCGCGCAACGCGGCGCGCCGGCGGCCTCTCGAAGCCCCGTTGCGTCAGTGGCGCCCCCCGACGCGCAGACGCCGCGTCCTGGCGGGGCGCGGCGTCGGGTCGAATTCGGGGAGAGGGAGGGCGTCTTCGCTCAGTGACGATATTGCTGGATGCGGGTCGTGCGCAGTCCGGCCAGGCCGTGCTGGTCGATCGAGGCCTGCCAGGAGAGGAATTCGTCGACTGTGAGCGTGTAGCGCGAGCACGCTTCTTCGAGCGAGATCAGGCCGCCGCGCACAGCGGCGACCACTTCGGCCTTGCGCCGGATCACCCAGCGCTTGGTCGACGTCGGCGGAAGATCGGCGATCGTCAGCGGGCTTCCGTCCGGACCGATGACGTATTTCACCCTCGGTCGAAGCACTTCGCTCATTTCACTCTCACACTCGAACGCAAGTCCTTACGCACTGAAATCTAACGGTCGTGACTTAAGATTTGGCTAAGCCCATCGCGAGCAAGTTCTTTACAAAGCGTTTCAATTTGCGGGGTTTTCCGGCCTGGTCGGCCGCCGCGGGCGGCGGGGGAGACTTTTTCTGGGCCGCGCGGGCTCCCGGATGCTATAAGGCCGCGAGATCCGAACTGGCTTTGAACCGTCCGATGTTGGCCCCGCCGCTTTCCCGGGATGCGGCGACGCGTCCCTTCAACAGCCTTGGCCTGGCCAAGGCCGCCGCGGACACGCGCGTCGTCGTCGCCATGTCTGGCGGCGTCGATTCGAGCGTGGTCGCGGCGCTGTTGGCGCGCGAGGGCTACGACGTCGTCGGCGTGACGATGCAGCTTTACGACCACGGCGCGGCGACCCATCGCAAGGGCGCCTGCTGCGCCGGNNCTCGGGCGAGACGCCGGTCCCCTGCGTCGCCTGCAACCAGCAGATGAAGTTCGCCGACCTGTTCGAGGCGGCCAAGGACCTCGGCGCCGACATTCTGGCCACCGGCCACTATGTCGTGTCGGCGGACGACGGCCAGGGCGGGCGCTTGCTCTACCGCGCCGCCGACCCCGATCGCGACCAGAGTTATTTCCTCTTCGCCACCACCCGCGAGCAACTCAAGATGCTGCGCTTCCCGCTCGGCGCGATGCCGAAGCCGCAGGTGCGGGCGCTCGCCGGCGAATTCGGCCTGACAGTCGCCGACAAGGCCGACAGCCAGGACATCTGCTTCGTCCCCGCCGGACATTACAGCGACGTGATCGAGAGGCTTCTGCCGGGCGCCGCGGAAGCCGGCGACATCGTCCATGTCGACGGACGCGTCCTCGGCCGCCATGCCGGCGTCCTGCACTATACGATCGGCCAGCGCCGCGGCTTAGGCGTCGCCGCCGCCGAGCCGCTCTACGTCGTCGCGCTCGACGCCCGCAACGCGCGGGTCATCGTCGGCCCGCGTCAGGCGCTCGAAACCCACCGCATCCGCCTGCGCGAGGTCAACTGGATCGGCGACGGCGAGTTCGCCGATTTCCCGGCGGACGGCCTGGCGATCGCGGCGCGGGTGCGCTCGACCCGCCCGCCGACGCCGGCGCATCTGCTGCCAGGCGGCGCCGTCGAGTTCGACGAGCCGGAATCCGGCGTCTCTCCCGGCCAGGCCTGCGTCTTCTACGACTCGTGCGACGCCAATGCGCGCGTGCTTGGCGGCGGCTTCATCGCAGGGTCGGCGCAATAGGGGAAAGTCGCGGCGAACGGCGCGAGCCGACCGCCCTGAAGGGTTACGCCCTCGTTCGCCTGGGGCGAACTCTTTCCGAGCAGTCCTCGATGTGAGATCGCACGACGGTCAGCGGCGCGGCGACATGCGGCGGTCAGCGGATCTTTGCCGACGCATCCCGATCGCTCCTGAGTAGTTTCCGAGGCTCCCCACGGCAGTCGTCGGCTCGCTATCCTCGGCGCCGTCATCTGCGCATCAGCGGCAGCACGGGGAACCAGCTCATGCCGACAGTCGCCGTGCGGGCGTCGTCCAAGCGACCGGGACAAATCGGATTCGTCGTCCCCTGGGGTTTCTGCCTGCCTGGCGTCGCGGGGATCGCGCCGGCTTGCTTCCTGCGGGAGACCGGCTGGGCGAGCCGCGCCGCGGCGCCGCCGATCCGAACTGCAAAGGCGCCGGCATGAACGACCGCATCCGCGATATGAGCCCGCTGGTCGACATGACCGACGGGCGCGAAATCGGGCCGACGCGCACCGCCCATCCCGTCTATGTCGATCTGCTGCCCCCCTGCAACAACGCCTGCCCCGCAGGCGAGGACATCCAGGCGTGGCTGGGGCTCGCCCAAGCGGGGAAATATCGCGAGGCGTGGGAGACGCTGGTGCGCGACAACCCGATGCCGGCGGTGCACGGCAGGGTCTGCTACCATCCGTGCGAAAGCGCCTGCAATCGCGGCGCGCTNNTGGGCCACGCCGTCGAAATCCACGAAGCCGCCTCGATAGCCGGCGGCATGATGCAGTTTGGCATTCCGGCCTACCGGTTGCCGAGAGAGGATCTCGAGCGCGAAATTCGGCGGATCGAGGCCGCCGGAGTGAAGATCGTCCTCAATCACAAAGTTGAAGACGTCCTGGCCGAAGTCGCGGCAGGGCGGTTCGACGCCGCCTTCCTCGCCATCGGCGCGGATGTGGGTAAGCATGTCGAGATTCCGGCGCGCGACGCCGTGCGGGTGCTCGACGCGGTTTCGCTGCTGCACGACGTCGGCGCCAGCGAGCCCCCGCTCCTCGGCCGCCGCGTGGTCGTCTATGGCGGCGGCAACACGGCGATGGACGCGGCGCGGACAGCGCGGCGTCTCGGCGCTGACGAGGCCCTGATCGTCTACCGCCGTGACCGATCCCACATGCCCGCGCACGCCTTCGAGGCCGACGAGGCTGTCGAGGAAGGCATCAAAATCAAGTGGCTCACGACCATCAAGGAGATCGTCGGGCCCGCACTCACCGTCGAGACGACGACGCTCGACGCCGACGGCCATCCGCAGCCGACGGGACAGTTCGAAACGCTGTCGGCCGACGCCGTGGTGTTGGCGCTCGGCCAGACCACCGAAAGCGGCTTTCTGCGCAATGTGCCTGGGCTCACGTTCGGCGCCGACGGCACACTTGTCGTCGACCTCGACATGATGACCGGCCATCCCGGATTGTTCGCCGGCGGCGACGCGATCGCCGGCGAACGGTCGGTAACTATCGCCGTCGGCCACGGCAAACGCGCGGCGCGGAATATCGACGCCTGGTTGCGCGGCGCGCGCTACCAGGCGTCGCCGAAGGCGCCGATTGTGTCGTTCGAGATGTTGCGTCCGCCGGTCTACAGCGACGCCGACCCCAGTCCGCAGCGGACGTACGAGGCTGCGAAACGGATCGCCGGATTCGACGAGGTCGTGAGCGGACTCGACGCGGCGGCGGCGCGCTACGAAGCGCAACGATGCCTGTCCTGCGGAAATTGCTTCGAATGCGACAATTGTTTCGCCGCGTGCCCCGAAACGGCGATCGTCCGGCTCGGTCCGACTCACGGATACCGCGTCGACATGGATCTGTGCACCGGATGCGCCGTGTGCGTCGAACAGTGCCCATGCCACGCGTTGGAGATGGTCGCCGATGTCGCGCGCCCCATTTCCCACGCTGCGACGCCGCGCGCCGAAGGAGCCGTCCGATGAGCACGCGCACCACGATGGACGGCAACACCGCCGTCGCGCATGTCGCCTATCGGGTGAACGAAGTGTGCGCGATCTTCCCGATCACGCCCTCTTCGCCGATGGCCGACGTCGCCGACGAATGGGCGTCCGCCGGGGTTCAGAACATCTGGGGCAATGTGCCGGTCGTCCAGGAAATGCAGGCCGAAGGCGGCGCAGCCGGCGCGCTCCACGGCGCCTTGCAGTCCGGCGCGCTGACCACGACGTTCACCGCGTCGCAAGGCCTGATGCTGATGCTGCCAAACATGTTCAAGATCGCCGGAGAGTTGAACGCGACCGTCTTTCATGTCGCCTCGCGTTCGTTGGCGACGTCGGCGCTGTCGATCTTCGGCGACCATGCGGATGTGATGACCGCTCGGCCCACCGGATTTGCGCTGCTGTGTTCCGCGTCGGTGCAGGAGGCGCACGATTGCGCGCTGATCGCGCAGATGGCGACGTTGGCGTCGCGCGTGCCATTCCTGCATTTCTTCGACGGCTTCCGCACCTCGCACGAGTTGAACACGCTGGATTTGCTCAGCGACGCCGACATCCGCTCGATGATCGACGACGATCTGGTGCGCGCTCACCGGGCGCGCGGGCTGAGCCCAGAGCATCCCTTCATCCGCGGCACGGCGCAGAACCCGGACACGTTCTTCCAGGCGCGCGAGGCGGTCAATCCGTACCACGCGCGCGTCCCCGAGATCACCGAAACCGCCATGCAGCGGTTCGCCGTGCGGACCGGCAGACAGTATCGACTGTTCGAGTATGAGGGCGCCCCGGACGCTGACCGGGTTTTGATCCTCATGGGCTCGGGGAGCGAAACAGCATGCGCGGCGGCGGCCGCTCTGCGGGCCGCCGGCGAAAAGGTGGGCGTGCTTCAGGTGCGCCTGTTCCGGCCGTTCTCGGTTGCGCATCTGCTGGCCGCGTTGCCCGAGTCCGTGCGCCGGATTGCGGTTTTGGACCGCACCAAGGAGCCGGGCGGCGCGGGCGAGCCTTTGTTCCAGGACATTGTGACCAGCCTCGCCGGCGCCGTCGCCCGCGGCGAGCGCGCGACGATGCCCCATGTCATCGGCGGGCGTTACGGTCTGTCGTCGAAGGAATTCACGCCGGCGATGGCCAAGGCCACGTTCGACGAACTGAAGGCAGAAAAGCCGAGGGCGGACTTCACCCTGGGGATCAACGACGACGTGAGCCATACCAGCCTGACGATCGACGAAAGCTTCCAGACCGAGAAGGACACGGTCACCCGAGCGGTGTTCTACGGGCTCGGCGCCGACGGAACCGTGGGCGCCAACAAGAACAGCGTCAAGATCATTGCCGAGGACGCCGGTCTCTACGCCCAGGGCTATTTTGTCTACGATTCGCACAAATCGGGGGCGCAGACGATCTCGCATCTTCGCTTTGGCCCCGAGCCGATCGAGGCGCCGTACCTGATCGCCCAGGCGGGGTTTGTGGCGTGCCATCAGTTCGTGGCGTTGCAGCGCCAGGATCTGCTGCGCGTCGCCGCCGCGGGCGCGACGGTGCTGCTGAATGCGCCCTATTCGGCCGCCGAGATCTGGGACCGGCTGCCGCGGCCGGTGCAGCAGACGTTCATCGACAAGAAATTGCGTCTGTTCGTCATCGACGCCTCGGCCGTCGCGCGCGAGGTCGGCCTGGGTTCGCGGACCAACACGATTCTGCAAACCTGTTTCTTCGCCATCTCCGGGGTTCTGCCACGCGAGAAAGCCATCGGCTACATCAAGGAGTCGATCCGCAAGACATACGCGCGGAAGGGGCAGTCGATCGTCGATAAGAACTTCGCAGCGGTCGACGGAACCTTGGCGCGACTGAGCGAGGCGCCGGTTCCGGCAAACGTCACCAGCCAGCTCGCCATGCCGGCCCTGGCGCCGGCGAATGCGCCGGATTTCGTTCGCACCGTGACTGCGCGGCTTTTCGCCGGACTGGGCGACCAGATTCCAGTCAGTGCGATACCCGTCGACGGCACGTTCCCGTCGGGCACCGCCGCGTTCGAAAAGCGCAACCTCTCCGACACGGTCCCGGTCTGGCGCGAAGACCTTTGCGTTCAGTGCGGACAATGCAGCTTTGTCTGTCCGCACAGCGTCATTCGGGCGAAATATTATCACGAGGATCGTCTGGTCGGGGCGCCGGAGGGGTTCAAGTCGGCGCCCGTCAATGCTCGAGGCTATCCGGAGGCCCGCTTCACCCTGCAATTCTATGTCGAGGACTGCACGGGCTGCGGACTTTGCGTCGAGGCGTGCCCCGAGACCAGCCCGCGCGAGGCGGACGTGAAAGCCATCAACATGGCGGACAAGGCGCCGCTGTTGACGGCGGAGCGCGCCGGGATCGCCTTTTTTGAGACGCTGCCCGTGAACGACCGCGCCAGGGTGGATTTCGGCGACGTCCGCGGCGTGCAGTTCTTGCAGCCGCTGTTCGAGTTTCCCGGCGCCTGCGGCGGCTGCGGCGAGACGCCGTATCTCAAACTGCTGAGTCAGCTGTTCGGCGACCGCGCGCAGATCGCCAACGCCACCGGCTGCTCGTCCATCTACGGCGGCAACCTGCCGGTTACGCCTTGGACGAAAGACGCCGAGGGGCGCGGGCCAGCATGGTCGAATTCTCTGTTCGAGGACAATGCCGAGTTCGGACTCGGCTTTCGGCTCGCGGCCGACAAACATCTTGCCCTGGCTTTATCGCTGCTTGCGGGCCTCGCGGACAAGGCGGGACAAGAGCTCGCCGATGCGATCGCCAAGGCGCCGCAGATCAAGGAGTCCGATATCCGCGCCCAGCGGATCAGAGTCGCGCAGCTGAAGACGCGGCTGCTGGCGATCAAGGAGCCGAACGCGCTCGACCTGCTGTCGGTCGTCGATCATCTGGTGCGCAGGAGCATCTGGATCGTCGGCGGCGACGGATGGGCCTACGATATCGGTTACGGCGGTCTCGATCACGTGCTGGCGACCGCCCGCGACGTCAATGTGCTGGTGCTTGACACCGAGGTCTATTCCAACACCGGCGGCCAGGCTTCCAAGGCGACGCCGCTCGGGGCGGTGGCGAAGTTCGCCTCTTCGGGCAAGCGGACCGCGCGCAAGGACCTCGCGTTGCAGGCGATCGCTTATGGCAACGTCTACGTGGCGCAAGTGGCGATGGGCGCCAATCCGCAACAGACGTTGCAAGCGTTTCGCGAAGCGGAGGCATACGCCGGTCCGTCGCTGATCCTGGCCTACAGCCACTGCATCGCGCACGGGATCGACATGCGGTATGGCATGCGGCAGCAGAACCTGGCGGCCGCCAGCGGCTATTGGCCGCTGTTCCGCTTCAACCCGGTGTTGCGCACGGTCGGCGAGAACCCCTTTATCCTCGACTCGCCGCGGCCGCGCATTCCGCTGAAGGCTTACGCCTACAACGAGCTTCGCTACAGTTCGCTGGCGAGGTCGCGACCGGAGGAGGCTGACGCGCTGCTCGTGATGGCGCAGGCGGCCGTCACCGAAAAATACCGGGAGTATGAGGAGCTCGCGCGCCGGGACGGCAGCCGGTTCCATCCGGATGCGTGGGGCGCCGGAGCGCCGCCGCCAGCGGCCGAGGTGGGGACTCCGCGCCATCGGGACGCGATCCCGACGCCCGGCGAATGACGCGGATCGCGGGAGTTCATCATGGCATTGACCACCAATTATCTCGGGCTGGCGCTGAACAACCCGCTGGTCGCATCGGCGTCGCCCCTCAATAGCCGGCTGGACAACATCCGCCGACTCGAGGACGCCGGCGTCGGCGCGATCGTGCTGCCTTCGGTGTTTCAGGAGCAGATCGAGGCGGAAGCCGACCAGGTGTCCGCCCGCATCGACGCCTACGCNNGGCATGGGCCCCGACAGCTACCTTGACCTCGTGCGCCGCGCGCGGGCCGCGGTTGGCGTTCCCGTCATCGCCAGTCTGAACGGATCGTCACGCGCCGGTTGGACGGATTTCGCTCGGCTGATCGAACAGGCCGGCGCGTCGGCGCTGGAACTGAACATGTATCATGTGCCGACGGACCTGCTCGAGTCCGGCCAAGTCATCGAAGCCCGATATGCCGAGATTGTCGAAGCGGTTTGCCGAACGGTGGCGCTGCCGGTCGCCGTCAAGTTGACGCCCTATCTGAGTTCGATTGGTCACTTCGCGGACCAGCTCGTCGGGCGTGGAGCGGCCGGACTCGTTTTGTTCAATCGCCTGCTCGAGCCGGACATCGATCTCTCGGTCATGAAACTGACCGACCGGTTGGAGCTGAGCCAACCCGAAGAAATGCGATTGCCGATGCTGTGGATCGCGATCCTCTCCGGACGGACCAAGGCGTCGCTCGCCGCTTCGACGGGCGTAGCCGACGTCGCCGGCGTCGTGAAATATCTCTTGGCCGGCGCCGATGCGGTCATGACGACTTCGGCGTTGCTGCGCCACGGCGTCGGATACATGTCGACGCTCGTCGACGGCCTGCGCGCGTGGATGGAGGAACGGGAAATCGCCTCGCTCGACGACATGCGCGGGATGATGAGTCTGCTGCGCAGTCGGGACCGGAGCGCCTATTCGCGCGCGAATTATATCCGGATTCTCGGGCATTACGCGACGCCATGACGAAGGGACCCAATCTCATCGGGATCTCACAAATGGGAGCGACCCAATGGGCTGGGCGACGCCCGTTTCGCGCATTTGTGCGCCAAGCTAGGCCGTCGACTGAAGGCCACTGAGGGTGTTCAATCTCGTGCGGCGGCTCGCCAAGCCGATCGACGGCCGCACCGCGGTTGCACGGCAACCACGTCCGCTTCCTCTGTTAGAGCGAGTTGTCTTTAGGTTGACGCCGTTCCGACTGTCACCACGAGCAAAGCGAAGCAATCCAGATTAAGCGGCAGCCACAATCCCCTAGTCTGGATTGCTTCGCTTTGCTCGCAACGACGTCGGAGATGATTCCACATCAATGCAACGAGCTCTAGGTGGGGCACTCGGCTCGAGGCGCCCCGGAAGACAGGGGACGCCTCACGCCGCCATGGTTCAGTTGATGGGGTGCAGTGACGACGCCAGCGGCGCCGGCCTGACGCGCGTCTTGGCTGCATCCGGCGCCACGGCCGCCTCGGTGTGACGAGCGATTGTCGCCTCCTCATCGGTGGCGATGACGCGGACCTCGACCTTGCTGTCTGTCGAACTGATGCGGGCTGCATTGGCGGCGTTGGCGGCGGCATCGAGTCTGACGCCGAGCCAAGACAGCCGGTTGCAGATCTCGGCGCGGATCATCGGCGCGCGCTCGCCGATCCCGGCGGTGAACACGAGGCCGTCGAGGCCGCCAAGCGCGCTCACGAATCCGCCGGCCTCCGTCGCGATGCGATAGGTGAAGAGATCGATCGCCTCGCGGGCGCGAGGATCGTCGCTTGCAATCAGCACACGCATGTCGCCGCTGATTCCCGAGACGCCCAGCAACCCGGATTGGCGATAGAGCAGGTCCTGAATGTCGGTGAAGCTCTTGCCTTGCCGCGCAAGGTAAAGGATCGCGCCGGGGTCCAAGGTCCCGCATCGCGTCGCCATGACAAGGCCATCGAGCACGCTGAAGCCCATGGTCGTTGCGACGCTTGCGCCCCCTCGGAGCGCGCAAAGACTCGCTCCGGCGCCCAAATGCGCCGCAATGACTTTGCCGCGCGCGAGCGCCGGCGCCTTCGTGCGAAGCTGTTTCACGATGAATTCGTAGGACAGACCGTGAAAGCCGTAGCGCCGCACGCCGGCCTCTGTCAGCGCACGCGGCAGAGCAAAGCGCGACGCCTCGGGCGGCATCGTGCGGTGGAACGCGGTATCGAAGCAGGCGACCTGCGGAAGCGTATGGCGCGCGGCCGCGATGGCGCGGATCGGCGCGAGATTGTGCGGCAGATGAAGCGGATCGAGCGACGTCAAGGCCTGCAGAGCTGCGAGCAGGTCCTTNNCGTCGTTCCGCCAGCGTCGCGCCGGATTTGTCGCGCGCGAGCAAATGAGGGGCGGAGTCGAGATTCTCGATTTCGCCACGAATCGTTTCTGTCAGTGAAGCGGCGACATCGTAGAGCGCAAATTTCAGGCTTGACGAGCCGGCGTTGAGGACCAGAATTGATCGTTTGGCGCTCATCTCGCTTTCCGGACCAATATCGGCGCGGCGACGCCTTGGAGAAGTTCGTTTTTCATGCAGGGCTCCCCCGACGTGTGCGGGCATCGACTTCGCGCAGACTATGGACTTAAGGGGCCTGCCCAACGCGACGGCACTCTGCGGGCGCCGGCGCCGATTCGATAGAGACGGAAACTACCTACCGCGATCCGACTTGGCCTACGAAAGACGCCGCCTCAGGCGCAGGACCCCCTCGGTCGCCGCTCTTCGCGGAGCGATACGTAGATTCCGAGGCTGCCCGCGCGTGTCGTCGTCAACGTATTCTCTCTTCAGAGCGACCGAGCGTGCGGGTTCCGCCCGCTTCGACTTGGCCGGCCCATCGAAGCTCGACCAGGCAAGACCCGAAGCGTCCTTACGCGGAGACAGACGTGCGACCGTTAATCGCCGGCAATTGGAAGATGCATGGCCTGAATGCCGATCTTCACGAGATCGACTCGATCGCAGCTTTGGCGGCGAGGACCCAGCCGCATGTCGATATTCTGATTTGTCCGCCCGCCTCCCTGCTCGCTGCCGCGGCGCGCATAGCGGCAGACAGGATCGCCGTCGGCGGACAGGACTGCTCCCCCGAAGCGTCGGGCGCGCATACCGGGGACATCAGCGCGGAGATGCTAAAGGACGCCGGAGCGGGCGCCGTCATCGTTGGACATTCGGAACGACGCCAACACCACGGCGAGACCGACGCCCTCGTCTTCAGCAAGGCCCTTGCCGCAAGGCGCGCGGGTCTGCTTGCGGTGATCTGCGTCGGCGAGACGCAAGAGCAACACGCTAGCGGCGCGGCGCTGTCGATCTGCGGCGACCAGATCGTCGCAAGCGTCCCGCTGGGCATGCGCGCCTTCGGGCTCGCGATCGGCTATGAGCCGCTTTGGGCGATCGGGTCCGGACAAATGCCGACGTCACAAGAAATCGTTCAAATGCACGCCCACATCCGCCGTCGTCTCGTCGAACATCTAGGCGCCGAGGGCAAGAACGTTCGCATTCTCTATGGCGGCTCCGTCAAGCCCTCCAACGCGCGTGCGATCCTTGCGCTTCCTGAAGTCGGCGGCGCCCTGGTGGGCGGCGCTAGCCTGAAGAGCGCGGAGTTCGCAGCGATCCTGGCGTGCGCGCCGCAGGAAGGCGCGACAATCGCCGCCGAATAGGTGGGCGTTTCGCCGCCCCTGTCCTTACGATCACGGCAATTCCGGGAAAGGCTGCGATGCGCATAGGGATCGCCTCCGACCACGGCGGATTCGCGCTGAAGGCGGAGATCGCCGCGACATTGGGCAGGGCAGGGCATGACGTCGTCGACTTCGGCGCCCATTCGCTGAATCCGGCGGACGACTATCCCGACTTCGTAATCCCCCTCTCCAGATCGATTGCGTCGGGCAATGTCGAGCGCGGGATCGCGATCTGCGGCAGCGGCGTCGGCGCGAGCGTCGTCGCGAACAAGATCACCGGCGTTCGCGCGGGGTTGATCCACGACGTCTTTTCTGCGCGTCAGGGCGTCGAGGACGACGACATGAACGTGTTCTGTCTGGGCGGCAGAGTTATCGGCGGCGGCCTCGCTCTGGAACTTGTCACGACATTCCTGTCCGCCCGCTTCAGCGGCGCCGAACGGCACATGCGCCGGTTGGCGAAGGTCCGGGGGATCGAGGGACCCGGAGTTGGGGTCTAGCGGGCCTCGCTCCTGGGCGCGTTGCTTCGCAACGTCGCGCTTCGGGTCAAAGATTGCCGCCATCCGCAAGGCAGCGCGACAAGGACAGGCGTCGCACGAAGCAAGGCCGCGAAGCGGCTCTTGGGCTGAGCGGCTGCAAGCCGTGTCTCTCGTCCGATCCAAACCGGTCGTCAATCCTCCAGCCAGCGGCGGGTCCCACTCGCCAGCAAGGTCATTCCCGCAAAGTGCGATATTTCATGAACGCATTCGGCTCGTCGGAAGGTTTCGACGGACGCAACTCCACTTCCGACGCGGCTGACAATCGCCGAAGCTATCGCATAGCGTCCGCCGTCTTTCCCAGTCGCTCGAGGTAACGCGTCGCAGGCGCCTCTCGCAGTCTTTGCGCAGCGCTCTCCGCCGTGATGTCGCGCTGCGAGGTTCCCAACAATTCGAAGCCGACCATGAACCTGCGCACCGTGGCCGAGCGAAGCAGCGGCCGGTAGAAATGCGCATGGAAACGCCACTCCGGATGCGCGGTTCCGTCGGTGGGCGACACGTGAAAGCCCATCGAATAGGGAAACGGCGACTCGAAGAGATTGTCATAGCGAATGGTCAGCGCGCGCAGGATGTCGGCCAGCGCCGACGCTTCCGCGTCGCTCAGCGCGTCCATTGCGCCCAAATGTCGGCGCGGCAACAATAGTGTTTCGAACGGCCAAATCGCCCAGAACGGGGTCAGAGCGACGAAATGTTCATTCTGACAGACGATGCGCTCGCCGTCGTCGAGTTCGAAACGGAGGTAATCGCAAAGCAGACACGAGCCGCGGCTCGCGAGATAGGCCGACTGCGAGGCCAGCTCCTTCGCGGGTTCGTTCGGCAGGCTCCGGCTGGCCCAGATCTGACAATGTGGGTGCGGATTGCTGGCGCCCATCATCTCGCCGCTGTTTTGAAAGATCTGCCCGAGCCGATCGTCTCAATGTCGCCAAGCGCGCGATATTGCTCGATCCACACCTCGACCACGCGTTCCACCTCGTGGTTCGTCACACGCGCCATGGTCAGATCATGGCGCGGCGTGAAGCAGACGACCCGGCAGACGCCGCTCTCGGCCTGCGCGACAAGGAGCCCCGATTTATTGTTGATCGCGTCGCCGCCGCCGGGCGGGAGGGCCGCGTAGTCGTTGTCGAACACAAACGTATTGACGTCGTTGGGTTGACGTCTCCGTGCGCGCGCCGGACGCCGGCGCAGAGATAGCACTCGGGGTCGTGCGCGAGCCCGCTCGGCCGCGCCGGCGTCTCGGTCTCGACCTGCCATGGGCGCTTCGCGCGGTGCGGCGCACCAGAACCCGCTCCGCCGTGAGCGGATTGAGGCGTCAGTGCGAGGCGTCAGGGAACGGAGTCACGGCCGCGCCGTCCCGTCGTAACCATGGGGATGGCGCCGATGCCATTCCCAGGCGCTGGCGATGATGTCCTTGAGCGCTGGGATCTCCGGTCGCCAACCCAACTCCGCCTGGATGCTGGCCGACGACGCCACCAGCGTGGCGGGATCGCCGGCCCGACGCGCCGCCTCGAGGCAGGGAATGGGGTGGCCGGTAACCTCGCGCGCGGCCTGAACGACTTGCCGCACCGAAAAGCCCTCGCCGTTGCCGAGATTGTAGTGAAGCCTCTGGCGCTCGCCGAGCGCGTCCATCGCCAACAGGTGCGCCCGCGCGAGATCATCGACATGGACATAGTCGCGCACGCAGGAGCCGTCCTGCGTGGGATAGTCTCCACCGAACACCGACACGCTTTCGCGCTGGCCGGAGGCGACTTTCAGCACCAGCGGGATCAGGTGCGTCTCCGGGCGATGGTCCTCGCCGTTGTCGGGGGCGCGAGCGCCAGCGGCGTTGAAGTAGCGCAGACAGGCGAAGCGCAGGCCATGCGCCGAGTTCATCCATGGGAGCATCTGCTCTATCAGCAGCTTGGAGGCGCCATAGGCGTTGGTGGGTTGCATGCGCACGTCCTCCGTGACGGGCGTGCGCTCGGGATTGCCGAACAGCGCAGCGGTCGAAGAAAACACCAGACGCCCGACGCCATGGCGCAGCATCGCCTCCAGAAGCGAGAGCGTACCCGCCGAATTGATGCGGAAGTAGCATTCGGGGACTTTCATCGATTCTCCCGCCTCGATAAGCCCGGCGAAATGCATCACGACTTCGAACGCGCGGCGCCCGAAGACGGCGTCAAGCGCCGCCGGGTCTCCGACGTTTCCCACGACCAGTTCGATCGACATGGGAACCGCTGCGCGATGCCCATGACTGAGATCGTCGAACACGGTCACCGTATGCCCGGCCTTTACGAGATGAGCCGTGACGGTGCTGCCGATATATCCGGCGCCGCCCACCACCAGAACGTTGGTCATGCCGCACTCTCCGACGGCGCAACGACGCTGACGCCGTCGCCGGGCGAGCAGACGAAGATCTCCGGCGTCAGATTTGTCGCCGCCGTGTAGCCTTTGGCCATGTCGGAGGTGAAACGCTTGACGGCTTCGGTGCGCACTATGCTCAGCGTGCAACCGCCGAAGCCGCCCCCCATCATGCGCGAGCCGAGCACGCCTTCCATGCCCCAGGCGAGTTCGGCCAAAATGTCGAGTTCGCGACAACTCACCTGATAGTCGTCGCGCAAGCTGCGATGCGAGGCGTTCACCAGGCGCCCGAATTCCGCGACGTCCCCCGCTTCCAGCGCGGCGACGCCCTTCAAGACGCGTTCGTCTTCGGTGACGACGTGGCGGCAGCGGCGGAACGTGACTTCCGGCAACGCCGCTTGATGCGCGACGAGTTGGGCCAGCGTGACGTCGCGGAGCGCGCGAATGCCGGGCAGCAGGGGGGTCAGCAAAGCGACGCCGTGCTCGCAATCGGCTCGTCGCTTGTTGTATTCGCCGGAGGCCAACTTGTGGTGCACCATCGAATTGCAGACGACCAGGCGAACGGATGGGGCGATCGCCACTTGTCGATAGGCCAGACTGCGGCAGTCCAGCAGCAACGCGTGCCCCGCGGCGCCGAGGCAGGAAATGAACTGATCCATGATGCCGCAATGCATGCCGACGAATTCGTTCTCGGCGCGCTGGCAGGCCTGCGCCAGCGTTACGCGGTCGACAGCGACGCCGAGGATGTCAAGGAGCGCGAAGCCGACGGAAACCTCGAGCGCAGCCGAGGAGCTCAGCCCCGAACCGATCGGCACGTCGCTGTCGATCAACATGTCCGCTCCCTCGAGAGGGAAGCCGGCGACTTGCAGCTTCACTGCGACCCCGCGCACATAGTCGCTCCAATCGTGGCGCGGGCTCGGCGCGGGATCGTCCAAGTTGAACTCGAGCGCGTCGCCGCCGAGCAGCGACTTGAAACGCAAAATCCGGTCCTTGCGGGGCGCCGCGGCGACCCAGGTGGAGAGCTCGAGCGCCGCGGGAAGCACGAAGCCGTCGTTGTAGTCGGTATGCTCCCCGATGAGGTTCGCGCGCCCGGGCGCGCGATAGAGACCGGACTCGTGTCCGAACTCCGTGCGGAACCGCTTCTGTAGAGCCGGGCGCCCGGCGATTGCGGCCGGAGGCGAGGCTGGGCGCGCCTGCAGCTTGACGTTGACGATGCTCATCGCGTTGCTCCCTCATGCCGCGCGACGCGCAATTCTGGCGTGCGCTCCGCAAAACCTATTGACCCGGCGTCCAAACCTTAAGACTCGGAATGTACTCACGACGATCGCGGCTCTGGCCGCCCTGGACCCGCGCAATATCGGATGTCGGTATTTTCCGAGGGTGGCGCTTCGAGCCGCGCGGCGCCAAGCCGGAACGTTCGTAAGCAGGCGTCATACGGATCGCCGCGGAGGCCGCGCATCGCAACGCAAATGCGACCACGGCCGTCGACGCCTCCAGAACGGGAAATTGCTGACAATGGCGCATGCCATTGAGAACCAAGCCGCCGCTCCGCGACCCGCCGCGGTCGGCGCTGCGACGTTGACGACGACGGCCTTCGGGAGGACGGCCGACGGCAAGTCGGTGACGTTGGTCACCATGACCAGCGGACGCGGCGTCATCGTGAAATTCATGAGCTACGGCGGCACGATCATCGAGATCGTCACACCGGATCGCAACGCCCACCCCGCAAACATCGTGCTGGGGTTCGCCACCTTGAAGGAATACGAGGTCAAAGGCGGGGCGGGCGGGATNNTTCACGCTTGATGGGCGCGAATTCAAGCTGGCGATCAACAACCCGCCGAATGCCCTGCATGGCGGTGAGAGAGGTTTCGACAAGCAGGTCTGGCAGATCGAGCCTTTGGTCACGTCCGGCGCCGCGGTCTCGGCCAGGTTGAGTTTCGTCAGCCCCGACGGCGATCAAGGATACCCAGGCGCGCTGCGGGTCAACGCGACTTACACGCTTTCCGCCGAAGGCGTGTTCACCATCCGATACGACGCCGTCACCGATAGGCCAACTGTGGTCAATCTGACCAACCACAATTACTTCAACCTCGCCGGCGCCGGCTCTCAGAACGGCGTGTTCGCGCAGCTTCTGACGATCAACGCCGACGCCTACACGCCGACGGACGCGAACGCGATCCCGCTCGGAGAGAGCGCGAAGGTCGAGGGAACGCCGTTTGATTTTCGCAAACCGACGGTGATCGGCGCGCGTCTACGCGTCGCCGATCCGCAACTGATCCAGGCGCGCGGCTACGATCACAACTGGGTGCTCAACAAGACGGGCGACGCCGCGCAGCCGCAACTGGCCGCCCGGGCCTTGGACCCTGTCAGCGGCCGCACCTTGGAATGCCTGACGACGGAGCCGGGCGTGCAGATGTACACCGCCAATTTCCTCAACGGCGCTTATGCCGGCAACGGCGGACTGTACCGGCAGACCGACGGCTTCGCCCTGGAGACGCAACACTTCCCCGACGGCCCGAATCATCCGAACTTCCCGACCACGGAACTCCGGCCTAGCGAGCGATTTGCGAGCGCCACCGCGCTTCGATTCGGCGTCGCTGAATAGCGTCCGCCCCCGGCATGGCATGCCCGCCTCGAGGCCGTAAGCCTCGAGGCGAGCGCGGACGCTCTTTGCGGGATCGGCCCGCGCGTTAGTCGCCGATATGGCGTAGCGGCTTTCCCGCCATCAGATTGACCTCGATGGCCTCCAACGAGATGTCCTTCGTCTCGGGGATGTAGAAGAAGGTGACCAAGAGAAACAGAGCGTTCAGTGCGGCATAGATGCCGAATGTCGCGCCGCTGCCCAGGCCGTTCAACATTGTGAGGAAGGTGAGGCCGACGACGAAGTTCGACGCCCAATTGGTGAACGTGGAGATCGCCATCCCGAAATCACGACCCTCGATAGGCTGCACCTCGGAACACAACACCCAGATCAACGGCCCTGCCGAGACCGCGAAGCCGATGATGAACACCAGCAGCATCGTCACAGCGTAGATTTGCATCTCGATGTCGGTCGTTCCGATATGGAGCAGCACGCCCAATGCGCCCAGGCCGATCGCCATGACCGCGAAACCAACCAATAGCACCGGGCGCCGACCCACCTTGTCGACCAAGGCGATTGCGACAAAGGTGGACAGGACATTGACAAGCCCAACGAGGGCCGTGCCCCAAAGCGCCTCGTGGCCTTTGAAACCCACGTCCGCGAAGATGCGCGGCGCGTAGTACATGACCACATTCATCCCGGTGAATTGTTGCATCATCTGAAGCGCGATGCCGAGCCCGACCGAGCGGCGAAAATTTGGGTTCGCTCGGAAGAAGCTCCAACCGCGTTGCGGCCGCTTCAGTTGCTCTTCGATATCGAGCATCTCCTTGTTCACCAGTTTCGGGTCGCCGCGCAACGACTTGAGGACGGCGCGCGCCTCGTCCTTCCGACCGCGCATCATCAACCAACGCGGGCTGCTGGGAAGTTGGATGACGCCGATCAGGAAAAGCGCGCCGGGAACCGCCACAATCCCCAACATCCATCGCCAAGCGCCGATGTAGGAAAACAGCGTGTCGGAGAGGAAGGCGGCCAGGATGCCTACGGTGATCATGAGCTGATAGCTCGATATCATCGCGCCGCGCTTATCCGCTGGTGCGATCTCGGAAATATAGAGCGGGGCCGTGAAGGTCGCGATGCCGATCGCCACGCCGAGAATCACGCGAAACACGATGAGGGACTCGGTCGACCACGCGGCGGCGCACAAAAGAGAACTCACGACGAAGAGCACCGCGCCGATAATCAGCGACACCTTGCGGCCAAGCCGGAAGGAAAGCACACCAGCGCCGAGAGCCCCTGCGGCCGCGCCGAACATCATGCTGCTGACGATCCACTCCTTTGCGACATCCGAGGTGTGAAAGGTGTCACCGATGAATTGCAGCGCGCCGGAAATCACGCCGATGTCCAACCCGAACATGAGCCCGGCGAGCGCGGCCACTCCACCCGTGACGAAAGTGTGCTCCCAACTCCCCTCGAAGGCCTTCACAGGAACAACAGCGTCTGTCATGTCCGTCATCCTCTTGTTGCGTTCCTATAATTTCTGCGCGATCGAGGCGGCCACCTGCGTGCGCACGACTTCTGCGATCGCGCACGGTTGCGTTCATTCCACTTACAAATCCGGTCACAATGGCTGGGCTCTTTGAGCTGGCGCCAGACTCGGAAAATACTCATGCGGCGCCGCGCCGGCATGGCCCGCCCGATCGCCTCACGCCGACGCAACGGGCGCCGCGCGCGTTCATAGGTCCCACGAGGAGGATCAGAGGCCTGAACGCGTCTTCAGCGATGTCGGGCGGCCATACCCGCACCGCCGCCCGATGATCGCCTAAACATCACAAGCAGCGGGATCGCGGCGAGCGTGGCGAACATCAGCAGCTTGTAATCGTCGATGTAAGCAATGATCTGCGCCTGCTGGGTGATCATGGCGTCGAGTGCGGCGCGTCCGGCGACGGTGAACGGATTCCAGAACCGCGCGATGCCGGGGTCGGCAAAGATTCGGTTGACGGCGGTAA
>PLRT01000179.1 GCA_003164915.1 Hyphomicrobiales bacterium | reverse complement strand
CCGGCGCGCCTTCGACCCGCGGCGGTTGCGGCGGCGCCTCGCCGACCGCCTCCGCGCCGGCGGCCAGGCCGTCGGCGAGCGCATCGGCGAGCGCGAAGGCGCCGCGACAGGCCCCGGCCGACCGGCGTCCCTCGGCCCGGTGGGCCGGCAGGAAACCCTGCGCCGACTCGTCGAAGGCGATGCGGCCGCGCGCCTGCGCGTGCAGCGCGACATTGGCCGTCCAGCCGCCGCTCATCGCGACCAGATCGCAGGCGATCGGCTCGCCGGCGCTCGGCGCCCCGTCGGCCCAGCGCTTGGCGATCACAGCGTGCGTCACGCGCTTGCCGCCGTAGGCGCCGACGATCGCGGAATTGGTCTCGACGCGCAGCCCAGCCAGCCGCGCCGCCTGCGGCAGCGCGCCGTCGGCGCTCGGCCTCAAGTCGGCGATCATCGCGATCTCGACGCCCGCCGCGGCCAGATCGAGCGCGGCGCGATAGGCGGAATCCTGCACGGTCGCGACGACGACGCGCGTCCCCGGCCGGACGCCGTAACGCGTCGCGAGCGTGCGCGCCGCTTCGGCCAGCATGATCCCCGGCCGATCGTTGTCGGGAAACACCAGCGGCCGCTCGAAGGCGCCGGCGGCGAGCACGATCCGCTTGGCGCGCACCTGCCACAGCCGCTCGCGCGGGCGCTGCGGATCGGGCGCGGCGAGATGGTCGGTCAGCCGCTCGACCGCGCCGATGAAGTTCTGCGCATAGAGGCCGAAGGCCTGGGAGCGCGAGAGCAGCCGGACGCGCGGCGCGGCGGCAAGTTCGGCCACCGCCGCGGCGAGCCACACCGAGGCGGCGGCGCCGTCGATGCGCGCCTTCGCCTCGGCGAGCAGCGAGCCGCCGAGCTCGGCCTGGTCGTCGAAGACGATGACCCGCGCTCCGGCGCGCGCGGCGGCCAGCGCCGCGCCGAGGCCCGCCGGACCGCCGCCGATCACCGCGACGTCGCAATGGGCGTATTCGAAGGCGTAATGGTCGGGATCGGGGTCCTTGGGCGCGACGCCGAGCCCGGCCGCCCGCCGAATCGCCGGCTCGTAGAGCCTGGCCCAGGCGCCCTGCGGCTGCATGAAGGTCTTGTAGTAGAAGCCGGCCGGCATGAAATCGGCGGCAAGGCCGACGAGCGACAGCGCGTCCCACTCGCGCGACGGCCAGGCGTTCTGGCTCGACGCTTTCAACCCCTCGTAGAGTTCGATCTGCGCCGCGCGCAGATTGGGGGTGACGCGGCCCTTGCCGGCGTCGAGCGACACGATCGCGTTGGGCTCCTCGGGCCCGAGCGACAGCAGCCCGCGCGGCCGATGCAGCTTGAACGAACGGCCGAAGAGATGGACGCCGTTGGCGATCAGCGCCGAGGCGAGCGTGTCGCCGGCGCAGCCGACATAGGACGCGCCGTCAAACGCAAAGCGCAGCGGCCGGGCGCGATCGATCCGCCCGCCTTCGGCAAGCCGGAAAGCGCCCGTCATCGCCGCGCGGCCGCTTCGACGCGCTTGGCTTCGGCCATGGCATTCTCCGCTTTGGCGCGTTCTCATCTAACTCAACGCCCCCGCGAGGGAAATCCGGATTCGCCGCTTGCGGCGCATCGCCGCGCGGCGGAGCTTGCGCCAAGCTCCCGGCGCGCCTATCTGACGGATAGCCAACCCCGCTTCCCAGGAGCCGGTCCGTTGTTCATCCAGACCGAGGCGACGCCCAATCCGGCGACCCTCAAGTTCCTCCCAGGCCGCCCGGTGCTCGAATCGGGCACGTTCGAGGCGCGCGACGCGGCCGAGGCGGAGGCTTCGCCGCTCGCCAAGGCGCTGCTCGAGCTGCCCGGCGTCGGCGGCGTGTTCTTCGCGCCCGAATTCATTTCGGTGACCAAGCGCGACGGCGAGTGGAGCCAGCTCAAGCCGGCGGTGCTCGGGGTCGTCACCGAGTTCTTCCTTTCCGGCGCGCCGGTGCTCACGGGCGCCCGCGCAGCCGCCGAGGACGAATTCTTCCACGCCGAGGATTCCGAGACGGTCGCGACCATCAAGGAGCTGATCGAGACGCGCGTGCGGCCGGCGGTCGCGGGCGACGGCGGCGACATCGTCTTCNNTGAAGTCGGTCGAGCCGGCGTAAGCCGCTGCGCTCATCCTTCCCCGCGTAGCGGGGAAGGATATTCACCCCATCTCCTCCAGCCGCCCGTCCCTCAGCGTCACCCGCCGGTCCATCCGCGCCGCCAATTCCAGATTGTGGGTGGCGACCAGCGCCGCCACGCGGCTCGCCTTGACCAGTTCCGCCAAGGTCCCGAACACGTGGTCGGCGGTCTTGGGATCGAGGTTTCCGGTCGGCTCGTCGGCGAGCAGAACGCGCGGCGCGTTGGCGACCGCGCGGGCGATGGCGACCCGCTGCTGCTCGCCCCCCGACAGCTCCGCAGGGCGATGGCCCTCGCGCGCGCCGAGGCCGAGGAAGCCGAGCAGCTCGCGCGCGCGCGACGCCGCTTCGGCGCGCTTCAGTCCGGCGATCATCTGCGGAATGACGACGTTCTCCAGCGCCGAGAATTCCGGCAGCAGGTGATGGAACTGATAGACGAAGCCGATCTCGGAGCGGCGCAGCGCGGTGCGTCGGTCGTCGTTCATGTTCGAGGTCGCCTGGCCGCTGATGCGGACCTCGCCGCCGTCGGCCCGCTCCAGCAGCCCGGCGATATGCAGCAGCGTCGACTTGCCCGCGCCGGAGGGGGCGATCAGCGCCACCGACTCGCCCGCCATCAGCGCCAGGTCGACCCCGCCCAGCACCTCGATCGTCGTCTCGCCGCGGCCGTAGCGCCGCTCGATCGCCTCGAGCCGCAGCACCGCCTCCTCACTCATAGCGCAGCGCCTCGACCGGATCGAGCCGCGCCGCCCGCCACGACGGATAGATCGTCGCCGCCAGCGACAGGATCAGCGCCATGGCGGCGACCGCGATCACGTCGCGCGCGTCGAGGCGAGAGGGCAGTTGCGACAGGTAGTAGAACTCGGCGGGGAACAGATTGCGGCCGGTGAGCCAGCTCAGCCCCTTGCGGATCGGCTCGACGTTTTCGGCGACCGCCACCCCGAGGATCAGGCCGCAGGCGGTGCCGACGAAGCCGATCGTCGCGCCGGTGATGAGGAAGATGCGCATGATCGCGCCGCGCGTCGCGCCCATCGTGCGCAAGACCGCGATCGCGCTCGCCTTGTCCTGCACCAGCATGATCAGGCCGGAGATGATGTTGAGCGCGGCGACCAGCACGATCAGCGTCAGGATGGCGAACATCACGTTNNGATCATCGGCCGCTGCTCGGCGGCGTCGATGCGCGCGCGCATCGCGTCGATCCGGTCGGGATCGTCGAGATAGACTTCGATGACGTTGGCCTGGCCGTCGAGATTGAAAAAGGCCTGCGCTTCGGCGAGCGGCATGAACACGAACGTGTTGTCGAAGGTCGCCATGCCGATCTGGAAGATCGCCGCGACCACGTAGCTCTTGACCCGCGGCGTGACGCCGAACGGAGTCTGCGCGCCGCGCGGCGCGATCAGGGTGATCTTGTCGCCGATCCTGAGGCTGAGATGCTCGGCGAGCCGCGCGCCGACCGCGACGCCCTGCCCGCCGTCGAAGCCGTCGAGCGTCCCCTGGGTGACGTGGCCCTCGATGCCCGGCAGCCGCTCGAGGTCGGCCTCGCGGATGCCGCGCACCAGCGCCGGGCCGGAATTATACGGCGAGGTGGCGAACGCCTGGCCCTCGACCAGCGGCGCGGCCAGCGCGACCCCGGGTACTTTGGCGACCCGCTCGGCCACCGCATTGTAGTCGGTCAGCGGCTTCTCGACCCCCTGGAGGAAGATGTGGCCGTTGAGGCCGATCATCTTCTCCATCAGGTCGTGGTGGAAGCCGTTCATCACCGACATCACGACGATCAGCGCCATCACGCCGAGCACGATGCCGGCAAAGGAGAAGCCGGCGATCACCGACACCGAGCCGTGCGCGCGACGCGCCCGCAGGTAGCGGAACGCGACCATCCACTCGAACGCCGAGAACGGACGGGTCGCCGACGTCGGCGGCGGCGCGGCGGGCGCGGCTTCGAGCGCCGAGGCGGTGGTCATGCGCGCGCTCCCCCTTCCCCCCTTGCGGGGGAAGGTGTCGCGCGCAGCGCGACGGATGAGGGGTCGCGCCGCAAGGCGCGCGCCGAGGTCAAATCGGCGCCGAAGAGCGCAGCGACGGCGCTGACTGGCAGACTGGTTGTGCGACTTGAACAACGCGCCTGACGGCGCGACCCCTCATCCGTCGCGGCTTCGCCGCGCCACCTTCCCCCACAAAGGGGGAAGGGACGCAGCGCACGCCT
>PLRT01000032.1 GCA_003164915.1 Hyphomicrobiales bacterium | reverse complement strand
ACTGTCCAGCGTCGCCGTCGTCATGGCGTGGATTTGGGTCGCTGTCAGCGCGTTCAGCTGGGTCGCGGTTAAGGCCTGAAGCTCGGTCTGGGTGAGTTCATTGATCTCGGTGGTCGTCAGCGCAGCAATCTGCGTCGTGGTGAAAGACGCGCTGCCGGCCTGCGCCAGCGCCTCGAACGGGGTCGATAGAAGCCCGGCCAAGGTCGCCGACGACAGAGCGGCGACCTGGGTCGAGGCCAACGCTTCCAGATTTGTCGTGCTGAATTCATTGAGTTCCGTAGTGGTCAGCGCGGCGGCGAGCACCGCCGTGAAGGCCTCGATGTCGGTTGTGGTGAAACTCTTGATCGTTGTCGACGACAGGTTTGCGAGCTGCCCCGCTGTCAAGGAAGAGATGAAGCTTGATGCCATGCTCGTCTCTTTCGGTCTCGACCGCCTCAGTCGCGCCGAGCGGCGAACGCAACGCCGCTGGAGCTGGCGGCGCGCGGCGCGCGAGCGCCGTCAGGCCCGGGATTGGCGCTTCGCTGTCGTTCGACGTTCGGCTTCGGTTCGGCCTCGGCCATTCCACACCTCAGCGTTGTTTTCATCGTTGCGAGTGGGGCTGAGCGCGACCACGGAACAAAGAGGCCAACGCCGCTGGCGCTCGATGCGCGCTCCGCCCGGCCGTTCCAACGGGTCGTCGGATATGGCTGGACGGAAATCGCGATCATTGGGATTTCCCCTCGCTCAAGCAGACGCTGCCTTTCCACAGGCGCGAGTCCGGGGGAAGCGGACACAGGGCGTTGTGGGTTCCCAGTCGATCGCAGTAGGTCCGCCGATAGTCCTCGTCCGCCGCGGGCGCCGCATTCGCGAGGCTCAGTTCGACGCCGATCTCGTGATAGATCTCGAGGTTAGCGAGGTCGGGGACAGGAAGCCGCCCTTGCTGAAACTCCTCCCACATGCCTCTGTATAGGTCTTCGAGGTCGCGCACGAGACGAGGGGTGTCGAAAAGCAGGGAGGCGCTTCGCTTCGCCGCCAGCCTTTGCTTGAACTTCAACAGTTGTCCCGAATCCCGACCGAGCTCGATTGCGCGGGCGACGTAGCTTTCCGGGTTCGGACAGACGAACTCGCCGATTCCCGCGGCGTGCGCGAGGCTCGCGCAGACCCTGGAGGCAAAACTCTTGCCGGGCGTCGTCAGAATAGGCACCCCCATCCAGATGGCGTCGGCCGCCGTCGTGTGGGCGCCATAGGGAAACGTGTCCAGGAAAAGGTCGGCAAGGACATAGCGCGCAAGGTGCTCAGGGTTGGCCTTCTTCCGAGCGAAGACGAGCCTCTCCGGCGAAACGCCGCCGCTCTCGGCGACCCCTTTGAGCCGGGCCTCCATGTCGTCCCCGTTGCCGAGCAGCCAGAGCACGCTGTCCGGCGTCTCGCGCAGGATCGTCATCCAGCTATCGAACACGGAAGGAATGATCTTTTGCGCGCCATTGAGACAGCAATAGACCACTCCCGTCTCCGGCAAGCCTTCTTCGCTTCGCGTTGGACGGTGGTCGGAGACCTGTCGCTTGCGGTCGTTCGGTTGATAGCAGGCGAGGCGGAGAACCTTCTCGGAATAATAGATCTCGCCGCCCGGCGGAATGACGTGTTCGTCCGCGATGATGTAGTGGTGGTAGGGCGTCGCCATCGTGCCGGGGAAGCCAAACCAGTTGACGACGATCGGCGCCGGACGAAATGCAAAGATCCGCGTTCGCGCATCCTTGGTGTAGCCGTTAAGATCGACTAGAATATCGACTTCGTCCGTCGCAATCTTGGCCGCGGCCTGCTCGTCGCTCATGCCGCTGATGTCCACCCAGGAGTCGACGCTGTCGCGAATCCTCAGTCGAGTGGGATCGACCCGATTGATTCCGCAATAATAGGCGGAGACGGCGAACTGACCGCGATCGTGCGTCTCAAGGACGTCGGTCATCGCGAAGCCGACCGCATGCTCTCGAAGATCTGAAGAGACGTAGCCGATCCTGAGCTTCCCCCACCGCCGGCGCGTCGCAGGCGAATGCGTCGGGATAAGACGCGGGTTGGCGACCGGCTTGATCGTCTCCCGATTGTACTTCCATGCTCTTGCGAGCTGGAACATCGGGTCGTCGACGAGGTTCGCCAGCGACAACGGCGAGACGCCTGCCGTCAACGTCGCCGACGGCGCATGATCCCACCCTTCGACCACCGGCCATTTGCATTGGCGCTGCCGCAAGGCGATCCAATGCTGAATGACTTCAGGCTGAGCGGCGGAAAGCTCCAGCGATTGTTTCAGCGTCTCTTCGGCGACGCCGTCCTGCTGGTGGTTNNCGCCACTGCGCGACGGCCTCCCCAAGTTGGCCGGTCTCTTCCAAGAGGCGCCCAAGATTGATGTAAGGCTCTTGGAAATCCGGCTTGAGGCGAATGCACTCCCTGGCAGCGTTGATCGCGCCGAATCGATCGCCCGCCTTGGCCAGGGCGACGCTGTAGTTGAAATAGGCGGCGTGCAGCAGCGGATCGTCGGAATTGCAGCCGATCCAATTCTTGTAAAGCGCTGCCGCCGTCGCCGGATCGCCGTCCGATTGCAGTTTCTCCGCCGCCTTGAAAAGCGCTCCAATGGGCCACCGCCGCAGGACGGCGCACCGCTCGACGTCGCTCACGATCGCAGCGACGTCTTGTCCCGGAGTGTTCGCACGCAGCATGATAACGGCCACCAACTGGCAAAATCGCACCGA
>PLRT01000122.1 GCA_003164915.1 Hyphomicrobiales bacterium | reverse complement strand
GTTCCGCGCCAAGCCGCGCGTGTTCGTGCGTTCGTTCGACCGCCCCAACATCTTCCTCGCCATGCGGCCGAAGGCCAACGCGACGCGCCAGTTGACCGAGCGGCTCGACGCGCACGCGGGCGCGAGCGGCATCGTCTATTGCGCTTCGCGCCGGCGCACCGAGGAGCTTGCGCGGCTGTTTTCCGAGCGCGGCCGCCAGGCGCTCCCCTATCATGCCGGGCTCGAGAACGCGGTCCGTTCGCGCAACCAGGACATCTTCCTCCAGGAAGACGGCGTCGTGATCTGCGCGACGATCGCCTTCGGCATGGGCATCGACAAGCCCGACGTGCGCTTCGTGCTGCATGCCGACATGCCCTCGTCGATCGAATCCTATTACCAGGAGATCGGCCGCGCCGGCCGCGACGGCCTGCCGGCCGAGGCCTTCGGGCTTTACAGCGCCGGCGACATCGAGCTGCGCCGCCGCCAGATCGCCGAAAGCGGAGCGCCCGACGAGCGCAAGCGGATCGAGGCGGGGAAGCTCGACGCCCTGGTCGGATTGTGCGAAACCGCGCGCTGCCGCCGCCAGACCTTGCTCGCAGCGTTCGGCGAGGATTCCGCGCCCTGCGGCCATTGCGACGTCTGCCAGGGCGCGGTGAAGCTGATCGACGGCACGCTCGAAGCGCAGAAGGCGCTGTCGGCGGTGCTTCGCACGTCGGGGCGGTTCTTCTTCGGCCATCTCGCCAACATCCTCTCCGGCAAGAAGAGCGAGGCGATCGAGCGCCACGGCCACGACCAGCTCAAGACCTTCGGCGTCGGCGCCGACCGCGCGCCGGCCGAATGGCGCGGCGTGCTCAGGCAGCTCCTCTCGGCGCGGCTGATCGAGCACGACGGCGCCGACCGCGACCGACTCGTCGTCACCGAGGACGGGCGCAAGGTGCTGAAGGGCCAAGCGCCGTTCGCCCTGCGCGAGGACGTCGTCGCCCGCAAGGCGCGGCGCGACAAGCGCGCGGCGGCGTTCGCGACGCCGAGCGACGCCGACGCCGAGCTGCTGGCGGCGCTGAAGGCGCTGCGCGGCGCGCTCGCCAAGGCGCAGAAGCAGCCGGCCTATGTCGTCTTCCCCGACCGCAGCCTGATCGAGATGGCGGCGGCGAAGCCGCAGAACCTCGACGAGCTTGCGCGCGTCCACGGCGTCGGCGCGGCGAAACTGCAGCGGTACGGCTCGGCCTTCCTCGCCGTGATCCGCGAGCGCGCTGATGCCTGAGCTGCCGGAAGTCGAAACCGTCCGTCGCGGCCTCGAGCCGGTCATGGTCGGCGCGCGCTTCGTCAAAGTCGAGACGCGGCGCGGCGATCTGCGCGCGCCGTTCCCGCCGCGCTTCGCCGAGCGGCTGGAGGGCCGCCGCGTGCTGTCGATGACCCGCCGCGCCAAATACCTGCTCGTCGCGCTCGACGGCGGCGAGACGCTGGTGATGCATCTGGGCATGTCGGGCTCGTTCCGCATCGAGCGGGGCGAAGCGGCGACATTGCCGACCGTCTATCACGAGCGACCGAAGCTTTCCGCGCACGACCACGTCGTCTTCAACCTCGACAACGGCGCGCGCGTCGTCTTCAACGATCCGCGCCGCTTCGGCGCGATGGACCTAGTCAACAGCGAGGGAATCGAGGCCCGCGCGCCGTTCGCCGGGATCGGCGTCGAGCCGCTGTCGGCGGAATTCGACGCCGCCAGGCTCGCCGCCCTGTTCGCCGGCTCGCGCGCGCCGATCAAGACCGCGCTGCTCGACCAGAAGCGCATCGCGGGCCTCGGCAACATCTACGTCTGCGAGGCGCTGCACCGCGCGCGCCTCTCGCCGACCCGCCCGGCCGCGATCCTCGCCGACGCCAAGGGCAAACCGAGCGCGGCGGCGCGCGCGCTCGCCCCGGCGATCCGCGAGGTGCTCGAGGACGCGATCGAGGCGGGCGGCTCGACGCTGCGCGATCATCGCCAACCCGACGGCGAACTCGGCTATTTCCAGCATGCCTTCGCCGTCTACGACCGCGAGGGCGCCGCCTGCCCGCGTCGCGGCTGCCGCGGAACCATCACGCGCATCGCGCAGGGCGGACGGTCGACCTTCTATTGCCCGGCGTGCCAGAAGTAGCCCGCATTCAGGGGACCCGCATTGTGACGCAGACAGCGACGACCCCGACGCCCTCCGGCGAGGCCCGCTCGGGACGATTGGACCGACGCATGCTCGCGATGAACGTCGTGGCGGTGGTCGGCGGCGTCGCCCTGTGGAGCGCCGTCGTCGCGTGGGGCAAGGTCGGCCTGCCGAGCCCCTTGCAGGTCCTCGTCCGGGCATTGGAACTGGCGCGCACCGGCCAGCTTCTCACCGACGCTCTCGCGAGCCTGCGACGCGTCCTTCTTGGATTTTGCCTCGGCGTCGCCCTCGCCGTCCCGGTCGGCTTCCTGATGGGCTGGTATCGCCTCGCGCGCGGATTGATCGAACCTTTCGTCCAGTTCTTTCGCATGATCCCGCCGTTGGCGATCATTCCGTTGGCCATCGTGACCATGGGCATCGGGGAAACGCCGAAAGTGTTCGTCATCTTCCTGGCGGCGTTCCTGTCGAGCGTCGTGGCGACCTTCCAGGGCGTGGTCAGCGTCGACAAGACCTTGATCAACGCCGCGCGCGTGCTGGGGGCGGGCGACGCGACCATTTTCAGGCGGGTGATCGTGCCGGCCTCCATGCCGTTCATTCTGGTGGGCATGCGGATCGGCCTCGGCGCCGCGTGGGCGACCGTCGTCGCCGCCGAACTGATCGCGGCGCAATCGGGTCTCGGCTTCCGCATGCAGCAGGCGCAGCTCTATTACGATCTCGCCACCATCTTCGTCAGCCTGATCGCCATCGGCGTTCTCGGATTGACGATGGATCGGCTGCTCCTCGCTCTGGAGAACCGGCTCACCCGCTGGCAGGAGCGGATATGAGCGACAAGATCTCGTTTCGCAATGTGTCGCATCGGTTCGCGCTGGGCGACTCGAGCTTCACGGCGTTGGACCGGCTGTCGCTCGACGTGGCGGACGGCGAATTCGTGACTGTCGTCGGCCCCTCCGGCTGCGGCAAGTCGACCGCGATCAACATCGCGGCGGGGCTGGTCAAGCCGACCTCGGGCGAGGTGCTGGTCGACGGGCGGCAGGTGGGCGGCCCTGGGCCGGAACGCGGCGTGATCTTCCAGCAATACGCGCTCTTTCCTTGGTTGACGGTGCGCAAGAACGTCGAATTTGGCCTCCGCCTGGCGCGCAAGAGCGCGGCGGAACGTCGGCGGACAGCGCAGCATTTCATCGACCTCGTCGGCCTCGGCGAGTTCGCCGACGCGCTGCCGAAAGTTCTCTCCGGCGGGATGAAACAACGCTGCGCGATCGCGCGGGCCTACGCCGTCAATCCGACCATCCTGCTGATGGACGAGCCGTTCGGAGCGCTCGACGCGCTGACGCGGGTGCAGATGCAGGACCAGGTGCTCGCCGCATGGAGCCGGGAGCGGCGCACGGTCATGTTCGTCACCCACGACGTCGACGAGGCCGTCTACCTCGCCAAGCGGGTGATCGTCATGGCCTCGCGTCCCGGGCGCCTCTACGAGATCGTCCTGGTCGACCTGCCCTATCCACGCACCGAAGCGATGCGGCTGTCGCCGGAGTTTGCCGAGATCCGCAAACGGGTCTGGAATGCGGTCTACCATCAGCAACCGGCGTCGATGGAAGCGGCCGACGACGAAGACAATCGGAGAAGATCGAAATGAAGGCCTTTTCGCGCCGCGCTTTCGTCATGGGGGCATCGTCCCTCGCCGCGGCGGCGACCGCGCGGTCGCGGCCGGCCCTTGCCGCCGACACCGTGCGCATGGGCTACATCGGCGACTTCAACGGCGCGAGCCTGGCGGCGATCGCGGCCGACCAGGACCTGTGGGCGGCGCACGGGCTCGCTCCCGACCTCAAGGTCTTCACCAACGGACCGATCCAGATCCAGGCCTTCGGCTCGGCCAGTCTCGACTTCGGCTATGTCGGCCCCGGCGCGTTGTGGCTGCCGGCGAGCGGCCGGGCCAAGGTGATCGCGATCAACAACCTCGGCCAGGCCGACCGCGTCATCGCCCAGGCGGGGTTCAAGAGCGTCGTCGACCTCAAGGGCAAGAAGGTCGGCGTTCCGGAAGGAACCTCGGGCGACATGCTGCTCCGCCTGGCGTTGCAGCGGGCGGGCATGACCGTGGACGACATCGAGTATATCCGCATGGACCCCAGCACGGTGGTGGCGGCTTTCGCCAGCCGCCAGATCGACGCCGCCGGCATCTGGTATCCGCTGGTCGCGGTGATCAAGGATCGTGTGCCGGATCTGGTCGAAATCGCCGCCAACGCGGACTTCTTCCCGCAGATCGCCTTTCCGACCGCCTTCGTCTCCCGCAACGACGTCGCCGACGATCTCGTTCGCAAGGTCATCGCCGTGCTGAAGGGGGCGAACGCCTTCCGCGCCGCCCATCTCGACAAGGCGGTCGCGATCACCGCCAATTTCATCGGCATCGGCGCCGACAAGTTGGCGGAGGAAGCGCAGCACTCGAAGTTCCTCACCACGCCGGAACTCGAGGCCGCCACGACGGACGGCACGGCGGCCGGATGGCTGGCGACGCTCAACGGCATGTTCAAGACGTTCGGGCGCCTGCCCGATCCGCTCGACCCGAAGGCCTATTTCCGCGCCGATCTTTATGCTGAGAGCTGAGGCGGACGGCCGCCCAGCCGCCCTGTGGAGATTCGCATGACCCACGACACCCCATTCGAACCGGAAAGCTGCGCCGTCGTCACCGGCGGCGCCTCGGGCATCGGCCTGGCCGGGGCGAAGCGGTTTGCGGCGATGGGGCTCAACGTCGTCGTCGCCGATCTGCCGGGCGATCGGCTCGACGCCGCGGCGCGCGAGATCGCCGCCGCCTCGCCGCGCGGCGCGAAGGCCGCCCTCGCCCAGCCGACCGACGTCAGCGATCTCTCCGACGTGCAGGCGCTGGAGCGCGCGGCGACCTCGGCCTTCGGCCCGGTCTCGATCCTGATGAACAACGCCGGAATCGGCCCTTCCACTTCGATCCTCGGCGACTGGGAGGGCTGGCGACGGATCGTCGAGGTCAACCTCTGGGGCGTGATCCACGGCGCCAAGACCTTCGCGCCCGGCATGATCGCCAGCAAGCGGCCGGCGATGATCGTCAACACCGGCTCGAAGCAGGGCATTACGACGCCGCCCGGCAATCCCGCCTACAACGTCTCGAAAGCCGGCGTGAAGGTCTTCACCGAATCGCTGCAGCACGAGTTGCGCAATGTCGAGGGCTGCAAGGTGACCGCCCACCTGTTGATCCCCGGCTTCGTCTTCACCGGGCTGACGGCGGGGGCGCGGACGGAGAAGCCCGCCGGCGCCTGGACGCCCGAGCAGACGATCGACTTCATGTTGAAGGAGCTCCGCGCCGGNNAGGATTACGCCGAGGCGTTCAAGAAGAGCGTCGCCGACCTTTAGCGGCGCCGCCGCCGCTCACCGCCTCGCCACGATGAACAGCCGCGGATAGGGCAGCAGCACCTTGCCGTCGGCCCGCGGCGCGTAGGAATCTGCGATCGCCTCGCGGTAGCGCGCAAGAAACGCTTCGCGTTCGGCTTCGTCAAGCGGGTCGAGGAACGGCCTGAGGCCGGAGCCGGCGAACCAGTCGACGACGCCCTCGACGCCGTCGAGCATGTGGACATAGGTCGTCGTCCAAACCTCGACCTTCGCCCCGGCGGCGGCGAGCCATTCATAATAGTCCTCGAAGGCGGCGATCACCGGCTGGGTGCGAACGATCGGCGCCAAGCGCCGCGCCCACGGCCCTTCGGCGGCGACCAGCCGCATCGCCGCATGCGAGGCTTCGTGCAGCGTGATCGGCATTTGCACGGCGAGACAGCCGCGCTCGGCGACGAAAGCGAACAGTCGCGGCAGCAGCGTCTCGTGGCGCGGCAGGAACTGCAGCGTAGCGTTGGCGAAGACGAGATCGTAAGGCGTCTCTGGCGACCAGGTCGCGATGTCCTGGCGGACGAAGCGCGCGGCGGGAACGCGTTGGCGCGCGTGCGCCAGCATCGCTTCCGACGTGTCGAGGCCGACGATGGCCGCCTCGGCGAACCGGGCGGCGAGCAGCTCGGCGCTGTTGCCGGGACCGCAGCCGAGATCGGCGACGCGCCGCGCCTCCGTCAACGGAACGCCGCCGAGCAGGTCGCGCGCCGCGCGCGTCCGCTCGGCGACGAACTTCATGTAGAGGGCGGGATTCCACTCGCCCGCGCCGCCGCTCTGCCGAGCGGCTGTAACGCCGGCGCGAACGGCCCGACTGGCGGCCTCCGTCATCAATGCATTTCCGGGCGAAAGCAATATACGGGCGTTGCCCGCTGATAAAACTATATATCAGATCAACAAAGTTATCAATGACCCTGTCGGCCATGACCCTGTCGGCCGGCCGCCGTCATGACCGGCTTGACCCAGCCATGACGCGACGGGACGATTCCGATCCGTTCCAAGTCGCCCTAATAGACCACCACGGAGCGGATGCTCTCACCGGCATGCATCAGCTCGAAGCCGCGGTTGATGTCTGCGAGCGGCAGCCTGTGGGTGATCATCGGATCGATCTCGATCTTGCCCGCCATGTACCATTCGACGATCTTCGGCACGTCGGTGCGGCCGCGCGCGCCGCCGAAGGCCGTGCCCATCCAGGTGCGCCCGGTGACGAGCTGGAACGGGCGGGTGGCGACCTCCTGCCCGGCGCCAGCGACGCCGATGACGACCGATTTGCCCCAGCCGCGATGCGAAGCCTCCAGCGCCTGACGCATCATTTTGACGTTGCCGGTGCAATCGAACGTGTAGTCGGCCCCGCCGATCGAATCGGCGCCGCGCTTGGTCAGGTTAACGAGATAGGGGACGAGCTCGGCGCCGATCTCGCTCGGGTTGACGAAATGCGTCATGCCGAACCGCTCGCCCCATGCCTTTTTGGTGGGGTTGAGGTCGACGCCGATGATCATGTCGGCGCTGGCGAGGCGCAGGCCCTGGATCACGTTGAGGCCAATGCCGCCGAGTCCGAAGACGATCGCGGTCGATCCGGCCTCGACTTTCGCCGTGTTGATCACCGCGCCGATCCCGGTGGTGACGCCGCAGCCGATGTAGCAGATCTTGTCGAACGGCGCGTTCGGATCGACCTTGGCGACGGCGATCTCGGGCAGCACGGTGAAATTGGCGAAGGTCGAACAACCCATATAATGGTGGATCTTGTCGCCGCCGATCGAGAAACGGGAGGTCCCGTCCGGCATCACGCCCTGCCCCTGGGTAGCGCGGATCGCCGTGCAGAGATTGGTCTTGCGCGACAAGCAGGACGGGCATTCGCGGCACTCCGGCGTGTAGAGCGGAATGACGTGATCGCCTCTTTTCACCGAGGTCACGCCCGCTCCGACGTCGACGACGACGCCCGCGCCTTCATGGCCGAGAATGGCCGGAAACAGGCCCTCCGGGTCGGCGCCCGACAAGGTGAAATCGTCGGTGTGGCAGATGCCGGTCGCCTTGATCTCGACCAGGACTTCCCCGGGCTTAGGGCCGTCGAGTTGAACCGTCGTGATCTCGAGCGGCTTGGCCGCCTCGAAGGCGACGGCGGCGCGAACGTCCATGGCGAAGTCTCCCGTCTTTTCCCGCAGCTTCGCATTCGGCGCGCGATCAGGAAAGCGCGGCGCGACGACCGCGGCCGTGAACGCTCGCGGCGGTGGGGCAACCGCCCGGATGCGACTCATCGACGCGCAGTGGGGCCTTGCGGTCGCGAGCGGCCCGGCGCCGTCGAGCGCAGGAGGGAGGACCGCCGGCGCGGACCCGCGGCGGCGGAACCGATCAAATCCCGCCCTGACCGCGACGCGCTTGCACAGGACATTCGACCTCGAGGCGGATAGCTTGTGCGGAGACCGATCCGGGCGGACGTGGGGCTCGACACGCAAACGCGGCTTCGCGCGAGCGCGACCGCCCTCGCCCGAGGCGTTCAACGGGAGTGAAACTGTGGCAATGGAATTGGAAGGCAAGTTCGCCGTCGTGACCGGGGCCGCGTCGGGCATCGGATTGGCGAGCGCCGAGGCGATGATGGCCTTGGGCGCGCGCGTGGTGATGGTCGACCGCGACGAAGCGGCGCTGAAGGCGCTCCGCGACAAGCACGGCGAAGCGGCGGCGCCGCTGGTCGTCGACCTGCTCGACCCGAAGGCCTGCGCTTCGCTGCTGCCGAGGGCGCTGGAGTCGATCGACCATGTCGATATCTTCCACGCCAACGCGGGAACCTACATCGGCGGCGATCTGATCGACGCCGACTCCGCTGCGATCGACCGCATGCTGAACCTGAACGTCAACGTCGTGATGAAGAACGTGCACGACATCCTGCCGCACATGATCGAGCGGCGAACCGGCGACATCATCGTCACGAGCTCGTTGGCGGCCCATTTTCCGACGCCTTGGGAGCCGGTCTACGCATCGTCCAAATGGGCGATCAACTGTTTCGTCCAGACCGTGCGACGGCAAGTTTTCAAACACGGCATTCGCGTCGGCTCGATCTCGCCCGGCCCCGTCATCACCGCCCTGATCGCCGACTGGCCGCCGGAGAAGCTGAAGGAGCTGAGGGAGGCGGGAAGCCTGCTGGAGGCCAGCGAAGTCGCCAACGTGATCGCGTTCATGCTGACGAGACCGCGCGGCATGACGATTCGCGACGTGGTCATGATGCCGACCAACTTCGACCTCTAGGGACTCGAAGGGCCGGGCGCGTCTCTCTGCGGCCAGTCGGCTCGCGGATCGGCGACATGCGGCCGAACGGCTGCGCCGCTCTCGAAGCGCAGCAGCCTTGGAAGGTTCGATCAGTTGATCACGGACGCCATGGCGACCGTGGCCGCGGTCTTCGCCGACAACGCCGCGGCCTCGGCGATCGCGAGCGCATTGACGCCGTCGTCGAGCGACACGGGGACCGCGCTTCCCGTGTTCACCGCCTCGACGAACGCCGCCCATTCGGCGGCGTACGAGCGCATGTAGCGCTCGAGGAAGAAATATTCGGGCTTGGCGCTGACGACCCCGGCCTTGGTCGCCTTCGAGACCGTATTCTCGAGTACGTTGCCGGCCGAAAGCAGGCCTTCGGCGCCCAGAAGCTCGATGCGCTGATCGTAGCCATAGGCGGCGCGGCGGCTGTTCTTGATCACCGCAATGCGGCCGTCGGCGAAGCGCAGGGTGACGACCGCGGTGTCGACGTCGCCGGCGTTGCCGATCTCGGGATCGACGATCGAGGTCCCGATCGCGGTGACCGTCTGCGGCGCCGAACCCATCATCCAGCACGCCATGTCGAAATCGTGGATCATCATGTCGCGAAACAGCCCGCCGGACCCCTGGACGTAGGCGACCGGCGGCGGCGCGGGATCGAAGGAGGTGATCGAAAGCAGTTCGCTCTTGCCGATCTCGCCGCGATCGACGGCCGCCTTGAGCGCGGCGAAGTTCGGGTCGAAGCGGCGGTTGAAGCCAATCATCACCGGCCGTCCGGTCGCGGCGGCGGCGGCGCGACACGCCTGCGCCCTGGCGAGGCTGAGGTCGACCGGCTTCTCGCACAGCACCGCCTTGCCGGCCCGGGTCGCGGCTTCGATCAGGTCGGAGTGGGTGTTGGTCGAGGTCGCGATGAGCACGGCGTCGATCGCGGCGTCGCCGATGACGGCTTCGTTGCTGCGCGCTTCGGCGCCATACTGGCCGGCGAGCTTCGTAGCCGACTCCTTCACGACGTCGGCGATCGCAACCAGTTTGCTTTGCGGATGCGCCGAGATCGCCTTGGCGTGGACCAGGCCGATGCGGCCGGCGCCGAGAAGACCCACTCTTAGCATGACGTTTCCTCCGTGAGCGGCTTGGCGCCGCATCAAAATTCGCGCCTTCGGGCCATGACGGTTCGGAAAGCCGCCCGGCCGATGCGCCCTCAGTGAAGACCAGCCTCGGCGAGAAAGCGCCTGAGGTTCTTGTACCCCATCGTCACGTAGCGCTTCGGATTGGCCTTCTCCGGATCCTGTTCCGCTTCGATGACGATCCAGCCGGAATATTTGGGCACGGCCCGGAAAACGCCGACAAAGTCGATCGATCCGTCGCCCGGCACGGTGTAGACGCCGGCGAGAACGGAATCGAGGAACGACCAGTCTTCCTTTAGCGCCTGCGCCGCGACGGTCGCGCGCACGTCCTTGGCGTGGAGGTGGCCGATCCGGTCGGCGTAGGTCCTGGCGAGGCGCGCCGCGTCGCCGCCCGCCCAGGTGATGTGGCCGGTGTCGAGCAGGAGCTTCACCGCCGGTCCGACGCCGGCCATGAAGCGGTCGACCTCCGCCGGCGATTGGACGACCGTGCCCATGTGATGATGGTAGACGAGCTGGAGGCCGAATCCCTTCACCAGTTCGGCAAAGCGGGTCATCCGCGGCAGGAAGACCGACCATTCGGCGTCGGTCAGCACCGGACGCGTCGACAGCGGCGCGGATTTCGTCCCGTGGACCGTGCGGGTGCATTCGCAGGTCACCAGAACTTCGGCGCCGGCGTCCTTGCGCAACCGGAGATCGGCCTCGGCGGCGGCGAATTCCGCGTCCGCGTCGCGCTCCAGCAGGAAGGTCGAGTACCAGCCCGAGATGAACGCCAGGCCATACTCGGCCAGTTTGGCTTTCAGCGCGGCCGCCGTCGTCGGAAACTTGTTGCCCTTCTCCATGCCCTCGAGACCGATCTCGCGGGCCTCGCTCAGGCACTGTTCCAGCCGAATATTCCCGCCGATCTCGATCATGTCGTCGTTGGACCAGCAAATCGGATTGGCGCCGATACGGATCATGATCTTCCCCCCCGATTGGGTCGCGTCCGCGGCCTCGTCTGCGCGCCCCGCCGGGCGCAAGCGCCGCGGGACTCTGCGAACCGCTGCGCCGCCGAGCGCGCCCGAACCGCGGAAACCCGCTCGCCTGCGCCAGTCCGCCGACAGGGGCGAACGCTCAGCCGACACATTCCATATTCTATTTTAGTCGGAATGCAAATTCTGTTTCTCGCGACCGCGGCGACGCTCGGCGACCGCCACCGCCAGCGCCGAGGCGAGCGTCATCGTGGCGGCCAGCGACCGGAAGCCCTCGAAGTCGTTTTCCACCACCTCGAACCAGACGCTGGCGTTGAAAACCAGCGGGCTGAAGGGGCTGTCGGTGATCGCGACCAGCGGGGTCTTCTGCCCGGCGATCTGTCGCGTGTATTCGACGGCGGCGGGCGCGTAAGGCGTGAAACTGACGGCCAGCGCCGCGTCCCTCGGACCGGCGAACGACAGAATTTCGCGATCCACCCCATTGGGCGAACCCGCCAGCACAGTGCGCACCCCGAGCGTCCCGAGGGCGTAGCTCAAATAGGAGGAGATCGGGTAAGATCGCCGAAGGCCGATCAGATAGATCGTCTCGGCCTGCGACAGGATCTTTGTCGCCTCGTCCAACGACTCCAACTGGATTCGGTCGCGAAATTTTGCGATCGAATCGGTCGCCGCTTGACTGAGGCCTTCGATCAGCGCCATCGCCGGCGGGCGGCCGGACGCATGCGCGTCAAACGCCTGCAGCCTCGCGTCATAATTGTTGGGCCGGTCGCGCAGCCGCTGCTGGAACACGGTCTGCAACTCGCTGAAGCCGCTATAGCCGAGCGCCTTGGCGAAACGCACCAAAGTCGAAGGCTGCACCGCGGCCTGCTCCGAAATCGAACTGACCGTGCCGAACGCAATGTCGTCGGGTCGCTCGATGGTGAAGGTTGCGACCTGGGCCAATCGCTTCGGCAATCTGTCGCGCGCCTCGACAATGAGATCGCGAAGCCCGTTGAAGTCGCGCGGCGGGTCGATCACGGAGTCATGCGCCATTCGGTTTTCTTCTGTTTCGTGTCTTTCGACGTTGGAACCGACCGTCAACCGAGCCAAGCCGCCGTCCCGAAAGGCGCCTTCCAGAAACGCCCCGCTTTGGACCTCGCATGCCATCAAAGGCGAAGCCGCGCAAGGAACCTGCCGGTCGCGGCGGAACGTCTGAGGCGATCTCCTGGCGCGCCGTGGTCGCTGAATCCACATTGCCAAAGAGGGAACTTACGCAGGCGGCAGCGCCGGCGCAACCTGCCGCGGCGATTTGACGAAGCGCGGAAGCGGCGGTTCGGCTTGCCACCCGCTTCAAAACACACCGGTTGACTTCAACGATAAATGGAATGTAAATTTCGCCTGGATTTGAACGGAGCGGCAAGCGCCCGCCAAACTTGGCGGTCGGAGCCGAGCTCCCCGGCCAACGCATGCGACGGAATCCGATGTCAGCAGCGCATCACGCCGGGACGGGCGCGCGGCGGCCAAGCGATCGCCGACGGCGAGCCGGCCGAACGAACGGCGGGCGAACGGCCGCGGTTCGCCGACCCCGGGAATGCCGGCGCGCGCCGGCCGTTCAACGCCTCGGCCGGACTGCGGTAGACTCGCTGCGCCGATCCCACTCGCAAGGCGAAAGATGACCGAGGGCGCCGACGCTCACAAGACGCTCGATCTGATCGCGATCGGCCGCTGTTCCGTCGACCTCTACGGCCAACAGATCGGCTGCCGGCTCGAGGACGTCGCCAGCTTCGCCAAGTCCGTCGGCGGCTGCCCGGCCAACATCGCCATCGGCGCCGCGCGACTCGGACTGAAATCGGCGCTGATCACCCGCGTCGGGGCCGAACAGATGGGCGGCTTCATTCGCCAGCAGCTCGCGCGCGATGGGGTCGTCACCGACGGGGTGCATATCGACAAGGACCGCCTGACGCGTCTCGTGTTGCTCGCGGTCCAAGCCGAGGGCGTTTCGCCGACGATCTTCTATCGCGCCGACTGCGCCGACATGGCGTTGGACGAAAGCGACATCGACGAAGCGCTGATCGCGCGGGCGCGCGCAATCGTCGTGACGGGTACGCATTTCTCCAAACCCCACGCGGCGGCGGCGCAGACCAAGGCGATCGCGCTGGCCAAGCGACACGACGCCAAGGTCGTCTTCGACATCGATTATCGGCCGAACCTGTGGGGGCTCGCGGGCCACGAGGCAGGTTTCGCGCGCTACGTGAAGTCCGAAGCGGTGTCGACGCGGCTCAGCGCTGCGCTCGCCGATTGCGACCTGATCGTCGGCACCGAAGAAGAGATCATGATCGCCGCGGGAAACGACAGCCTGCTCGACTCGCTGCGCGCCATCCGCGCGAAATCCGCCGCCGCGATCGTCCTCAAGCGCGGCGCCCTGGGTTGCGTCGTCTACGACGGGCCGATTCCCGACGCCCTGGAAGGCGGAATCGTCGGCAAGGGCTTCCCGGTGGAAGTCTACAATGTGCTGGGCGCCGGCGACGCCTTCATGTCCGGTTTTCTGCGCGGCTGGCTGCGCGGCGAAAGCCTCTCGATCTGCGCCACCTGGGCGAACGCCTGTGGCGCCTTCGCGGTGTCGCGCCTCCTCTGCTCGCCTGAATATCCGACCTGGACCGAACTGCGGCATTTCCTCGATCATGGCGGTTCGGAGCGGGCGCTGCGCAAGGACGGCGCGTTGAACCACATCCACTGGGCGACGACGCGCCGGCGCGACATGCCCCGGTTGATGGCCCTCGCCGTCGATCACCGCATCCAGCTGGAGGCGCTGGCCGAGGGCGAGGCGGATGCGGCGCGCCTTTCCGCCTTCAAGGCGCTGGCGGTCGCCGCGGCGCGGCGCGTCGCCGGCGGCCGCCCCGGTTTCGGCGTTCTGCTCGACGACAAATACGGGCGCGACGCGCTGTTCGCCGCCGGCGCCGGGCAGGACTTGTGGGTCGCCAGGCCGATCGAATTGCCGGGCTCGCGGCCGCTGCAGTTCGAGTTCGGCCAGGATCTCGGCAGCCGGCTGATTGAATGGCCGGTCGATCACTGCGTCAAGGTTCTCTGCTTCTACCACCCGGACGACGACGACGCGCTCAAGGCCGAACAAACAGCCAAGTTGATCACCGCGTTCGAGGCGACCCGCAAGATCGGACGCGAGATGCTCGTCGAGATCATCGCCTCCAAGGCGGGGCCGCTCGACGACGACACGATCGCGCGCGCGCTGACGGAGCTCTACGACGCCGGCCTCAAGCCCGATTGGTGGAAGCTCGAGCCGCAATCGTCGGTCGAGGCGTGGAAGGCGATCGATCAGGTGATCGCGACGCGCGACCCGTTATGCCGCGGCGTGGTGTTGCTGGGCCTGGAGGCCCCATTCGAGAAGTTGAGCGAGTCCTTCGCAGCGGCGCACTCCGCCGGATGCGTGCGCGGATTCGCGGTCGGGCGAACCATCTTCGCCGAGGCGGCCGATCGCTGGATGAAGCGGGAAATCGGCGACGCGGAGGCGATCGACAGCATGGCGGGGAAGTTCGCCGCCCTCGTCGATCTCTGGCTGTCGTTCGATCGACGCTAGGGGCGACGGAATTGCGGGCTTCGCCGCGAGAGCCGCGGTTGGACGATTATGGAAGAACGGGCGATGGCCCGCGGCGGCCTGGGTGGGAGGTAAGGACGATGGTCGGCAAGGTGGTGCGGCTTACGGTAGCTCAGGCGCTGGTGCGATTTCTCGCCAATCAGGCGACGGTGATCGACGGCGAACGCTTGCCGATCTTCGCCGGATGCTGGGCGATCTTCGGCCACGGCAATGTCGCGGGCATCGGCGAAGCGCTCTATCAGGCGCGCGACAGACTGCCGACCTATCGCGCCCACAACGAGCAGGCGATGGCCCATGCGGCGATCGCGTTCGCCAAGGCGAGCTTCCGCCGTCGCTTCATGGCCTGCACGACGTCGATCGGCCCGGGCGCGCTCAATATGGTGACCGCTGCCGCCGTCGCTCACGTCAACCGGCTGCCGCTGCTGCTGCTGCCGGGCGACGTGTTCGCCAATCGCCGGCCCGATCCCGTGCTGCAACAGGCGGAGGACTTCAACGACGGCACGGTTTCGGTCAACGACTGCTTCCGTCCGGTGTCCCGCTATTTCGACCGCATCCATCGTCCTGAGCAGTTGATCCCCGCCCTGCAGCGCGCGATGCACACGCTCACCAACCCCGCCGACTGCGGCCCGGTGACGCTGGCGATGTGCCAGGACGTCCAGACCGAGGCCTATGATTGGCCCGAAGCGATGTTCGCCGAAAAGGTCTGGGCGCCGCGCCGGATCGGCCCGGACGAAAACGAGCTCGCGGCGGCGGTCGCGGCGATCAAGGCCGCCAAGCGGCCGATGATCATCGCCGGCGGCGGCGCCCTCTACTCCGAAGCCTCCGCCGAGCTCGAGGCGTTCGCTGCGACGCACCAGATCCCCGTCGCCGTCACCCAGGCGGGCAAGTCGGCGATCGACGAATCGAATCCGCTGGCGCTCGGGTCCGTCGGGGTCACCGGCACGTCGGCGGCGAACGCGCTCGCCGCCGACGCCGACTTGCTGCTCGCCGTCGGCACCCGGCTGCAGGACTTCACCACCGGATCATGGGCGCTGTTCAAGAGCGGCGCGCTCAAGATCGTCGCGCTCAACGTCAGCGCCTACGACACCACCAAGCACAATGCGCTGCCGCTGGTCAGCGACGC